>NZ_AP028067.1:2538717-2856057 GCF_030297155.1 Vibrio sp. FE10 | reverse complement strand
CTTTGCAAGTGTGAGTTTTTGATAGTTCTTTACTCATACTGGCTCATATTTAAAATTCGAGCAAATTTATAAACGAGAAATGGGCCATAAAACCTTGATTTTATGACCCATTTTACTTTGTGTTATGCGATAAGATTGCTGAGGTTTTTATCATTTATCTGAGTGATTTTTCCTCAGTACTTATCAACTTGTTCGCGTTCGAATTAGTAAAGCAGAGAGTACAGTTGGCGGCGGTATTTGCTCGCAACTGCATTGCCTTGTCCAAGTGCGCTCAAGATATCCATGAATTCTTTTTTCATATCACCATCTAGGGTGTTGAGGTCTTTCGCTAAGAATGACCACAGTAAATCCATTGCTTCTTCGCTACGGTTCACTTGGTGGTATTGAAGAGCTAGGTCAGAGGCTGTTTTAGCATCGCTTGGGTTTTGCTGAAGCGTTGTTTCTAGCGCTTGAATTTCAGGGCTGTCTGCCGCTTGTTTATGCAGCTCGAGCTTAGCGACTAAGCCTTTGTAGTAGTTGTCTTGATATTCCAGAGGGATAGTCGACAGTTGAGTTTCAGCCAGCTCAAATTGCTGCGTTTCTAGCAAACATTCTGCGATCGCCAGTTTTACTTCGCCTTTGCTGGTCAACTCTGTTGGCAGTTGCTGCATGGCTGCGAGAGCTTGCGTGTGTTCACCTGCTTGCATCTGTTCGAGAGCTTGACGCAGTGCGAGTTCATCTTGATTTGGAAGATGTTTACCTAACATCTCAACAATCGCTTCGATGCTTTGTGGACCACCTAAACCATCAACAGGCTGACCGTTAACAAACAATGCAATAGTAGGGAGTGCTTGTACGCCAAATTGGCTAGCAATTGCCTGCTCTTGTTCACAATTCAACAGAGCTAAAGTAAAAGCACCATTGTATTGCTGAGTTAATGTTTGCAGTTCAGGAATCACCTGAGCACTTTCTTGGCTCATTGGTGCCCAAAAGTGGATGAGTACAGGCGTCTGCATTGAGGTTTCTAATACTTGACGAAAGTTCTGCTCATTAAGTTCAACAATATGCGGAGATTGCATTTACGTTCCTTGAGGTGTGTTTTGTGGGTACGTTGCAAATATGGGGGGAGATGCTGGTAACTTCAAGATCTAACTTAATTATCTCAGTTAAAAGAGAGAAATTAAAAAACGCTATGCCTCAGTGTTGATAGAGTTGTCATATCAACACGAAAGGCATAGCGTGATCTTTGAGGTGGTTAGTGAGGCGTTGCGTGAGATATTCAAAACAGAATAAACAACGTAATAGCCAGACTCACACCAACCCAATTCAGGCGGTTTAAAGTCATGAAATATCCAGAAGTCGATTCATCAATTGGGGATAATCGATGAGATAGGGTAAATCATGACATCTTATTGTTACGGAAAAATTACATCGTTACATTAAAGTTTGCGACGATGCATTCAAAGTTAGAAATTTATGCAGCTTTTCTCAAAATAGGGTCTAGCCAGCGACTCGGTAGAATCCTTTTTAACACAGCGAAGACTTTAGTCGGTGTTGTAACTCGGTATCTTAGCTTAGGTTTGCGCGCTGTTAAGGCGTGTAATACGGGCTCTACACAGCTCTCCGGAGGCAGAACAAAAGCGTTGTTTGAAGATTCTTTTTCGAGCCGGTCTTTTTGCTGTTGATAAGCTTCCTGATGAGCGCTGCCAGTAATGGTGATCCATTTATTGAATGCTTTCAGGGCGTTATTTCTAAACTGGGTTTCAATTGGACCGGGTTGTAATAACGAAATATGTATACCGCTACCATGCAGTTCTAAACGTAATGTATCAGTCCATCCTTCAAGCGCGAATTTCGAAGCGTTGTAAGCGCCACGGTACTTCATTGCTGCAAAGCCTAAGACTGAACTGTTTTGGACGATGCGACCTTCGCCGCGCTCACGCATGTGCGGGAGGATCTGACAAACGAGATGATGCCAACCAAAGAAATTCGTTTCGAACTGTTCTTTGAGCCCTTGTGTCGGCAAGTCTTCTAAGGCTCCTGCTTGACCATAAGCGCCGTTATTGAACAAGGCATACAATCCGTTAGGCGCCAGCTCGATAGCAAGCTGTGCAGCTTGTTCAATGCTTTCTTGATTAGAAAGGTCGAGCTGTATGCAGGTCAGTCCTTCATCTTGCAGGCGCTGCACATCTTGCGGATGACGACACGATGCAATGACATGAAAACCACGCTTTTGAAGCGCATGAGCACATGTGTAACCAATACCCGTTGAACAACCAGTGATAAGAATCGACTTGTTCACGCTTAATCCTTTATTAGAGTCTCTCTAACTCTAGGGTAAAGAATTAGTCTTGATGTTGTAACAAGTTTTTTAGTGCAGGCTCGATTCTTGAGTAACTAAAGATGAATCCCATTTCGGTGAGTTTCTTTGGTTTAGAGCGAATGCTGTCGAATAACAAGCATGACGATTCACCCATCAGCAGCGACATTGCCCATTTCGGTGTGAACAAGAAATGAGGTCGGCCCAATTGTTTGGCTAACGTGCTGCTGAACAGTTTGTTGGTGACAGGGTGCGGGGCACACATATTAAACTCGCCTTGAGCGTGAGGGGCAGACAGCAAGTGGTTGATGGCTCTCACCATATCGAGCATGTGAATCCATGGCATGTACTGCTTGCCTGAACCTAGAGGCCCACCTACACCAAGTTTGTAAGGCATTAGCATCTTCTTAAGTGCGCCGCCATTTTCGCCCAACACAATCCCTGTTCGAAGTAGGAGCACACGTGTGTTATCTGATTGAGCTCGTTTAGCTATTTCTTCCCAGTGGGCACAGACTTTATGAGGGAAACTCTCATCCTCAACTTGTAATGATTCGTCAAACGGCTGTTGTTGTTGATCGCCATAATAGCCAACGGCTGACCCGCTAATAAAAACATCGGGTGGGTTGCTGCTGGCATGAATTAACTCGACCAGTTTTTCTGTGATGTGCCAGCGGCTACTACAGATTCTCTCTTTTTGCTGTTCGCTCCAACGCTTGTCTGCAATCGGTTCGCCAGCAAGGTTAACCACCACATCGAAGTTATTGAGGTCGTTGAGTTCATCAAGGGATTGTATGTAATGAAGGTTGTTCTGGTTCAGATGGTGCAGGCTTTGCTTTGCTTTTTCAGGACTTCGTGTCAGTAAAGTCACGTCGTCAGTGTTCCAACTCTTGATCAATTCAGAGCCAATAAATCCAGTACCACCAGTTAACAATATCTTCATACCAATCTCCTTATTAAACATAATTATAGACATGGCTTGTTTTTAATCGCCAACCAATACGAAAAAATCACTATAACGATCAGTTGGTTTCAATCGTGTGATACCTAAATTACGTGTTTTCAATTTATGAAAGATTGAAATTAAATTCACCAACTTAGGATGTGTACCGTTATCACACTTATGGATTTTACTCGGATATGTTACCAACTGCGTAATATTTGTCACATAAGCTTTGATAAGGATTTGCCATCATTATGAGTAACTTATAACCAGACATTATCTCAACGAGAAGGAATCGCGATGAGGGCAATGCTAGCTTTGTTTAAAGCCATGCTAGGCAGCTTAAGGGATCTATTGCCAATTGTAGCGGTGATTGCTTTCTTTCAGCTCGTTGTCCTTCAGGAACCCCTTCCTCATCTGTTGTCTATTTTACTGGGTTTAGTATTGGTTGTCTTAGGCCTGACCTTCTTCATTTTTGGACTCGAAATGGGGCTTTTCCCTATCGGTGAGTCAATGGCTCAAGCGTTTGCACGCAAGGGGAGCGTGTTCTGGTTACTGACCTTTGCCTTTTGTTTGGGGTTTGGCACAACCATTGCGGAGCCTGCTTTGACAGCCGTTGCTGCGGAAGCGGCAGAAGTGGCAGCAGAGGGCGGTGTTATCCCTAACTCTTTAGAGGAGATGGAGCACTACGCGAATGGCTTACGATTTACAGTGGCGTTGTCGGTGGGCATCGCCATTTTACTTGGCGTGCTACGAATATTAAAAGGTTGGCCAATTCAATACATGATCATTGGTGGTTATATCGGGGTGGTGGTGCTTACGGCTTTTGCTCCGGAGAACATCATCGGGATTGCTTACGATTCTGGAGGCGTTACAACATCGACCATTACCGTTCCTTTGGTCACGGCATTGGGAGTGGGGCTCGCGTCTGCGATTAAGGGGCGTAACCCTATGATCGATGGTTTTGGTTTGATTGCTTTTGCTTCACTGTTACCAATGATGTTTGTCATGGTGTACGGAATGGTGGTGACATGATCAGCGTGCAGCAATTTGTCGGCACCTTTCTTGGTACCGTTACCGATGTGATCCCCATTGCGGTCATTATCTTCGGCTTTCAGTTGGCGGTATTACGCAAACCTGTTACCAATCTCGCTAAAGTATTACTCGGCTTTTTCTACGTAATTCTTGGCTTATCGTTATTCTTGATGGGGTTAGAATTCGCGCTGTTTCCTCTCGGTGAAACAATGGCGATGCAGCTGACGGAATCGAGTTTTCTAACGGAGTTTAAACTGAGTTCAGGTCAAGCATTGGCTTGGTTTGATTATTATTGGGTCTACCTGTTCGCGTTCTGTATTGGCTTTAGTACCACGATAGCCGAGCCTTCACTGATCGCTGTGGCCATTAAAGCGAACCAAGTGTCTGGTGGCAGTATTCGCATTAATGGCTTGAGAATCGCCGTGGCGTTAGGCGTTGCGATTGGCATCTCGCTTGGAAGCTATCGGATCGTTGCTGGTGACCCGATTCATTACTACATCATTTTTGGCTATGTCATTGTGGTGATTCAAACCTTCTATGCCCCAAAATTGATTATTCCATTAGCTTACGATTCTGGCGGTGTGACGACCTCAACGGTGACGGTTCCCTTAGTCACGGCACTTGGTTTGGGATTAGCCTCAACGGTGCCCGGAAGAAATCCGGTGATCGATGGCTTCGGGTTGATTGCATTCGCAAGCTTATTTCCAATTATATCTGTGATGGCGTATGCCCAAATAACGCAATGGCTAAACCGATCACAATCCTCTAAGGAGAGCAAAGATGCGCTTTAAACTTATCTTAGCGTTTGTAGAAGAGAGCAAGACAGACATCGTGCTCGATGCCGCGCGTGATGCGGGTGCAACCGGTGCTACGGTGATTAACAATGCCCGAGGGCAGGGCTTAAACCAAAAACGTACTTTCTTTGGTTTAACGTTAGAGGTGCAAAAAGATGTGCTGCTGTTTGTGGTTGAAGAGCATTTGGCTAGGCATATTCTAGAAACCATCGGTGAAGTGGGGGAGTTCGATCAAGAGTCTGGTCAGGGCATTGCTGTGCAGATTGATGTGGAAGATGCGGTCGGCGTCGCTCATCAAGTCGAAACGTTAACCAAGGTTGTGGAGGATGAACTATGAGTACCAGTGAAAAGATCCGTGTGGGCGATGTAATGGCCAATACGTACGTGATTATTGACGGGCTAACCACGGTATTGGAAGCGATTGAGATGGCGAGAACACACAAAGTGAAAGCCATCATTGTTGATAAACGCCACGAGGATGATGAGTACGGCATCGTGTTGATGAATGATATAGCCAAAAAAGTGCTGGCTAAGAACCGTTCTCCAAAGCGAACCAACGTTTATGAAATTATGACTAAGCCTGCTTTGACAGTGTCTGCTGATATGAATGTGAAATATTGTGCGCGCTTGTTTGAACGTTTTGGTATCAGTCGCGCTCCAGTGGTCAGTGACAATAAGATAGTCGGTATGGTTAGTTACAATAATATCGTGATCAACGGTATGGCGAGAGGTGACGTTTAGCTTTTCGATACGTACAATAGCCTCATAAGTTTTATGGAGAAGTACGTGTGAAATTATTTTTTGCTTCAGATTTACATGGGTCACTGCCAGCAACAGAAAAGGTATTAGCGTTATACCAAGCGTCTGGTGCTCAATATTTAGTTTTGCTTGGCGATATCCTGAATCATGGTCCGAGAAATCCGATTCCTGAAGGGTATAACCCGCCAACGGTTGCTGAAAAACTTAATGAGTTTTCTCAAGAGATCATCGCGGTTCGTGGTAATTGCGACAGTGAAGTGGACCAAATGCTGCTGTCTTTCCCTATGATGGTTGATTACTCATGGGTGTTATTGGAGTCCGGCCAGCGTATCTTCTTAACTCATGGTCACCTTTACAACTCAAGTAAGCGCCCAGCGTTAAAAGCGGGCGATGTGATTGCCCATGGTCATACTCATATACCTGTCGCTGAATATCAGGATGGCATCTTCATCTTTAATCCAAGCTCGGCGACATTCCCACGAAATGATCATGCTGCAAGCTATGGGTTATACGAAAACGGTACGTTTAAAGTGGTTAGCCTTGAAGGCGAGTTGCTTGTGAGTGGCCAGCTGTAAGCGGTTAGTTTAAAGCCCATTCAACACCACGCCGGCAAACTGAAGCTAAACAAGTAAAGCCTCGGTTAAGGCTTACTTCGAGTCTACGTGGCCAAGATCTCTGTCTGGAGCAATGATGTTTCGCACTCTTTGCTTCAGCACTTTCGCCTCAGGAAAACCGCCATCCGCTTTTCTTTCCCAGATCTGCACTCCATTACAAAAGATCTCAAATCGACCTCCGGTATCCGGGTGTAAGCTCACCTGTTCAATTTCTTCACTGAAGGTATGCAGCAGTTCTTGGCATAACCAGCTAGAGCGAAGCATCCAGTTACATTGACGACAATAGTGTATTGCGATTGTTGCCTTGGTGATTGACGTGCTTAACGAGTTTGATTCTGTCGTCATGATTAGCCTTTTAAATTCTATAACAGTAACTTGATGCTAACGGCAAACGTTAATATTTCAAATGCCATTTTGACGAGCTAGTTACTTGAAAAGTTGGCTAAGAGAAGAGCCGACAATAGGGTAAGTGAATAAATCCAATCGATAGATCTTATGTCAGACATTAGATACAAAAAAGGGGCGTAATGCCCCTTTATTTATTACTCGAGAGAGTTAGTTTGAAAACAACACAGTAGAACCGTGGTTCAAGCTAGTCAGCAACAGTGCTTTCGGATTAACGATATCAATGCGTCGGCTCTGCTCGGCATCCATCTTAATAACCTGAGTGATCAGTTCGAGTTGCCCTTCTGAAAAATCTTGGCGCTGAGCTGAAGTCACATCTTTAAATTCTGTTGGTGAAACCAATAGGTAGTTGTCGTTTATATCCCACTGACCAGTTTCCGAAATGTTGATGACATTCGCAGGCTCAGTTTGAGTACCGTATAGCCTAACCACTGACATTCTCAGGTATGTACCATTTGGTAGGTATTTCGCATTCGATGATAGCTCAACTTTACGAAGCGGGCCGATTGAGTCAGCTTGCTTGTTGTCGCTGATCAGAGTGACCATCTTAGATTGCCATTCATGCTGAGTGAGCAAGCGCTCTACTTTTGCATCGCTGCCCCAATATAACCAACCACTTAAAAATGCAGATAGAACCAGTAAAATAATCGATACTTTTAATTTCATGTTACTGACCTCCGTTACAAATGTCGTTTACATCCGACTGGTCTGCGTAAATTCTTAGGGTTACGTTTTCGCTCGAGTAATCTTGCGGGTGAATGTAGTTGAGGGCAAGGTTGTTGGTTTGTCCACCTGTTGCGATCACCTCAGTTGGCTTTAGCATGCCAGTGTGATTGGTGTTGTAACGTAATACACACTTCTCTATCGCGGGAAGCCAACTGCTGAGATCTGGGTGGTTAACTGGTGATTGAACCTTCACGCCATCCACTTCAGCCAGTGTTTTGAACTCGGATTCAGCTGGATTAGTAAACGTTAATACCAGAATTGGCATGATGAGCGCAGCGAGCAGAATACTAAAGCTTGTCCACTTATTGCTGCTTTTGCTCGTGGCAACGTTGGTCGTAGTTTTTGGTTCTACTTCAGAGTTAGCCTCTTGAACCTTAGCCACAGGTTCTGACTCGGTCATCTCGGTGACCACTTCTTCGGCTGTTGTAGTAAACGCTAACGTCGGTTCCATCTCACTTTCTACGATTTCAGCCATAACAGGCTGTTCGCTTGATGAAAGCGGCGCTGAACGTTCAACAGAAGCGATAAACTGGTAGCCACGCTTTGGCACGGTCTTTACGAATTCTGGAGACTTGGTTGAGTCTTTCAGCATTTTTCTGAGTGTCGATACCGCTTGAGTTAAGCTGGAGTCGTCCACCTCAAAGCCTTGGTCCCGCCAAACATATTCGTGTAATTCGTTACGAGTGATAACTTCATTGGGTCTTTCTGACAACATCAGGAGAATGCGGCTTTCATTGCTACCAAGGCGTACGACTTCACCGTCGCTGGCCTGATCAACAAGTGAATTGCTGTTTGGGTCGAATACGAACCGTTGTGCGAGAATAAACTTTGTGCCGATATTGCTCATTGAATTCTTCTATTTTGGATGATTTTGGGTGCGAAATAGACAAATCTCAGGTGAAGTTCCGTTCATTCTTCACCAAATCATGGCTTCTTTTATGTTCTTTTATATTTATCAGCCTCAAGGATAATAAAAACAGATCAAAAAAACAGTGTTTTTATGATTTTTGACCTTGAATTTACATTTGTCATCCTCATGTTAATGAACATAAGAGTGGTATCCTGTGTAACGCCTCTTCTGGTATTCAACATAAAGTATAGATGTTTTGGAGTAAAAATGAGCGAAACAGCAACGCAAAATAAAGAGACTCGTGGCTTTCAATCTGAAGTAAAACAACTACTTCATCTAATGATCCACTCACTGTATTCAAACAAAGAAATTTTCCTACGTGAGCTGATCTCTAACGCATCTGACGCGGCTGACAAACTTCGTTTTCAAGCGCTATCAAATGGCGACCTTTATCAAGGCGATGCGGATTTAGGCGTGAAGTTGTCATTCAACGCAGAATCTAACACTCTGACCATTTCTGATAACGGTATCGGCATGACCCGCGACAACGTTATTGAGCATTTGGGCACGATTGCTAAATCAGGTACGGCGGACTTTTTCTCAAAGCTGTCTGATGACCAAAGCAAAGACTCTCAGCTTATCGGCCAATTTGGCGTTGGTTTCTATTCTGCATTTATCGTTGCAGATGCAGTAACTGTTCGAACTCGCGCTGCGGGCCTGGCAAGCGATGAAGCTGTACAATGGCATTCAGCGGGTGAAGGCGACTACACCATTGAAGACATCACTAAAGAATCTCGTGGTACTGACATCATTCTTCATATGCGTGAAGACGGTAAAGAGTTCTTAAACGAGTGGCGCTTACGTGAAGTGATTGGTAAATATTCTGACCATATCGGCATCCCGGTTTCTATCTTAACTGCGGTTAAAGATGACGAAGGTAAAGACACCGAAGAGAAGCACTGGGAACAGATCAACAAAGCTCAAGCGCTTTGGACTCGTAACAAATCTGATATCGAGAAAGAAGAGTACCAAGAGTTTTACAAGCACGTTTCTCATGACTTCGCAGATCCACTAACGTGGAGCCACAACAAGGTTGAAGGTAAGAACGATTACACCAGCTTGCTTTACATCCCAGCTAAAGCACCTTGGGATATGATGAACCGTGACCACAAGAGCGGCTTAAAGCTTTATGTACAGCGTGTATTCATCATGGATGATGCAGAGCAGTTTATGCCATCTTACATGCGTTTCGTTCGTGGCTTAATTGACTCAAATGATCTGCCGCTCAACGTATCGCGTGAAATTCTTCAAGACAACAAAGTGACTCAGTCTCTTCGTGGTGCATGTACTAAGCGTGTGCTGACGATGCTTGAGCGCATGGCGAAGAATGACAACGACAAGTACTTGGAGTTTTGGAAAGAGTTCGGCCTAGTATTAAAAGAAGGCCCAGCAGAAGACATGGCGAACAAAGAAAAAATCGCTGGTCTCCTTCGTTTCTCGTCAACGGAAGAAGATTCTGTTGAGCAAACCATCAGCCTCGTTTCTTACGTTGAACGTATGAAGGAAGGTCAAGACAAGATTTATTACCTAACAGCAGACAGCTATGCTGCAGCTAAGAACAGCCCTCACTTAGAGCAGTTCAAAGCGAAAGGCATCGAAGTTGTTCTCATGTACGATCGTATTGATGAGTATGTGATGAATTACCTTACTGACTTCGACGGTAAGCAGTTCCAATCGATCACAAAAGCGGGCTTAGATCTAAGTAAGTTTGAAGGTGAAGAAGAGAAAGAGAAGCAAAAAGAGACGGAAGAAGAATTCAAGTCTGTTGTTGATCGCACTCAAACTTACCTTGGGGATCGTGTTAAAGAGGTTCGCACGACATTCAAGCTAGCAACCACGCCAGCTGTTGTTGTTACCGACGATTTCGAGATGGGTACTCAAATGGCTAAACTTCTAGAAGCGGCGGGTCAAGCTGCTCCTGAAGTTAAGTACATCTTTGAGATTAATCCTGAGCATGCGCTCGTTAAGCAGATGGCTGATGAAGCGGACGAACAGGCGTTTGGTCGCTGGGTTGAGCTACTACTTGGCCAGGCTATGCTTGCTGAAAAGGGCTCAATGGAAGATCCGTCACAATTCTTAGGTGCAATCAACGAACTACTGACAAAACGTTAGTCTTTCGACTTTGGGCTAAGCTCATAATTATAATTAAAAGCTCGCTAATGCGGGCTTTTTTTATGAACGTCGCTTAACTTCATCGAAATGTAGCTAAAGTCGCTAACAAGACAAACGCAAACGCTGTCGATACATTCTTTAGTCTTAATTTCAGCCAAATTGAATATTAATGTGATAGAATGCTCGACCTAATCAGCTGGGACTATGAACCTATCGTCTCCAGTTGTATGATTTTTAAACGTTATACCGAAACTTACCGTTTTGCTTCTGTTCACAGTTGTGCTTAGCCTCAGTTGTTACCTAACCTCTCTTGTTTGACCTAAATTAAACCAGAAAGGCGGGATAGTGAGCTTCGGTATAAATCATAATTTTTATAAGAGGATTAAACATGCGCATCATTCTTCTAGGTGCTCCTGGCGCGGGTAAAGGTACTCAAGCTAACTTCATCATGAACAAATTTGGTATCCCTCAAATTTCAACTGGTGACATGCTACGTGCTGCTATCAAAGCGGGTACTGAGCTTGGTAAGCAAGCTAAATCAGTAATCGACGCGGGTCAGCTAGTTTCTGATGAAATTATCCTTGGTCTTATCAAAGAGCGTATCGCTCAAGATGACTGTGAGAAAGGTTTCCTACTAGACGGTTTCCCACGCACAATCCCTCAAGCTGATGGCCTAAAAGAAATGGGTATCGCAGTAGACTACGTTGTTGAATTCGACGTAGCTGACGATGTGATTGTTGAGCGTATGGCTGGTCGTCGTGCTCACCTTCCTTCTGGCCGTACATACCACAATGTGTACAACCCGCCTAAAGAAGAAGGTAAAGATGACATCACTGGCGAAGAGCTAGTGGTTCGTGATGACGACAAAGAAGAAACAGTTCGTGCACGTCTAGGCGTATACCACGATCAAACAGCTCCGCTTATCTCTTACTACGGTAAAGAAGCTGAAGCAGGCAACACTAAGTACCTTAAGTTCGACGGTACTAAGCAAGTTGCTGAAGTTAGTGCAGAACTTGAGAAAGCACTAGCATAATTGGCTAACAGCCAGTTTTAGAATTTGATATATTGGAAGCGACCTTTAAGGTCGCTTTTTTTGTTTCAATTTTTAGTCATATACCAATCTAGATAAATCGATTGTGCATAATTTCCGCGCTACGGCTTAGATTCGCGCGGCTAACGATCAAAGTGATGTTGCGATAACTCAGGTTAAGAACGACTATTCTTAAATTTAGTTGCGTAACAATGATCTTAAACTTATGCAGATTAGTATATTACGTTCCAGAAAATCACACATTGGTCTCAGGTAGCTATGGAAAATAATAAAAAGCAGGGCGTTTTACTGGTTAACCTAGGAACACCAGATACCGCGACTCCAGTTGGCGTTCGCCGATTTTTAAGTGAGTTTTTACACGATAAACGAGTGGTAAACTTAACTCGCTGGCTTTGGTGTCCTATTTTACATGGGGTGATTCTACCGATTCGAGCACCTAAAGTGGCTAAGCTTTATCAGTCTGTTTGGATGGATGAAGGCTCACCACTGCTTGTTTATTCGCAGAGACAAGCTGAAAAGCTACAAGCAAAATTACAGATGCCTGTTGCATTGGGAATGACCTACGGCAACCCAAGCCTTAAAACCGGCGTTGAGCAATTAATGGAGCAGGGCGTTGAAGACATCATCGTGTTGCCTTTATACCCTCAGTATTCGGGTACAACGACAGCGGCCGTTTCTGATGGCTTAACTAAAGCCTTCAAACAAATGCCTGTTATCCCGAGCTATCGCTTTATTCGAGATTATTACTCTCACCCTAGTTATGCGAAAGCATTGGCTGAAAGTGTTCGTAGCCATTGGGAAGAAAATGGCAGAGGCGATCATTTGGTGTGTTCGTTCCACGGTATCCCGAAAAGGTTAGCCGATGAAGGCGATATCTACCCTCAACATTGTGAAGCGACGACTAAATTGCTTGCTGCGGAGTTAGGGTTATCCACGGAAGACATCACCATGACATACCAATCTCGATTTGGTCGTGAGGAGTGGTTGAAGCCTTATACCGACGAAACGCTTGAAACGCTTCCAAGTAAAGGCATCAAGAAGATCGATATTATGGCGCCTGCATTCTCAGTGGATTGTTTAGAAACGTTAGAAGAGATTTCAGACCAGTGTAAAGAGACGTTCATTGATGCTGGTGGTTCTGACTTTCGCTACATTATGTGTCTCAACGACAGAGACTCACACATCGACATGATGGCTGAACTAGTGGCGCTTCATCGCTAATTGATATGTCGATTGAATAGATAATAAAAAGGGCTGCTCATTGAGCAGCCCTTTTTGATCTTGATGTTTCTTCTTGAAATAGATCTAGCTATTAAGCAACAGAAGTTTCTGCTTTTGGCTCTGCTTCAAGCGTCATGTTGGTTTCTACGCCATGCATCCATGATACAAGTTTGCCAGCACAAAGAAGCAGTAAGACGCCACTGATTGTTGCCGTAATTGCGATACCACCGAAGATAGACATCGCGCCAAGCTCACCAACGTGAGAACCCACAAGGCCAGCTACGTAGTTAGCAACGGCATTGAAGCCAAACCATGCACCCATCATTAACGATGCTAGACGAAGCGGAGCTAACTTAGTGACCAACGACAGGCCAATAGGAGATAGACAAAGCTCGCCAAGGGTATGGAAGAAGAAAGCACCGACTAGCCAAAGCATTGATGTTTTCACTGTTAGGTCACCACCTTGCTCCATTACTGCGCCCATCATGCACACAAAGCCAAGAGCTAGGAAGAACAAAGCCATCGCAAATTTCACAGGAGAGTTTGGTTCACGCTTACCAAGCTTGACCCAAAATGCCGCAATGATAGGTGCGAGGGTGATGATGAAGAATGGGTTCAGAGATTGGAACCATGCAGCTGGAACTTCAAAACCACCAATCATACGGTCAGTATATTGCTGAGTGTAGATGTTCATCAGACCGCCAGCTTGTTCAAAGCCAGCCCAGAAAACAATCACGAACAGACCCATAATCAGAATAACTTTTAGTCTGTCGAACTCTTCTTTGGTCAGTGGTGTTTTCTCTTTCGATTTATTCAGCTCTTTCGCTCGTGCAGCTGCAGGTACTGAGCCAATGTTGCCTAACCATGATTGAGCCATCGTCAATTGCATAACTAAGCTAATAACCATACCGATACCAGCGGCTAAGAAGCCAGCTTTCCAACCAAATGAGTCGACCGCAGCGCCTGAAATTAAGCCACCCAGTAGCGCGCCTAAGTTGATGCCCATGTAGAAAATGGTGAAAGCGCCGTCACGTCGGTTGTCACCTTCTTGGTATAGGTCGCCAACCATGGTCGAGATGTTTGGTTTAAACATACCGTTACCACTGATAAGCAGTGCTAAACCTAGATAAAGAGCATTTACTTGGTCTAAGCCAATCGCGCCGTTAGGAAGAGCGAGCGTAAATTGACCTAGTGCCATTAATACACCGCCTACTAGGATCGATTTACGTTGTCCTAAGTAGTTATCGGCAAGCCAGCCGCCGATTAATGGCGTGATATAGACTAAACCTGTGTAGATACCATAAAGATCGAGGGCATCTTTTGTTGACCAACCAAGACCACCATTGATAGTGGTATCGGTAAGAAATAAAACAAGAATTGCACGCATTGCATAGTAGGAGAAACGTTCCCATAGCTCGGTGCTAAAAAGTAGAAATAGGCCTCTAGGGTGGCCAAATATGTTGTGATTGCTTGGCATAAGTTTTACTAATTTTAGGTATTAAAAGATTTTATAGTCACTTATGTATACAGAGTGGAATAACCATCTGTAATAGCCGTCTTTTATGGTCACGATAACTTATTTTTTATAAGTTTATGAAAATATGGGTTTTTATTGGAAATGTTACCCAGATAATGCGTGCTGCAAACTAATTTTCCAGTTTTGAGTTGAGCGCATAATGTTCTCTTTGAAAGAATTATCGAATGCTAATGATTGAATTCATTGGCTTGCTGGATGGTTTTTAAAAATAAATAGCATGGTGTTCTTTATGTGTGTAGCATACATAGGCTTACAACAATGCGTCTTTTTATCTGTAAATGTTCCCTGTACAATGCTTAACCACTTTTTGTCCTTATGGCTTTTTGTTGATAAGTTGGTCTGTTACGCATAATTTATTGCTTATCAGGATTCATTTTATTAACGGTGATTAACCGTTTTAGGCTTGTGGTAATATGTCCCAAAATAGAAAATGGCTAGTAAAATGAAACGTTGGTATTTACTTTATTGTAAGCGCGGTGATCAGAAGCGTGCTCAACAACACTTAGAGAATCAGGGGGTAGAGTGCTTTTATCCTCAAATCGATGTTAAGAAGGTCGTTAGAGGGAAAAAGAAGCAGGTCAAAGAACCGCTATTCCCATCTTACATCTTTGTACGCTTTGATTACGAACAAGGTCCAAGTTTTACTACTGTTCGTTCAACGCGTGGTGTCGTCGATTTTATTAAGTTTGGCGCAAGGCCACACGAAGTCCAAGGCGACTTAGTGTATGAACTGAAAGAGTTTGAGAAGTGTTGCGAAGATGAACCTGAAGAGTGCTATGTTGAGTTTGAATCAGGGCAAGTGGTCAAAATTAATAGTGGTCAGTTTGCTGGGGTAGAGGCTATTTTCCATCAAAAGGATGGAGAAGCACGCTCTATTATGCTCGTTAAGATGATCAGTCAAGTTGTGCCGATCAGCATAGAGAACGGAGCGCTACAAGCTCATGCATAAGTGCAGCAATAAAAAACAGGCTTAAAAAAAGGCGCATCATGCGCCTTTTTTGTTTTTGATGTACCTAACGACCTAGTAAGAGTCGTTGTGAACAGCTTGTACCGCACGACCTGATGGGTCAACACAGTTTTTGAATGACTCATCCCATTCAATGGCTTTTGCTGATGAACATGCAACAGAAGGACCACCAGGAACACACTCTGCCGCTGATTCTAGAGGGAATAACTCCTCAAAGATCTCACGGTAAGCGTAGCCTTCTTTCGTCGTTGGCGTGTTGTAAGGGAAGCGGAATTGAGCCGTTTCCATCTGTTTATCCGTTACTTTGTCTTCAGCGGTTGCTTTCAGCGTATCAATCCAATCGTAGCCTACGCCGTCAGAGAATTGCTCTTTTTGACGCCATGCGATTGAGTCTGGTAGGTAGTCTTCAAAACACTCACGTAGGATGTGTTTCTCCATCTTACCGTTGCCACACATCTTGTCTTCAGGGTTTAGACGCATAGCGACGTCGATAAACTCTTTATCCAAGAATGGTACTCGGCCTTCTACACCCCATGCAGCCAACGATTTGTTCGCACGAGCACAATCAAACATGCTTAAAGCAAGAAGTTTACGCACAGTTTCTTCGTGGAACTCTTTCGCGTTTGGTGCTTTGTGGAAGTACAGGTAACCACCAAAGATTTCATCAGCACCCTCACCAGAAAGTACCATCTTGATACCCATTGCTTTGATCTTACGAGCAAGCAAGTACATCGGCGTTGAAGCACGGATGGTCGTTACATCATAAGTTTCAATGTGGTAGATAACATCACGGATTGCATCTAAGCCTTCCTGAATGGTGTAAGTCATCTCGTGGTGTACGGTACCAATCTTATCAGCAACTTCACGAGCAGCGATCAGATCAGGCGCGTTTTCTAAACCAACAGCAAATGAGTGCAGTTGCGGCCACCAAGCTTCAGATTGCTCATCATCTTCAATACGCATTGCCGCAAAACGTTTAGCAACAGCAGATGTGATTGATGAATCAAGACCACCAGATAGAAGTACACCGTAAGGCACGTCAGTCATTAGTTGACGCTTAACCGCAGCTTCTAGCGCTTCAGTCAGCTCTTCTTTGCTTGTGCTGTTGCCTTGAACGGCTGCGTATTCGTTCCAATCGCGGATGTAGTAGCGTTGAGGCTCTGCATCTTTTGAAGAGTAGAAGCTACCAGGAGGGAACTCACTGATCGTCTTACACACAGGAACGAGTGCTTTCATTTCTGAAGCTACGTAATAGTTACCGTGCTCATCGTAGCCTTGGTAAAGCGGGATGATACCGATGTGGTCACGGCCCACTAGGTATTCATCTTTTTCTTCGTCGTATAAAACGAAAGCGAAAATACCGTTAAGTTCTTCTAAAAGGTCGGCACCCATTTCTTGGTAAAGCGCAAGAATGACTTCACAATCAGAGTCAGTCTGGAACTGGTACTTATCTTCATAGCGTGCGCGAAGTTCTTTGTGGTTATAGATTTCACCATTAACTGCAAGAATGTGTTTCTTGTCTTGGCTATATAGTGGTTGAGCACCACTGTTTAGGCCGACGATAGCTAGACGCTCGTGAGCAAGAATGGCTTTTTCACCGGCATAGATACCAGACCAGTCTGGGCCACGGTGACGAAGCTTTTTAGACATTTCTAAAGCAATAGGGCGAAGTGCTGCGGCATCACTTTTAATGTCGAGAATGCCAAATACTGAACACATAGAACTTCCTTTTAAATAATTTCTAAATCAACTGTATTCAATTTGCCATTCTGGCTAAAAAAAGCAACCGAATGTGAGCAAAAAAATAATATAAAGGGGTTTCTGTTAGAAATTATCTAATTTTAACGTGGTTTTGGTGAGTGGTGTCTAATTGTGGTTGGTTTTTTAAACAAAAACCTCTCAAAAGTGCAAAAGAACAGCAATTTTGAGAGGTTAACGAGACAATGTTTAGGACTAGATTTTACTGATGTTTGGGTTTAACTGCTCACAAACGTGGCGAGCAAAACCGCTACCTGCTTCGCTATAAATATTAAAGGCTGCATCGACACCGTTTTCTTTCAATGTTTCGAGTTGATCTGGGTATTCAGCAATCGCGGCAATTTGGCCTTTAAAGTTACGTGACTTCAATTGCTCTAAAGCGGTTTGATTACCTTGGTGATGAGGCATTGCTAAGATCACCAGCTTTACGTTTGCTGTATCTAGGATGCGTTCCCAGAAATCAGGGTCAGTCGCATCACCAGAAATTACGTTTCTTCCATGGCTTCTATGGTTATGTGCCGCTTCTTCACGAACCTCGACCCCTAAGCTCACTTTGCCGTAGCGTGAACGTAGCTCATCGTAGGCACCAGTACCAATGCGTCCCATACCAAGAATCAGAACCTGAGCACGACCTGGGTCAATTCGTTTATCACGTTGGTGAAGCTTTTCTGCGGCATGTTCTTTTAACCATTTACCAGATTGTTGATAAAGCTTATGACCCGCTCGGTTTAGAGGTGCAGCGATCAAGAACGACAGCGAAACCGCAATAGCCACGGCAACCAAGATATCACCAGACATCCAACCCATCTTAAAGGCAAGGCCACCAACAATGAGGCCAAATTCACTGTAGTTAAACAGTGATAGTGAAGTGAGTAGAGATGTTCGAACTCGGAACTTAAAGCGGTTAAGTACTAAGAAGTAAAGAACGCCTTTCACTGGCAGTAATAATAAGAACAAGACTGCTAGCATAAAGCCTTGAATGGTAGGTTGCTCGGATAATCCAATATTCAAGAAGAAGCAAACAAGGAAAAGCTCTTTGAGGTTAAACAGCGATTTCGACAGCTCTGAAGCTTTTGGGTGACCGGCTAGCAACATACCTAAGATCAGAGCACCTAGATCTGGTTTAACCCCTACAAACTGGAATAAGCCTGCACCGACGACCAATGTGAAGAAAATGCCGAACAGCACCAACATTTCGCCGTGACCAACCCAATCGAGGACTTTGTAGAACAACGGACGACAGAATGGTAAAGCGAATAGTGCGATGGCATACCATTCTGGAATTTTGCCTGTCGAGGCAGTTAAGAAGACCACGGCAAAGATATCCTGCATGACCAGAATACCAATCGCTAACGTTCCGTAGGTTGCATTCATTTCCCCTTTCTCTTGCAGAGACTTCACTGCGAATACAGTACTAGAGAATGAGAGGGCAAATCCGAGTAGGACGATCTGTTCCATTGACATGGCAGCCAACGAGGAAATTCCTAGGAATTTAAAACCAAACAGAGCGACCGCAAAAAACAGAGTGGATAAAAGGTTGTGGATTGTAGCGCCAGCCCAGATCTCTTTAGAGAGTAGGGTTTTAATATCGAGTTTTAAGCCAATAGTAAAGAGGAGTAGGGTGACACCTAGATCAGCCAAAGTAATGATGGTGTCATTGGTTTCAAAGCCCAGAGCAAAAAGCCCGAAGCCTGCGACCAAAAAGCCGACCAATGGGGGGAGGTGACACTTTAAAGCAATAAATCCTGCAATAAACGCAGTGGATATTAATATAAGTTCCATAACTTGTTGTTGTAGTTCCCTAGCTTAAAAAAACGGGCCGTGTTTATACAAACACGGCCCGCGGAAAATCAGAATGGTTTTCTTTAGTCTTCGAGTAGCTTTTGAAGTAGCACGCCGTTGAGCATGGCACGCTTAATCATTGCAAAAGCTCCCATCGTGGGATGCTTATCGATCTGTGATGCTACAATAGGCAGGCCGCTATGGAAAGTCGTTAACGACTGATTCTCTACATTGCGCTTAATTGCAGGGAAAACAATCTCTTGTGCCTTGGTAATATCACCCGCAATGATGACTTTCTGTGGATTAAACAGGTTAATCGTCATTGCGATAGCTTTACCTAACTGATTGCCCACTCGAACCAAACTTTGCTTAGCAAGTTCATCACCATTGATAGCATGGTCACAAACGTCTTGGATGGTGATGTGTTCAAGCTCTGTTAGCGAAGACTCGTAACCTTGTTTAATGAGTTTTTGAACTCGTTCAACAATGGCAGGGTTTGCTGCTACGGTTTCAAGGCAACCGAAGTTACCACATTGGCATTGCTCACCTAGCGGATCAATTTGGATGTGACCAATTTCACCCACGTTACGGTTATGGCCTAAGAAAACCTGACCATTAACAATGATGCCTGCGCCAGTACCGCGGTGAACACTGACAAGAATAGAATCTTGGCTATCTTTACTTGCGCCGAAGTAATGCTCAGCTAACGCCATTCCTCGAACGTCGTTTCCAACAAAACAAGCGACATGGAATGTGTCTCGAATAATGTCGCTCAAAGCCAAGTTGTCGATATCTGTGTTTGGCATGTACTCAACAACACCGGTTGTCGGGTTTACCAAGCCAGGAAGAGTCACGCCAATCGCGATCAACTGATCGATCTTTGGTTGGTGTTCAGCAATGAAAGCCTTCAAGTTATTCACCAAGCCTTGGGTAAGGTCTGACTGATCTGAATAATTAAGGTCTTGCTGTAAGAAAGCCAACTCACGACCACCAAGGTCATGAAGGCTTATTTGAATGTAGTCTCGACCTAATCGCACAGCAACAGAATGAAAAGGCTCTACTTCTGTGGTTAGGGAGATAGCGCGTCTACCGCCAGTAGACGCTTGCTGCGCCACCTCTTTAATTAGGCCGCGCTCTAAAAGTTGGCGGGTAATTTTTGTAACACTTGCCGGTGCGAGTTGGCTTACATCAGCCACTTGTATACGACTGATAGGCCCTTGTTGGTCTATAAGTCTGTATACCGCCGCACTGTTTAGTTGTTTAACTAAATCTACGTTACCTATTTGTCCGCCATTCATACTTAATTGTGCTCGTATTGTCCGTTAACAACAGTCGCTTTAACGTTAAAATCTCGGTCAAATATAGCAAGGTTTGCAACCATGCCTTTTTTGATTCGACCTAGCTTGCTTTCTACACCGATAGCCGTAGCTGGGTATAGCGTAGCCATGCGAAGAGCTTCGTCTAAAGCGATACCAGCGTGCTCGACTGTATTCTGAACTGCTTCAATCATAGTCAGAGCCGAGCCGCCTAGTGTGCCGTTTTCATCAACACACTTACCATCACGGTAATATACTTTCTTACCGACAAAAATAAAGTATTCCATGTCAGCACCTGCAGGAGCTGTGGCATCCGTCACTAATACAAGCTTTTCTCCCTTGATTTTGTGCGCAATTCGAATGTTTGCGTAATCAACGTGGAAGCCGTCAGCGATGATGCCCGCATAAACTTCAGGAGTATCGTAAATCGCGCCAACAACGCCAGGTTCACGACCAACCATCGGTGTCATCGCGTTGAACAGGTGAGTTGCAAATGTAATACCTGACTCAAAACCTTGACGCGCTTCTGCGTACGTTGCGTTGGTGTGACCAATAGAAACAACTACGCCAGCTTTACGTAGACGCTCGATATGTTCTGGGTCGTTAAGCTCAGGAGCCAGTGTTACTTTTGCAACAAGGTCGCTGTTCTCACAGATAAGCTCAATCATTTCGCTATCAGATTTGCGGATGTGATCGACGCTGTGGATGCCTTTTTTCGCAACGTTTAGGTACGGACCTTCAAGGTGTAGGCCTAAAGATTGGTTTTGGTATTGGTTGTGGTACTCGCGAGCTGCCGTGATAACGGCACGCATGTCTTCATCTGATGAAGTGATTAACGTTGGAAGGAAGCTAGTACAACCGGATTGCAGGTTTGCTTTGTGCATGATCTGCATTGTGTCAGCAGTGATCTCATCGTTCAGCATTACACCGCCACAACCGTTCAGTTGTAGGTCAATGAAACCTGGGCTTAGATTGGCACCATTTAGGTCACGAATCTCAATGCCTTCTGGTAATTCAGAGATTGGACAGACTTTTTTGATCAGTTCGTTTTCGATTACAACAGCATGATCAGTGAGAACATCACTACCAGTGTAAATTTTACAGTTACTTAGCGCGTACATAGTCAGCTAATCCTTATATCGTGAGATCTTTAAAATTCTATTCGTTACCTAAATGTGGACTTAGTTTGCGAGCATCATTTACGTAACGATTTATCTTTTTAGGCAAACGGCTTCTAAGTGTGAAGCGTATTTAACTTATTGAAAAATATATGAACAATTGGTTTTTATTATACAGTTAGGCTTAGTGTTAGAAGCTATTTATAGGGTGTTGTTACCTTCGAATACCGCTGTTTAGGCCTAGTAATTAGATTTCAATTTTATCTATAAATGTTCATTTTTTTGAATGATAAAATAAGTTTTATGATCTCGCTAGCAAAAACCTCTGGATTTGGTAAAAACTGGTGATTAGGATCACAAATGGTAAGCTTTTAATTTGCGGAGCAAAATTAATTGAATACACTGAATAGGACTAAATTGAGCGACTAAAATAAGTTTCTCAAACGAATTCTAAAAATCCTATAGGGGGAAACAACTGGTGAATATTCTAGGATATGCACAGAAGCTGGGTAAGGCGTTAATGCTACCTATCGCAACGCTTCCGATTGCGGCGCTTCTATTACGTTTAGGTCAAGGCGATCTACTTGATATTCCATTCATGGCAGAAGCTGGTGGTGCTATCTTCGGTAACCTACCACTGCTATTTGGTCTAGGTATCGCGATTGGTCTTTCTAAAGACGGTAACGGCGCAGCGGGTCTTGCTGGTGCAGTTGCTTACTTCGTACTAACAGCGACAGCAACGACAATCAACGCTGACGTTAACATGTCATTCTTCGGCGGTATCTTCGCAGGTATCATCGCAGGTCACTCTTACAACGCTTTCCATGCAACACGCCTTCCTGAGTGGCTGGCTTTCTTCGCGGGTAAACGTTTAGTACCTATCATGGCCGGTCTATTTGCACTTGTTGCAGGTGCTGTGTCTGGTGTGGTTTGGCCTGGTATTCAATCTGGTCTAGATGCACTAGCTCACGCGGTATCAACGTCTGGTGCTGTTGGCCAATTCGTTTACGGTACTCTTAACCGTGCACTAATCCCTGTAGGTCTACACCACGTATTGAACTCATACTTCTGGTTCGGTATGGGTACATGTCAAGAAATCGTTGTTGCTGGTCAAGGCGCATTCGCTAACATCACTCAACTTTGTGTTGACCCATCACTAGCGAAAACTCTAGTTGTTGGCCAAGAGCACACATTCACATTCGCTAACTCAGTAACTCCAGAGATCACTACTGTTGTTAAAGAAGTGACTGAAACAGTTAAATCTGGCGACCTACACCGTTTCTTCGGTGGCGATAAAGGCGCTGGCGTATTCATGAACGGTTTCTTCCCAGTAATGATGTTCGGTCTACCAGGTGCTGCACTTGCAATGTACCTAGCTGCTCCTGCTGAAAAACGTAGCCAAGTTGGTGGCGCACTGTTCTCAGTTGCATTCTGTTCATTCCTAACAGGTATCACAGAGCCGCTAGAATTCATGTTCGTATTCCTAGCTCCTGCTCTATACGCAATGCACGCTGTATTTACAGGTCTGTCTCTAGTAGTGGCAAACATGTTTGGTACTCTGCACGGTTTCGGTTTCTCTGCTGGTCTAATAGACTTCGTATTGAACTGGGGTCTAGCAACTAAACCATTCACTCTACTATTGATTGGCTTAGCATTCGGTGCTCTATACTTCTTCACTTTCTCTTTCGCAATCCGCGCTTTCAACTTGAAATCGCCAGGTCGTGAAGATGACGACGAAGCTGCAGCAGCTCCTGCTGGTGACGCGCCAAAAGGTGACGTTGCTCGTCAATACCTGAAAGCTCTAGGTGGTCACGAAAACCTGACTTCAATCGACGCTTGTATCACTCGTCTACGTCTAACTCTTAAAGACCGCTCTATCGCTGATGAAGTTGTTCTTAAGAAACTTGGCGCTAAAGGTGTGGTTAAACTAGGTGAGAACAACCTACAGGTTATCCTTGGCCCACTAGCTGAAATCGTCGCTGGCGAAATGAAAGCTATCGGTGCAGGTGAAGACCTATCTGATGTAAAACTTCCATAGTAAAGGAAGTACTTATTAAGACGTAATAACGGCTCTTAACTAAGTTTCAAATTGAAAGCCTCCCAAACGGGAGGCTTTTTTGTGCCTGTCATTTAAGGCCAGTGAACAAGGTTCGTTCTATTCTTCATCGAATAGCAGAAATAATCACAATTAACTGATGGTTCTTATTGTGCAAAGGCGAAGAATTGTGGATGATTAGCAACAATGATCTTTCTATCTTTGATAGGTAGCAAAAGCCGCCTTTTTCTTGGGTATGGAAGATAACTTTCCCTGACAATACTAAATACATAGAGGTGCTATAGATGAGTGAAGCTGAGGCTCGTCCATCGAATTTCATTCGCCAAATTATCGATAAAGATTTAGCGGATGGTACACACAGTAGCGTGCATACTCGTTTCCCGCCGGAGCCAAATGGCTACCTGCACATTGGTCACGCTAAATCTATTTGCTTGAACTTTGGTATTGCTCAGGACTACCAGGGACAATGTAATCTTCGTTTCGATGATACAAACCCTGAAAAAGAAGACGTTGAATACGTTGAGTCGATTAAGAATGATGTAAGTTGGTTAGGTTTTGAATGGTCTGGTGATATTTGTTACTCATCAAACTACTTCGATACGCTTTACGCTTATGCTGTGGAATTAATTAATAAAGGCTTAGCGTATGTTGACGAGCTAAGTCCTGAGCAGATCCGTGAATACCGTGGCACGTTAAAAGAGCCTGGTAAAGCGAGCCCATACCGCGATCGTAGCCCTGAAGAAAACCTAGCGTTATTTGAGAAAATGCGTGACGGTGGCTTCGAAGAAGGCAAAGCATGTCTACGTGCTAAGATCGACATGAGCTCATCTTTCATGGTTATGCGCGATCCAGTTATCTACCGTGTTCGTTTTGCTCACCACCACCAGACTGCAGACAAATGGTGCATTTACCCAATGTACGATTTCACACACTGTATTTCTGATGCGCTAGAAGGCATTACGCACTCTATCTGTACTCTTGAGTTCCAAGACAACCGTCGTTTGTATGATTGGGTTCTAGATAACATCACGATTGATTGCCAACCTCGTCAATACGAGTTTAGCCGTCTGAATCTTGAATACACGGTAATGTCGAAGCGTAAGCTGAACCAACTTGTGGTTGAAAACCTAGTTGAAGGTTGGGACGATCCACGTATGCCAACTATCTCTGGTTTACGTCGTCGTGGTTTCACTTCAAGCTCTATCCGTGAATTCTGTAAGCGTATTGGTGTGACTAAGCAAGAGAACATGATTGAGTTCGGTTCACTTGAATCTTGTATCCGTGATGATCTCAACGAAAATGCACCTCGTGCAATGGCTGTTCTTGATCCGATCAAGGTCGTGATTGAAAACTACGACGCTGATACAGTAGAAACACTGACAGTGGCAAACCACCCGAACAAGCCAGAAATGGGCACTCGTGAAGTTCCATTTACACGCGAAGTTTGGATTGAACGTGACGACTTCCGTGAAGAAGCAAACAAGAAGTACAAGCGTTTGGTTCTAGGTAAAGAAGTTCGCCTACGTGGTGCTTACGTGATCAAAGCTGAGCGTATCGAAAAAGATGCGGAAGGCAACATTACGACTATCTTCTGTTCTTACGACAATGAAACACTAGGTAAGAACCCTGCAGATGGCCGTAAAGTGAAAGGCGTTATCCACTGGGTATCAGCTGATAAAGCACTGCCTGCTGAGATTCGTTTGTACGATCGTCTATTCACTGTGGCAAACCCAGCCGCTGCTGATGACTTCGCTGCAACGCTTAACCCTGAGTCACTTGTTACGCTAAACGGTTTTGTTGAACCTAGCCTAGCAGAAGGTGTGGCAGAGCAAGCGTACCAGTTTGAACGTACAGGTTACTTCTGTGTAGATTCGAAAGACTCTAAAGCAGACGCGCTAGTATTCAACCGCACGGTTGGCCTACGTGACACTTGGGGTAAAGCTGAAGCTTAATGGCTTCGCTTTCTACAGCTTAGAGCCCTATAGTTCAGTTTTCTAAAGCATAGAGCCCTAAAGCTCAGTGCCCTAAAGCTTAGTTTCTCAAGATATACTTAATAAAAAACCGGCCTAGAGCCGGTTTTTTTGTGTCTGGATAAAATAACAAATTGTGGGACAAGCTGATGTGAATCTTAATACCGCATGAGCCCAAATAAAAAACGCCGGCCTAAGCCAGCGTTCTGAGTTATTTCTTCGCTTTGTGTGCGTCTGGGTTGCCTTTGCAATCCCCAGTGATGCTTTTACCATACAGATACAAACTGTGGTTGGTTAGCTGTACGTTGTAGCGTTGAGCGATTTCTTTTTGTCTTTCTTCGATAAGATCATCAGAGAATTCGATAACTTCACCGCAGTCTAAACATACTAGGTGATCGTGGTGATGCTGTGTTGAAAGTTCAAATACAGACTTACCACCTTCAAAGTGGTGGCGAGTTACAATGCCAGCATCATCGAATTGGTTCAGTACGCGATAAACGGTCGCAAGGCCGATTTCTTCACCTAAGTCGATCAGCTTTTTATATAAATCTTCAGCACTAATATGTTGGCAGTCTGGTTGTTGTAATACTTCTAAAATTTTGAGCCGTGGGAGGGTCACTTTAAGACCAGCATCTTTTAGCGCTTGATTATTGTCTGACATATACTTTCCTGTTGATGATCTGCAGCAATTAACAGAATTCAATATTAATACCATTATAGTTTAGTCAGGCATAACAATAAACCACGAACTTCAAAGGGTTACTCACTGACATCACAATCTGTTTTGTAAATTGGAAGTATCTCACTTATAGTGGAGGTACGACCAGTCAAGGTGGCGGTAATTCTAATATGAACACGGAATGTTGTTATGAATAAGCAACTTGCAAGAATATATAAACCAAACATCGTAAAATTCGCTCTCAACATTTGGCCTCCTTTCTGGGGGGCTGGTATTAAGATAGCTCATATCAGCGCTGATTTTAGGGTAGTAAAGACAGTGCTCAAGCTACGTTGGTGGAATAAAAATGCCAATCGTACTCAATATGGCGGCAGTATTTTTTCCCTAACCGATCCTGTTTACTCTTTGATGTTAATGGGTATTTTAGGTGAGCGATATTATGTTTGGGATAAAGAAGCAAGCATCAACTTTATCAAGCCAGGCCAGTCTGACTTGTACGCTGACTTCGAGATAAGCCAAGGTCAACTTGATGATATTTATCGTCAAACTCAGTTAGGGGAGAAGTGCTTTCCTGAGTTTATTATCTACGTAAAAGATAACAAGGGGAATGTTGTATCAGAAATACAACGAACCTTGTATGTGAGAAAGAAGCCTCAATTTAGAGAAGATGACGACGAAACACTCGAAGCAGGATGTTAATCTGTAAGCCTAAATAGCAAAAAACCTCCAAGATGGAGGTTTTTTCGTATCTATACTGTTGTTATTAATTGTAACAATTAACAACGACGAGAGAATTAGTCTTCTAGCTCTGCTAGGCACATCTCTTCGTGGATTTGTTTTACCCAGTTAGTTACGCGCTCGTCAGTCAGTTCTGGTTGACGATCTTCGTCAATACATAGACCAACAAATTGGCTGTCATCGCCTTCAACTAAACCTTTCGATGCTTCGAATTCGTAGCTTTCAGTTGATGTGTAACCTAGGATAGTACCGCCTTTCGCTTCAACGATGTCACGGATAGTACCCATAGCATCACAGAAGTATTCTGCGTAATCTTCTTGGTCGCCACAACCAAAGATAGCAACAAGCTTCGTTGAGAAATCAATAGCTTCTAGCTCAGGGAAAAAGTCATCCCAATCACATTGTGCTTCGCCGTAGTACCACGTAGGGATACCCAGCAGCAGTAGATCGAAGTTATCGATATCTTCTTTGCTGCTTTTTGCAATGTCTTGAACTTGAACGAGCTGCTTGCCCAATTGCTTTTGAATCATCTTAGCAACAGCTTCAGTGTTACCTGTATCGCTACCAAAGAAGAGACCTACACTTGCCATAGAATCATTACCTTTAATTTTGTCTGTTGTCGGTGTAATAAAGTTCGGAGGAAATCGTTAGATTCCAGTTCCTTCCCAGCTTAGTTGGATTATCCCTTTTGCGATAAAACCTGCGCAGCCAAGGAAAAGTACTAACCATACGATGCGACGACCAAATGCAGGAACATTTCCTTCCTTTAGAACGTCTTTAATTGCCATTCCGATTAGAAAGAAAATCGCGGCAAACAGAAGATCTAAACCAACAGATTCAATGATGTTCATGTAGTCGTAAAGCATGGGAACCTTATATACCAAATTTGCTTGGGCGCACTATATCACTCTTGTGAGATAAAGTTAATCTGCTGTGATTACACAGCTCTCATTTATATCGACGAATCAACATATTTAAGCGATGAATTTTCTGATTGCACGGAGCACTTCGGCTGGTTTTTCCGCGTGTAACCAGTGTCCAGTATTGGCGATAACATGTGCCTTTGCGTTGGAAAACTGCTGTTGGACGGCGGTTTGGTGCTCAGCCGTGAGGTAATCTGAATCCCCACCTTTTATCAGCAAGGTTTTGACCGAGGTTTTATTAATCGGTTCCCAACCAATGATCTGCGAGTAATTGGCGAGCAGTGACGCGACGTTGAAGCGCCATTCCATGATGCCTTGCTCCGATTTGAACAAAGATTTGGTTAGGAACTGGCGAACCCCATCTATCTCGATATGTTTCGCGAGAACCTTTAGTGCGTCTGATCGTGACGTTGGTTGTTCTTCGATAACGGCTTGTAGGCCTGCGAATACGTTGTCGTGACGACTTTGAGTGTAGGCGACCGGTGCCATATCCAACACAACCAGCTTATTTAATTCAAGATGCTGGGTAAGCGCCATCGCGACTTTTCCACCCATAGAGTGACCAATCACAGTGACATCTTTTAGTTCAAGATCATTCAACAGTTGAGCGACGTCTTGCGCCATTGCTTGATAGTCGTGAGTATCGCTATGAAAGGACTGACCGTGGTTACGAAGATCAATACTGAGCACTTGATGATCGGCCTTTAGATCCCTAGCCAGCAAGCCAAGGTTGTCCAGATTACCAAATAATCCATGGATCAAAACAATGGTGTGACCCGCACCTTCTATTTTATAGTTGAGCTGTACTGACATTTTTATCTTATTCATGGTGGGTTTGACGTAGAGTATCCGCGCGGATCTCGCTATAATCCCCCTGAGTTTAAACATTGAGATTGTGAAAAGCGAATGAAAACAATTGAGGTTGATGAAGACCTATACCGTTATATCGCGGGTCAGACAGAACGTATTGGCGAAAGCGCTTCAGATATTCTGCGCCGCTTGTTACAAGTAGATCGCCCAGGCATGGTTCCGTTCAAAGAGAGCGTTGAGCCAAAAGGTATCGTTGTTAGCAAAGAGGTAGGCTTTACTCCAGAGAAGTTCGATGGCGTTAAAGAAATGCGCTCATTACTAATATCAGATGAGTTTGCATCATTAAAGAAAGCCATTGATCGTTTCATGCTAGTGTTATCGACACTGCATAAAATTGACGCTGAAAGCTTTTCTGAAGCAACTCAAGTAAAAGGCCGTAAGCGTGTTTACTTTGCAGACAATGAAGAGACATTACTTGCAAACGGCAATACCACTAAGCCTAAAGCCATTCCACAAAGTCCTTTTTGGGTTATTACTAATAACAATACAAGCCGTAAAAGACAGATGGTTGAGCAGCTTATGAGCCGCATGAGTTTCCAAGCAGAATTGATAGAAAAAGTAACAGGTTCAATTTAACGAAATCTGATTTAAACCTCATAATATCCATGGATAAGAAGATATTATGAGGTTTTTTTGTTTTTAAATTTTATATATAAGGATGTCGAAAAATGGCTATGCACCCTCGTGCCGGGCAGAAAGCTCAGCAGGAAGATCTTCATAATATTCCGGCTTTAGTGGCTAACTATTTCTTACAGCAGCCGGATGCTACTAACCCTGATCACAAAGTACTGTTCGGTACTTCAGGTCATCGCGGTACAGCAGACAAATCAACATTTAACGAAAACCACATTCTCGCGATCGCACAAGCGGTTGCTGAGGTTCGTGCTGAGCAGGGTACAACAGGCCCACTTTTCTTAGGTAAAGATACTCACGCTCTCTCTGAGCCTGCGTTTTCTACTGTTATCGAAGTGCTTGTAGCCAATGGCGTTGAAGTTATTATTCAAGAAAAAAATGGCTTTACTCCAACACCTGGTATCTCGCACGCGATTCTTACGCACAATCTAGTGAATGATAAGAAAGCGGACGGCATTGTTATCACGCCGTCGCATAACCCACCACAAGACGGCGGTATTAAATACAACCCGACTCACGGTGGTCCAGCTGAAGCTGAATTGACTCAAGCAATTGAAGACCGTGCAAACGTGATCATTGCTGAGCAAATGCAAGGCGTTAAGCGCACTCCTATCGCACAGGCTAAACAGTCTGAGCTAGTAAAAGAAGTAGATCTGGTTGCACCGTACGTTGCTGACTTGGTTAACGTGGTTGATATGGAAGCGATCCAGAAAGCAAACATCAAAATTGGTGTTGATCCACTGGGTGGCAGCGGTATTGATTACTGGCGTCAAATTGGTAAAGCGTACAACCTAGACCTTACTCTTGTAAGTGAAGCGGTTGACCCTTCGTTCCAGTTTATGTCTCTAGACAAAGACGGTGTGGTTCGTATGGACTGCTCTTCTCCATACGCGATGGCAGGTTTACTGGCTCTTAAAGACGACTATCAACTAGCGTTTGGTAACGACCCAGATTACGATCGCCACGGCATTGTTACGCCAAAAGGCCTAATGAATCCAAACCACTTCCTAGCAGTGTGTATTGACTACTTATACCGTAACCGTGAAGGTTGGGGTAAAGACGTTGCTGTTGGTAAGACATTGGTATCAAGTGCTCTGATTGACCGCGTCGTTGCTGATCTAGGTCGCGAGCTTTGCGAAGTGCCAGTTGGTTTCAAATGGTTCGTTGATGGCCTTTATAACGGTCAGTTTGGTTTCGGTGGTGAAGAGAGTGCGGGTGCATCTTTCTTACGTAAAGACGGTACGCCTTGGTCAACAGATAAAGATGGCCTGATTCTTTGTCTACTTGCGGCTGAGATCACAGCCGTTACTGGTAAGAACCCTCAAGAATACTACGAAGAACTTGCTGCTAAACATGGTGAATCTAAGTACAACCGTATTCAAGCAGTAGCCAATGGCGCACAAAAAGACGTGCTTAAGAAGCTATCTCCAGAGATGGTTTCAGCTGAGACGCTTGCTGGTGATGTGATTACTGCACGCCTAACGCATGCTCCAGGTAATGGCGCTGCGATTGGTGGCCTAAAAGTGACGACTGAGAACGGTTGGTTTGCTGCTCGTCCATCAGGTACTGAAGACATCTACAAGATCTACTGTGAAAGCTTTAAAGGTGAAGAGCACCTAAAAGCAATCGAAGCAGAAGCTCAAGAGATTGTTAATCAAGTATTTGCAGCCGCTGGCCTATAATCGAATCTCGATTACTAGAGTCGCTACGTAAATAGAAGAAGGGTTGATGTGAAAGCATCAGCCCTTTTTATTTGTCTGTAAGCAAGTGGTTAAGGCTAAGTATTTGAATTACTGAATAGATTATCCGTGTGGCCAACTTTGTGGCATCACAAACCAGAACTGCCCTGATTTGGTTTGCCCATGAACGAAGCGATCACAAAATTCAGTAAGAGGTTCACAGGTGAAGTCACTAGTGCCAGCTGCCCATTGCTCTTTGGTGAGAGGGTAGAGCGCTTCAGTGATTAGATGAGCTTGGTTTTGATAGCACCAAAAACCGTTTACTTGGCTTGAATTAATGTCGTAGCCCAAACATTCAGTAGGTACTTTTTGGTCTAAGAATGGATTGGTGTATAGACGACCCTGCATGAGGAGGTGCTTTGAGTCGGTATCGATCTCTGGATATTGCTCAACAAAGGCAGGTGAAGATGACATACCTAGCTGGTGGTTCAACATTCGATCGAGCTTCTTATCTAATTGGTCGTGAGAGTTAGGACCAAACCATGTCTGTTCATGGAGTAAGTAAAACTTAATCGCCACTTCCCAATGTTGTAGCTTTTGGCTGCTCTTTTCTTCGAGAATAAAGTCAATTGCACCTAGCGTTCTGCCATCCACATTAATCTGAATCTCATCGTACTTGATCGAATAGTTATCCGAAGCAGCGATGACTTGCTCACATAGGTACTGGTAGAGGAAACCTAACCTAGGATTACCATTGTATGTATGTGATGAATCGATGGTATGAGGGCTTGAGAAGGCTCTGAGATCACATACGGGTGGTTTGATTTCCAGTAACGGTGGCGAGTCGATAACCCATTGGTAAAAACGTTGCAGTGCTGTCATCTGTTCCTCATAAACTTCAATCATCTGTTCTTCAGCAACAGCTCCGTTTTTCATAAACGTAGCTCTATATAAACATAACCCTAGGGCTTTCGACATTCTACCCGTAAATTGATATAACGACGTTATTATAAAGGTAAGCTGGAAATAAAAATGAATAACTTACAATTAGAAAAGCTACTGAACGAAAAACTGCAGCCACAGCAGATTAAAGATTACTGCCCGAATGGTTTACAGGTTGAAGGTGCGTCAGAAGTAACGCGCATCGTTACCGGTGTTACGGCCTCCCAAGCACTGATAGACAGAGCTGTGGAGCTGAATGCAGACGCTTTGCTAGTGCATCATGGTTTCTTCTGGAAAGGTGAATCAGAAGCGATTCGCGGTATGAAAGGCAAGCGTATCCGTACCTTGATCAAAAACGACATCAACCTTTTGGGTTATCACTTACCTCTTGATATTCACCCTGAGCTAGGCAACAACGCCAAGCTTGCAGAGTTGCTTGATATCGAAGTTGAAGGCGGTTTAGAAGGGCACCCACAATCAGTTGCGATGTTTGGCAAATTGAAAGCGGCAATGACCGGCTCAGAGTTCGCAGAAAAGATTGGCCAAGCTTTGAATCGCGAGCCATTACATATTGCTCCAGAAAACCAAGATAAATTGATTACGACTGTTGGTTGGTGCACCGGTGGTGGTCAAGACTACATTGAGTTAGCGGCTTCTCAAGGTATTGATGCGTTTATTTCTGGTGAGATCTCAGAGCGCACTACGTACTCAGCGCGTGAGCAAGATATTCATTACTTTGCAGCAGGTCACCACGCAACAGAACGTTATGGTGTGAAGGCATTAGGTGAGTGGTTAGCGCAAGAGCACGGTTTAGACGTAGAATTTATCGATATTGATAATCCAGTGTAAACCAGTGACGATATGAGGATAAGAGTTCTCTAATTCACTCGTTTCCCGCTCTTGAGGATGACGAGTAGCTATAAATGTGTATCCTTTGATGAGGCGCGGGCTAATTAGAACTCTAATGGACTCTACTTAGAGAGTTCATATGTAATTCGTCATTCCCTAGACTGACGAAGGAGTAGGGAATCTCTAAAAGCTTGTCGATACAATTAATGAGATCCCCAACTCGCTCGTCCCTCACTCTTGAGGATGACGGAGTTGAGAACATATAAAAGAAAAGGGTTGATGCTAATACATCAACCCTTTTTGATTTCAATCGATTAGAAAAGTCGAAACCTTACTATTCGCGCTCATGTAGAGCTTGGAAATCACGCTGTTCTTCACCAGTGTACAACTGACGAGGACGACCGATACGGTTCGTCGGATCGCTGTGCATTTCGTTCCAGTGTGCAATCCAACCGATAGTACGAGACATCGCGAAGATTACTGTGAACATTGATACAGGAATGCCGATCGCTTTCAGAATGATACCTGAGTAGAAATCTACGTTCGGGTATAGTTTCTTCGATACAAAGTACTCATCAGAAAGAGCGATGCGCTCAAGTTCCATTGCTACGTCAAGTAGTGGATCTTGAATGTTCAGCTCTTTAAGTACTTCGTGACACGCTTCACGCATTACCGTTGCACGTGGATCGTAGTTCTTGTAAACACGGTGACCAAAGCCCATTAAGCGGAATGGGTCATCTTTGTCTTTTGCTTTTGCTACGTATTCTTCAATGTTGTCTACGCTACCGATCTCTTCAAGCATCATTAGGCAAGCTTCATTAGCACCGCCGTGAGCAGGGCCCCACAAAGAAGCGATACCAGCCGCAATACAAGCAAATGGGTTTGCACCCGAAGAACCTGCTAAACGAACTGTTGACGTTGAAGCGTTCTGTTCGTGATCAGCATGTAACGTAAAGATTTTGTCCATTGCGCGAGCAACAACAGGGTTTACTTCATATTCTTCACATGGGTTTGCATACATCATGTGTAGGAAGTTTTCTGCGTAGCCTAGGTCATTGCGCGGGTAGATAAACGGTTGACCGATAGAATATTTGTAACACATTGCAGCCAGTGTTGGCATTTTTGAAATTAGGCGGTATGCCGCAATTTCACGGTGTGTGTCGTTATTAACATCTAATGAATCATGATAGAACGCAGCAAGTGCACCTACCACACCACACATAACAGCCATTGGGTGAGCATCACGGCGGAAGCCGTGGAAGAAACTAGCAATTTGCTCATGAACCATGGTGTGACGCGTGACAGTCGTCTTGAACTCTTCGTATTGAGCTCGAGAAGGAGCTTCGCCGTATAAAAGAATGTAACAAACTTCTAAGTAATCAGCGTTATTGGCCAGTTGATCAATTGGATAACCACGGTGTAGAAGGATACCTTTTCCACCGTCAATATAAGTTATTTGCGATTCACAAGATGCAGTGGCAAGAAAACCAGGATCAAAAGTGAAAAAACCATTAGAACCTAGTGTACGAACGTCGATGACTGGAGTACCAAGTACACCTTCTGTAATCGGCAATTCGATCGGTGCTTGACCTTCAATATGAAGGGTAGCTTTCTTATCCGCCATAACAATCTCCTTTGTTATTATTAATCCGTCCAGGATGTTTATGTGCCATTTTTTTACTGGTCTTACGTGAGAAAGTCAATTTTTCTGCAGCTTTGTGTGCACTTGTTAGTGTTTTTTACATTAAATTCGTTAAAAATCTGTTCTGTGTAGCATTATTTGTTGCATCAATTGTATTAGAATGTTGCCAGCCGTATAGTGGCGCTGAAAAGTTTGGTTAAAACCTTATAAATGCAAGGCTAAGAAGAAATGTGAGGTGTCTTCAGAAACCTAGCGATTAACAATTATTTTACAATTATCTAAGGCTCAACTTACGTTATTTGTTAAGTTAATGTTAAATTTTGAAGGTTTGCAATCAAATTTTGTCCATAACAATACATAAGGTTATTTAATGACCATCATGCTCAATGGAGCTGAGTGAGCGAGCCCGTGAAAGAAAGAAAGACAAGACCTGTTAATTTAGATTTACAGACCATCCACTTTCCTATCACAGCAATAGCTTCCATCCTACACCGTGTGTCTGGGGTGATTACTTTTGTTGCGATCGGAATTCTGCTTTGGTTACTATCCATTTCCCTCTCTTCCCCTGTAGGCTTTATGGAAGCTAGCGACATTGTCGACGGTTTCTTCGTGAAGTTTATTCTGTGGGGCATTTTAACCGCTTTGGCTTACCACATTGCTGGTGGTATTCGTCACCTTCTTATGGACCTTGGTCACTTTGAAGAGCTGGAATCTGGCGCTAAGAGCGCAAAGGTTGCATTCGCAGCAACAGCGGTATTGTCTCTACTAGCGGGGATCTTAGTATGGTAAACAACGTTTCTACTTTTGGTCGTAATGGTGTGCATGATTATCTATTGATTCGTGCAACAGCCATCATTATGACGCTTTACACTATCTACCTAGTGAGCTTCTGTGCTTTCTCAGGAGATATTTCTTACGCATCTTGGACGCAATTCTTTGGTGGTACTTTCACTAAAGTCTTCACCATGTTAGCGCTTACTTCAATTTTGGTTCATGCGTGGATCGGCTTGTGGCAAGTACTAACAGACTACATCAAATGTGCAAAATTGCGCGTTGGTCTTCAAGTCGGTGTTGTTGCGGTTCTTCTAGGATATTTCTTCTCTGGTCTGTTTATTTTGTGGGGTGCGTAAGTGACTATTCCTGTTCGTGAGTTTGATGCTGTAGTAATTGGCGCTGGTGGTGCTGGTATGCGCGCCGCGCTACAAATTTCTGAGCAAGGCCTATCTTGTGCGTTGCTTTCTAAAGTTTTTCCAACTCGTTCTCATACTGTATCTGCGCAAGGTGGTATCACCGTTGCTCTTGGTAATGCGCATGAAGATCACTGGGAACAACACATGTACGATACGGTTAAAGGTTCCGATTACATCGGCGACCAAGATGCTATCGAATACATGTGTAAAAATGGCCCTGAGTCGGTTATCGAATTAGAAAAAATGGGTCTTCCATTTTCTCGTTTTGATAACGGCAGTATTTACCAACGTCCGTTTGGTGGCCAATCTAAGAATTTCGGTGGTGAGCAAGCGGCTCGTACAGCAGCTGCAGCCGACCGTACTGGTCACGCACTGCTACACACGCTTTACCAACAAAACATTAAACACAAAACGACGGTTTTCTCTGAGTGGTATGCACTGGATCTTGTTAAAAACGAAGATGGTGCAATCTTAGGTACTACCGCGCTTTGTATGGAAACGGGCGAGGTTTGCTACTTCAAAGCGAAGGCAACAATCCTTGCTACCGGCGGTGCTGGTCGTATCTACGCATCAACAACCAATGCACACATCAATACTGGTGACGGTGTTGGTATGGCAATTCGTGCTGGCGTTCCAATGCAAGACATCGAAATGTGGCAGTTCCACCCAACGGGTATCGCTGGCGCAGGTGTTTTGGTAACAGAAGGTTGTCGTGGTGAAGGTGGTTACCTTCTCAATAAAGACGGCGAGCGCTTCATGGAACGTTATGCTCCGAACGCTAAAGATTTAGCAGGTCGCGATGTTGTAGCTCGTTCGATGATGGTTGAGATTCGTGAAGGTCGTGGTTGTGATGGTCCATGGGGTCCACACATCAAGCTGAAACTTGATCACCTAGGTAAAGAGACGCTTGAATCTCGTCTACCGGGTGTATGTGAGCTTTCTCGTACCTTCGCTCACGTTGATCCTGTTAAAGAACCAATTCCTGTAATCCCAACGTGTCACTACATGATGGGCGGTGTTCCAACACAGGTTTCTGGTCAAGCAATTAAACAAACTGAAGACGGTTCAGACGTTGAAATTCAAGGTCTATTCGCTTGTGGCGAAATCGCTTCAGTATCAGTACACGGTGCAAACCGTCTAGGTGGCAACTCGCTACTTGATTTGGTTGTGTTCGGTCGTGCGACAGGTCTTCACCTTGGTGAGACTTTGAACAAGCAAGCTGAAGCAAAACCTGCAACTGAAGCCGACATTGAACGTTCACTAGAGCGCTACAATCGTTGGGAAAACAGTACTGACGGTGAAGACCCTGCGGTAATTCGTAAAGACCTTCAGCAATGTATGCAGAACAACTTCTCTGTATTCCGTGAAGGTAAAGCGATGGCTGACGGCTTAGAAGAGCTGAAAGTGATTCGTGAGCGTCTTAAAAATGCACACCTTTCAGACAAGTCGACAGAGTTCAACACGCAACGTATTGAGTGTTTAGAGCTTGAAAACTTGATGGAAACGGCATTCGCAACCGCGGTTGCAGCAAACTTCCGTACAGAGAGTCGTGGAGCACATGCTCGTTTTGACTTTCCAGATCGTGATGATGAGCAATGGCTATGTCACTCACTGTACAACCCAGAATCAGAAAGTATGACTAAGCGTGGCGTGAACATGGAACCTATCCATCGTGAAGCATTCCCGCCGAAAGCACGTACGTACTAAGGAGATATGACCATGAAACTGAATTTCTCTTTATACCGTTACAACCCAGATGTGGACCAGAAGCCTTACATGAAAGAGTACACCCTAGAGGTGGAAGAAGGTTCTGACATGATGCTATTGGACGCGCTTATTCTTTTGAAAGAGCAAGATCCAACGATTTCATTCCGTCGCTCATGCCGTGAAGGTGTATGTGGTTCTGATGGTTTGAACATGAATGGTAAAAACGGATTGGCGTGTATCACGCCGCTGTCTGCACTTTCTGGCCAAGATAAGATCGTAATTCGCCCACTTCCAGGTTTGCCTGTTGTGCGTGATTTAATCGTAGACATGACTCAGTTCTACGATAACTACGAAAAAGTTAAGCCGTTCTTAGTGTCTGATGGCAATGTGCCACCGGCTCGTGAAAACCTACAAAGCCCTGATGAGCGTGCTCATTTAGATGGTTTGTATGAATGTATTATGTGTGCATGTTGTACGACTTCATGCCCATCATTCTGGTGGAATCCAGATAAATTCATCGGACCAGCTGGCCTACTTGCAGCGTACCGTTGGCTAATAGATAGCCGAGATACGGCGACAGACGAACGTCTGTCCGATCTTGATGATGCATTTAGCGTTTTTCGTTGCCATGGCATCATGAATTGTGTAAGTGTTTGTCCTAAGGGATTAAATCCGACGAAAGCGATTGGTCACATCAAGACCATGCTCGTGAATCGTTCGGTTTAAGTTATATAAAAATTGCCGCCCTAGAAGTTTTGGGGCGGCCTTTTAATAGCTCGGCATAGACCGCAGCAAACGTGAAAACTACTGGTTAAGGGAAAATATGCACAACGGCGTGATGAAGGCATGGCTCGAGTCTTCACACTTGGCTGGCGCCAATGCAACGTACGTAGAAGAACTCTACGAACTGTATCTAAGTGACCCCGACTCGGTAAGTGACGAATGGAGAAGCGTATTTGAAGAATTGCCTGTGCAAGCTTCAGAAGCGGTGGAACAACCACACTCTCGCGTTCGTGAATACTTCCGTCGACTCGCTCAAGAAACAAAGCATTACAGTGTCCAAGTTAGTGATCCTGATGTCGATGCGAAACAAGTAAAGGTTCTGCAACTGATTAATGCTTATCGATTCCGAGGGCATCAAGCAGCAAACCTAGACCCCCTAGGTTTATGGAAAAGAGATACAGTCGCTGAACTGGATCCTTCTTTCCACACTCTTACCGAAGATGACCTCAATGAGACATTTAACGTCGGCTCTTACGCTATTGGCCAAGAGACGATGGTGCTTAGAGATTTGTACAAATCTTTAAAGCAAACTTATTGTGGTTCGATTGGTGCTGAATACATGCACATGACTAACACAGAGCAAAAGCGTTGGATTCAACAACGTTTAGAGTCTGTTTCTGGTCAACCCTCTTTCGATAAAGAAGAAAAGCAAGCTTTCCTAGAAGAGCTAACTGCTGCTGAAGGTCTTGAGCGCTATCTTGGTGCTAAATTCCCAGGCGCAAAACGCTTCTCATTGGAAGGTGGTGATGCGTTGATCCCAATGACGAAGGAAATTATTCGTCATGCTGGTGGTCAAGGCATGCGTGAAGTTGTTGTTGGTATGGCTCACCGTGGTCGTCTAAATATGTTGGTCAACGTGCTTGGTAAAAAGCCACAAGACCTATTTGACGAATTTGCGGGTAAGCACGACGACACATGGGGAACCGGTGATGTGAAATACCACCAAGGTTTCTCTGCTGACTTCGCTACGCCACGTGGGAATGTTCACTTAGTATTAGCATTTAACCCGTCACACTTAGAAATCGTAAACCCAGTAGTTATTGGTTCGGTTCGCGCACGTCAAGATCGCTTAGACGATAATGATGGCAGCCGAGTACTACCAATTACTATCCATGGCGATTCTGCAATTGCAGGCCAAGGGGTTGTACAAGAGACATTTAACATGTCACTTGCTCGTGGTTTCTGTGTGGGTGGTACGGTTCGTATCGTTGTGAATAACCAAGTTGGTTTCACAACTTCTAACCCTCGCGATACTCGTTCTACAATGTACTGTACTGACATCGCGAAGATGGTTCAGGCACCGATTTTCCACGTAAATGCAGATGATCCAGAAGCGGTTGCTTTTGTTGCTCGTCTAGCGCTGGATTACCGTAATACATTTAAACGTGATGTTGTTATTGACTTGGTTTGTTACCGTCGCCACGGTCACAACGAAGCCGATGAGCCGAATGCAACTCAGCCTTTGATGTACCAAAAAATCAAGAAGCACCCAACACCACGTAAGCTATACGCTGATGTGCTGATGGAGCGCGGGGAATTTGGTATTGATACGGCAACTCAACTCGTTAACGAATACCGCGATGCCCTTGATCACGGTGAAGTTGTAGTTAAAGAGTGGCGCCCAATGGCCATGCACTCTGTTGACTGGTCTCCATACCTAGGTCATGACTGGAACATCGAGTGGGACAACAAAATTGATATCGAGCGCCTGAAAGAGCTGGGTTCAAAAATTTGTCAGTACCCTGATAGTCACAAGCTTCAAAGCCGTGTAAATAAACTGTACAACGATCGTACTGCCATGATTAATGGTGAGAAACAAGTCGATTGGGGTATGGCGGAAACACTGGCGTATGCAACGCTTGTTGATGACGGAAAGCGTATTCGTATTTCTGGCCAAGATTCAGGTCGTGGTACATTCTTCCACCGTCACTCTGTACTTCATAACCAAACTGACGCAAGCACGTATGTTCCTCTGGCGAACATTCATGACAAGCAAGGGCCATTCCAAGTGTTTGACTCGGTATTGTCAGAAGAAGCTGTGTTGGCATTTGAGTACGGCTATGCAACTGCAGAGCCAAGTGGTCTAACCCTTTGGGAAGCACAATTTGGTGACTTCGCAAACGGTGCACAAGTTGTTATTGACCAATTTATCTCGTCAGGTGAGCAAAAGTGGGCGCGTTTATGTGGTCTAACAATGCTGCTTCCTCACGGTTATGAAGGTCAAGGCCCTGAGCACTCTTCTGCTCGTCTTGAACGTTACCTTCAGTTATGTGCTGAACAAAACATGCAGGTTATTGTTCCTTCAACGCCAGCTCAGGTTTACCACATGATTCGTCGTCAGGTCGTTAGACCAATGCGTCGTCCACTGATTGTAATGTCACCTAAGTCATTGCTTCGTCACCCACTGTGTACGTCTTCTCTTGAAGATCTTGCAGACGGTACGTTCCAACCAGCTATCGCAGAAATTGATGATCTGGCTCCTGAGAACGTAAAACGCGTCGTGTTCTGTTCAGGTAAGGTTTACTTTGACCTCCTTGACCAACGACGTAAGAACGAGCAAGACGATGTCGCTATTGTACGTATTGAGCAACTTTACCCGTTCCCTTACGAGGACGTGAGAGCTGCAATCGCTCAATACACAAATGTAGTCGATTACGTTTGGTGTCAAGAAGAGCCACAAAACCAAGGTGCTTGGTACAGTAGCCAACATAATTTCCGAGCTGCTATCCCAGTGGGTGCTGATATTCAATACGCAGGTCGTCCTGCATCAGCGTCACCAGCTGTTGGCTATATGTCGGTACACTTGAAACAACAAAAAGCGTTAGTAGACGACGCTTTGACCCTACTTAAGAACTAGAAGTAAAAGGAAAATACAGACATGACAATTGAAATTCTGGTTCCAGATTTACCTGAATCTGTGGCTGATGCAACAGTAGCGACTTGGCACAAAAAACCAGGCGAAGCCGTTGCACGTGATGAAGTCATTGTAGACATCGAAACAGATAAAGTAGTTCTAGAAGTACCGGCTCCTGAAGCGGGTGTTCTGGAAGCTATCATTGAAGAAGAGGGTGCTACGGTACTTTCTAAACAGCTTCTTGCGAAAATCAAACCTGGTGCTGTCGCTGGTGAACCAACGAAAGACACGACTGAAGATACAGAAGCTTCTCCTGATAAGCGCCACAAAGCGGCACTTACAGAAGAAAGCAACGACGCACTAAGCCCTGCTGTTCGTCGTCTTCTTGCAGAACACAACCTACAACCAGCTGACGTTAAAGGCACTGGTGTTGGTGGTCGTATTACTCGTGAAGACATCGACGCACACCTAGCAGCAGCGAAAGCGGCTCCGGCAGCAGCATCTGCACCTGTAGTTGAAGCGCCAGCAGCAGCTCGCAGCCAAAAACGCGTGCCAATGACTCGCCTACGTAAGACAGTTGCAAACCGTCTTCTAGAAGCGAAGAACAGCACAGCGATGCTGACTACTTTCAACGAAGTGAACATGAAGCCAATCATGGACCTTCGTAAGCAGTACAAAGACCAATTCGAGAAGCGTCACGATACGCGTCTTGGTTTCATGTCTTTCTACGTGAAAGCAGTAACAGAAGCGCTGAAACGTTTCCCTGAAGTTAACGCGTCTATTGATGGTACAGATATCGTTTACCACAACTACTTCGACATCAGCATGGCAGTATCAACGCCACGTGGTCTAGTGACTCCAGTACTGAAAGACTGTGACACACTAGGTTTCGCTGACATCGAAAAAGGCATCAAAGAGCTAGCAATCAAAGGCCGTGACGGCAAGCTAACTGTTGATGAGCTGATGGGCGGTAACTTCACTATCACGAACGGTGGTGTATTTGGCTCTCTAATGTCTACGCCAATCATCAACCCGCCTCAAGCGGCAATTTTGGGTATGCACAAAATCCAAGATCGTCCAATGGCTGTTGATGGCAAGGTTGAGATCTTACCAATGATGTACCTAGCGCTTTCTTACGATCACCGTCTAATCGATGGCCGTGAATCAGTTGGCTTCCTAGTGACAATCAAAGAGCTTCTAGAAGATCCTGCACGTCTGCTATTAGACGTTTAGTATCTCTAAAACGTCTAGTTAACCCAGTTAGCTAGACGTAAAAAGTTTCAAAGGCTAGGCTGCTCAACGTCTGGCCTTCACTTGAACTGTAAAGCCATTAGAAAATGGACAGCAGTTGATTTGAGAAGACCCTACAGACGTACCACAGGAAACTGTGTCGTTATGGAAATAATAATCCCTTAAGGGAAAATAAACGGAATATCAAAATGAATTTGCATGAATACCAAGCCAAACAGCTGTTTGCAGAATTCGGTTTGCCTGTACCAGAAGGTTTCGCATGTGATACAGCACAAGAAGCTTTCGAAGCTGCAGGCCGTATCAGTACAGCCAAGAAAGTCGTTAAGTGTCAAGTACACGCTGGTGGTCGCGGTAAAGCGGGCGGCGTAGAGCTACATGACACTAAAGAAGGCGTTAAAGAGTTTGCACAAAAGTGGCTAGGTAAAAACCTAGTGACTTACCAAACAGACGCTAATGGTCAGCCTGTAACAAAGATCCTAGTTGAAGAAGCATCGAACATTGCTAACGAGCTTTACCTAGGTGCTGTTGTTGACCGTGCAACTCGCAAAATTGTATTCATGGCGTCAACTGAAGGCGGTGTGGACATTGAGAAAATCGCTGAAGAAACTCCAGAGTTGATTCACCAATCTGCGATCGATCCTCTAGTGGGCCCTCAAGCTTACCAAGGCCGTGAACTGGCATTCAAACTTGGCCTAGCTGGCGATCAAATTAAACAGTTCGTTAAGATCTTCATGGGTCTTGGTGAAATGTTCGCTCAGTACGACCTAGCTCTACTAGAAATTAACCCGCTTGTTATTACAAATGAAGGTAACCTTCTTTGTCTAGACGGCAAGATCAACATTGACTCAAACGCAATGTACCGTCAGCCAAAGCTTCGTGAAATGCACGATCCTTCACAAGAAGACGAGCGCGAAGCGCACGCAGCTCAGTGGGAACTGAACTACGTAGCACTTGATGGCAACGTTGGCTGTATGGTTAACGGTGCAGGCCTTGCTATGGGTACGATGGATATCGTAAACCTACACGGCGGCAAGCCAGCAAACTTCCTTGATGTAGGCGGCGGCGCAACAAAAGAGCGTGTAGCTGAAGCATTCAAGATCATCCTTTCTGATGACAATGTTAAAGCAGTACTAGTAAACATCTTCGGTGGCATCGTTCGTTGTGACATGATCGCTGAAGGTATTATTGGCGCAGTTAAAGAAGTTGGCGTAACAGTTCCTGTAGTTGTTCGTCTAGAAGGTACCAACGCAGACCTAGGTCGCGAAGTACTTGCTAATTCTGATGTTGATATCATTGCTGCTGTATCTCTAACAGATGCTGCTCAGAAAGTTGTTGCTGCTGCGGAGGCTAAATAATGTCTGTATTAATTAACAAAGACACTAAAGTAATCTGTCAGGGTTTCACTGGCGGTCAAGGTACATTCCACTCAGACCAAGCTATCGCATACGGTACGCAAATGGTTGGTGGTGTTTCACCTGGTAAGGGTGGTCAAACTCACCTAGGCCTTCCTGTATTCAACACAGTACGTGAAGCAGTAGAAGTGACTGGCGCAACAGCAACAGTTATCTACGTACCAGCACCTTTCTGTAAAGATGCAATCCTAGAAGCGATTGATGCAGGTATCGAACTGATCGTAACGATCACTGAAGGTATCCCTACTACAGATATGATCGACGTTAAAGTGAAGCTAGAAGAAACTGGCGTTCGCATGATCGGTCCTAACTGTCCAGGTCTTATCACTCCAGACGAGTGTAAGATTGGTATCATGCCTGGTCATATCCACAAGAAGGGTAAAGTAGGTATCGTATCTCGTTCAGGTACTCTGACGTACGAAGCAGTTAAGCAAACAACAGATGAAGGCTTTGGTCAGTCTACATGTGTTGGTATCGGTGGTGACCCTATCCCAGGTTCAAACTTCATTGATATCCTAAAACTTTTCCAAGAAGACCCAGAGACTGAAGCAATCGTAATGATTGGTGAGATCGGCGGTACTGCGGAAGAAGAAGCTGCTGAGTTCATCAAAGCAAACGTAACTAAGCCAGTTGTATCTTACATCGCTGGTGTTACTGCTCCTCCGGGCAAACGTATGGGCCACGCTGGCGCAATCATCTCTGGCGGTAAAGGTACTGCTGAAGATAAATTCGCAGCACTAGAAGCAGCAGGCGTTAAGACTGTTAAATCTCTTGCTGACATCGGTAAAGGCCTACGTGAAATCACGGGTTGGTAATCAGCTGGCTTTTATCGAATGAGATAGGAGCTAACTGAACGATATAAGAAAGGCTTGGTCATTGACCAAGCCTTTTTCTTTTGTAACTGATTACTTTGTATAACGATTCTTTTGTAAACGACTGCCGCATCAACGGTTGTGTTGTTAAAAGTCAGAATGAACTCCGACTTTTCTCTTTAGGCGCGGGTTCTGTACATTTGAGACAACATAAACATTGCCGCAGCACTGATAACAACAGAAGGTCCGGCTGGTGTGTCGTAGAACCATGACAAGCTCAATCCTCCGAACACAGCGATAGAACCAATTATCGATGCAAGGAATGCCATTTGTTCGGGTGTGTTGGCGAACTTTCTTGCCGTTGCTGCAGGAATGATAAGTAGTGATGTCATGATTAACGCACCAACAAACTTCATACCTACCGCAATTACGATACCCACAAGTAACATCAAAATAAGACGCATTAAATCAATGTTAATACCGTCAACCGCCGCGAGATCTTCGTTAACGGTCGTTGATAATAGTGGTCGCCAAAAGATAGCTAATACCACCCCAATCACAGCAGCACCCGCATAGATAAACACTAAATCCGTTGGAGATACCGCAAGCAAGTCACCAAATAGGTAGCTCATCAAGTCAACACGAACATTGTCTAAGAAGCTGACTGCTACAAGACCTAATGAGAGTGCACTGTGCGCCAAAATACCGAGTAGGGTATCGGTCGCGACCAGCTTTTGCTTTTGTAACGTAACCAGCAACACCGCCAGCATCAAACAACAAATCAGCAGTGCTAAGTACAAGTTAATATTGAATAAGAAACCAAGCGCTAAGCCCATTAGAGAGGCGTGTGCAAGGGTGTCACCAAAGTAGGCCATCTTGCGCCACACCACGAACGAACCCAGCGGACCAGCAATAAGAGCAATGCCTAAGCCTGCAAGAATAGAAGGTAAAAGAAACTCAAGCATTAGTGGTGGTGTCCGTGTTTATGGTTGGAGCAGTCGTGCACATCCCCAGAAACTGGCTGGCCTGCCAAATCATGGTGATGGTGGTCATGTTGGTGGTGGTAGAAAGCCAAACTCTCTTGAACCGCAGTACCGAACAAGGCGATATAAGAAGGGTGGTGTTTGATATCAGCTGGTGCGCCCGAGCAACAGATATGGTGATGCAAACAGATTACATCGTCTGTTTTTGCCATGACTAAATGCAAGTCGTGTGAAACCATAAAGACAGCGCAACCAAAACGGTGACGAATGGAATCTATCAGGTCGTAAAGATCGATTTGTCCCTGAACATCAACACCTTGTGCGGGTTCATCAAGAACGAGCAGGTCGGGTCTTTTCAAAAGAGAGCGAGCGATCAGCACGCGTTGGTTTTCGCCACCAGACAGTTGATGCATGTTACTTTTCATTAGGTGCTCAGCACCTACTAACATCAAAGATTCTATAATTTCTTGTTTGCTGAACTTTCCGGTGAGCTTAAGGAAGCGCTCCACATTGAGAGGTAGAGAATCGTTCAGCTTTAGCTTTTGAGGAACGTAACCAATTTTTAATTTTTTTGATTTGGTGATCTTTCCTGAATATTTGTGCTGGAGCCCTAGTAGTACCTTAACTAAGGTTGATTTTCCCGCGCCATTTGGCCCAATTAGGGTAGTGATTCTGCCACGCTCTAAATTTAGAGAGATGTTGTCTAAAACTTTTCGACCGTCAAATTCGACGTTCACAGAATCTAGTTGGATTAAGTTATCCATGAATAGAACTCATTTGCAATTCGCTAATGTTATAATGTAACATTTACCTCAAGCCTAAGCTACTTTTCTATTATCGAGGGATTATGTCACGTTCATCTTTTATACTTGCTACTTTGCTTTTAGCGCCAAGTGTTGCAAGTGCCAATACTATTTTAACAAGTTTTAAACCAATTCAAATGATTGTGACGGAATTAACGCAAGGCGTTAGTGAACCGGGTGTGTTGATGAACAGCAACGCTTCGCCGCACGATTATGCGCTTAAACCATCTGATGTGAAAAAAGTTCATAGTGCGGATATGGTCGTTTGGTTTGGTCCTGACCTAGAAGCCTTCTTGACTAAGGTGATTGGTTCAAAAGAGAACGTTATCCAGATCAGTGAGATTCCTGGTATTAACTTGAGAGAGTTCGGACATGAAGAGCATGATCACGATGCTCATGAAGGGCACAATCACGGCAGCCACGACCCTCATTTTTGGTTAGGTATCGACCAAGTTGAAGTAGCAGCAAAATACATCTCAGCTAAGTTGATTGAAACTGACCCTGACAACGCAATGGCGTATCAAGAGAACCTAGACTCATTCTTGATTGCATTGAAAGAGAAGCAACAGTCTATTCGTGAGCAACTTGCGCCAGTCAAAGACGAAGGTTATTACGTGTTCCATGATGCGTATGGCTATTTTGAGCAAGAGTTTGAGCTGAATAACCTAGGTCACTTTACGGTAAGCCCTGAACGTAAACCGGGTGCAAAAAGCCTAATTGCTATTAAGAAAACGCTGGTACGTGAAAATGTTCAGTGCGTGTTCTCTGAGCCGCAATTTACACCTGCTGTAATCGAGTCAGTGACGCGTGGCAGTAACGCTAAACAAGGTCAACTTGACCCGATCGGCTCAAGTGTTGAAGTGAAGAGTGGAAGTTATTTCGATTTTCTTCAACAACTTACAGACAGCTACACAAGCTGCTTAAGTGCAAAGTAATCAATAGCGAGTATTTTTTATTCTACTTTGCTCTCGATAATTTATGAATCATGCCGCTTTTTGCGGCATTTTCGTGACCGCTAAGATAAAACCTTCCAACAAACAAGAAACCTTCTTCCTCCTTCGATAATTTCCGCTAAAATAGAAAGATAATAATAAGCACAAAAAAACTCAACTTCTGTGTAAACAATAATGAGACATTATTGCGACAGATACCTCACGTGTTGTTGCTGTTCAGGATTAAACGTTGTTTCAAATTATCTTAAGAATGTTCATGTTAATGAGCGTTTCATTTAACGTATTAGCGGTAAATACCTCACCCTCTGTTTTTTATCCTTTGCCAGTTCAGGCGCAGGGGAATTTCCTTGCGGCCAAAAATCTCTATCTAGGTGCTGGTGGTGGATTATGGATCCATGATGTGCATGGGAAAGTGCTCTTTTATGATGGTCGAGCTCTACTTCCGCGTAAGGGAAGTCTTCTGCAGTTTTCATCGGAAAGCGTTGCTTTTCTTAACGATGAGTTTTGGACGTTTTTCGACAACGAGGTCTATCGACATAGCCCTGGTATCGGCAATGAACTTGCCTTCAGTTTGAGCCCTGGTGCTGAGATCGCTAATATCGGTGCGTCTGGTGACTTTATTTGGGTCACGGATGGCGCTAATTTCTATACGTATAACACCCAATCTTTAGAATTTAATACCTATTCACTGCTTAAGTTGTACCGATATAACAACAGCAGCGATATTACGATTAACGATGCTGAGTGGGTATTGTCGAAGTGGGTCTTAGCGACCAGTGCTGGTGTCTATCTTTCTGACCAACAAGAGTTTACGCACATCACGGCATCGGAAAAGAATCACATAGAAACGGTTTATTTCTCTAACACTCGGCGTGAACTCGTCATCGGCACCTTAAATGGTGCGGTCATTGTCGATCTCTCGAACCCAGATCAAGTGACGTATGTTCGTGGGTCACATGTGCTATCCCTTGCTGAAACCTCTGACCAATATTGGATTGGTACTGAGCATGGGTTAGTGAGTTACAATTTTATCACGGGACAAACGACTCACTTCAAGCGTGCGACCAATCAAGATTTTTCGTTACCGGGTGAGAAAATATACTCGCTGATTAATGATCATGCTGGTGGTATGTGGGTCGCGACCAATAATGGTATTCGCTATTTTTCATTGTTTAGTAAGACTTTCTCTCGAACGCCACTTAACGGAATGGGGATGCACTCGAGTAGTGTTGTGATTAACAAAGTGCAGCCTGTTGATGAACATTTATCTTGGGTCGCGTCATCTATGGGCCTGTATTTGGTCGATTCACAAAGTGAAGATCTTCCAATTCGTGTTTATACAAAACCCGTTCAAGATTTTGAGGTCTTAGGTTCTTCAATCTGGATAGCCACCGAAGAGGGCATTCTCAGTTTTAATACCCAGACGTTGGATCCTGAGCCGCTTGAATTGCCGAGAGCGATTCAGGGTGTTCATGTTGAGAACTTTGCTCTGCAGCCTAACCAAGTTTTGTGGATGACGTCGGGACAAAGTCTGTATTCTTTATCAATCCCGACCATGCAGTTAGCGTCTTATGGTACAGATTGGTTAGTTGATAAGTTTCTCCCCGCAAAAATTACAGACCTCAATATAGGCTTGCAAGGCAGTGTTTACATCGGCACGGATCATGGCTTTTATTCATTTATCGATAAGAGAATCAGTTTCAGTCGTTCGAGTGAGCGATTTGGCAAAGTTGTCGATATTGAGCAAGCAAAGGACGGTTCTCAGTGGTTTGCTGGCAGTTACGGTGTGTACCGAATTCCTTATGACAGCAACATCATCGAAGAGATCGCTCTTGTCGAAGACAATATCAGCCCGAATTGTTTAATCAGCGATGACAATGGTGTGTGGCTAGGATCATCGAAGGGGGTCAGCTATTACGGGCTCGATGGTCAGTTGCATAAACACATCGGTTCTCCATTTGGCTTGATCACCAATGAATTAGCGGCGGGCGCTTGTGAGTTGTTTTACAGTGAAGAAAATCAATCGTCTAGACTCGTTTTAGGCTCTAAGTATGGCGTGGTAAGTGCATTGTCCAATGAGTTACTGGTATCGACGACACCTCATAGCCGAGCCTTATTAAGCAAGATCAGTGTTGACCAAGAAACCGTATCGCTTGGCGGAAGAACGGTTGATTTAAAAGAGATACCTTATGGCTCTTCCATTGGCTTCAAGCTTGGTATTTTACCCGCGACGTTTGCTCCAGCGATGGAGTATAGGCTCAACGACAATGAGCCTTGGAGCGAGTTTGAGGGAGGCTTACTCACGCTAGACCACTTGCTTCCCGGTGACTACACGCTCGAAGTGAAGCCGGTGAAGGACTCGCATTATCGTTTTGTTTCCACCAATCAAAGTTTCTCGATAGCTGAGCCTTGGTATCTAAGTAATTGGGCAGCCGCGAGTTTCTTGATACTTCTTATTTGTGTGGTCACCATTCTAGTCTTCTGGCGTTCACGCTACGTGACTTTTGCCAATAGACATTTAAAAGCGCAAGTCGCTTTAAAGACCGATCAGTTAAGGCATCAAAGTCGGATTCTATTAACGACCAATCAACAACTCAAAAAGCAACTGTCTGTTAAAAATGTACTGGTTTCTCATACAGCGAAAGAATTGTCCGCTGAAGTAAACCAAATTGCTGTCATGTTACCCAACTGGAATGATGACCATGGTAAATCCCCGATCCTAGCGTTAAAAAACGGTTTAGCTCAATTGAGTAATAGCCAAGAGGGAGAGGGAACGGTTTGTTACGACGTGATTTTGATCTTGGAGTCGGTACTCAAAGCTTGGAAGGATGACTTAACCAAAGCGGGAATAGAGCTCGATATCAGCGTTGAAACCAAGCATCGACATGTGTCGCTGTTGTATTTTAATCTCGATATTATCTTTAATAGCTTGGTCGCGAGTATCATTAAGCGAAATTTCAAATCGCAGAGTATGGTGATATTGGTTGAAGAGGTTAAAGGTCATCTTGTCGTTACGATAAGAGATCATGGCATGCCTTTCCCTAAACTGGCATCAGCGATTAACGACAGCAGTGGAAAATCAACCGATCTTAATATTGAAAAGCTGCCCTTATTGATGAATCAAAGTGGTGGCGAACTTAATGCATTCATCTCGGATTCTCAAAATAAAGTCCAGCTGTCTTGGCCAATTGAATATCAAGTATTGCAAAACCTTGAGGCGAGTACCATAGAGCAAATCGAGACGATTAAGCACACGACTTCAAGCTCAGAACAACAAAAAGTGAGTGCGGAACAAGAGTGGAAAAACAAAGTTTCACAGCTTGTGAGTGAACACTACGCTGATGCAGAGTTTGGTACAGCAACTGCTGCGAAGTACTTGTTTATGTCTGAGAGAAGCTTACAACGACGCTTTAAACTAGCTTACCACAAGACATTCAAGGAACACTTGAATGAAGTTCGTCTTGAACATGCTTGTGAGCGCTTACTCGCAGGAGAAAAAGTGTCAGACGTAGCCTTTGATTCTGGATTCAATGACCCATCCTACTTTAGCCAAAGGTTTAAGCATCACTTTGGTATGTCTCCCTCTAAGTTTGCGGAAAACAACGAAGAGTAGTGAGCTGCGGATTCACTCTGCTTCCACATAGATAAAGATACTCTAAGCCTCGACATTCGTGTTGGGGCTTTTTTATGTTCATACGAGATAGAGATAGAGATAGAGATAGAGATAGAGATAGAGATAGAGAGTTAGGATTGCAGTAAATTTTCTGGGGATATAACGAGGAAGAAAAAAAATATCGTGGCATAGCCGGGGGGACTATACCACGGGTGTCAAGGACACCTTCGCTTGCTGCCGGAGTGATATGGCAAGCCACATCACCTCTGGAATAAAATTAAAGAGAAGTAGTTTCTCTTCGATGGAGTAACTATACGTCTGCCCACTTATTTTACTTATAAAATTAACGACAGATGGCCATGAGAAAACCGACATTATTTTAAGCTATTGATAATTAGTGGTTTTGTGTTGTTTTGGTTGGTTCGTACTAGTGAGGTAGTTCTCGTTGCTTGTTGAAAGTAACGTTTTTGACGTAAACGTTTTTAACGAAATTTACGAGTATGTATTTTCGAAAACATTGATTTCACACAATGGAATTGTGGTCATGTATGTGTATCATGCTCGTAATAACAATCTTTCTCATTATCAGTCACGAATTGGGTACTTATGAAACTCTCACAACTAGAGCAAGGCAAAGCGGCTTCTATTGTTGCACTAACAGGTTTAACACCAGAAGTTAGAAAAAAACTTATGGTCATGGGCATGTTGCCAAAAACCGAGGTGACGTTGATTCGCCGTGCACCTATGGGTGATCCGCTTCAAGTTGAAGTGAGAGGGGTTTCAATCGCCATTCGTGAAAGCATCGCAGAACAAATCGAGGTTATCTAAATGGATTATCAAGTTCTCACCGTTGGTAACCCGAATAGTGGTAAAACAACATTATTTAATGCACTGACTGGTGCCAAGCAGCACGTTGGTAACTGGGTCGGTGTGACCGTAGAAAAAAAGACGGGTGTCTATTCGCACGCTGGTGATCAGTTTCAGCTTACCGATTTACCCGGTATCTACGCGCTAGACAGTGGCAATGACGCGAACAGCATCGATGAGTCTATTGCATCTCGCGCTGTGCTTACTCACCCAGCAGATGTGATCATCAATGTTGTTGATGCGAGCTGTTTGGAAAGAAGCTTATACATGACATTACAATTGCGAGAGTTGGGTCGCCCAATGATCGTTGTATTGAACAAAATGGATGTATTAAAGCGTGAGCGTCAGGTCATTAACCTTAAAGCGCTAGAGAAAGAGCTAGGCTGTCCAGTTCTGAGCTTGTCTGCAAACGACAAAGGCCAAGTGGTTCGCTTTAAAGAACGCCTCCATAAGTTACTTGTTCAAGGTGTGAGCCTTGACCCTATCTCTATCGATTACGACGCAGCATTAGAAGCACTAATCCCTTCTGTTGAATCACAATTTGATGATGCTGATGTATCGCATAGAGCGCTCGCGATTCGTGCTTTAGAAAATGATTACTTGGTTCTAAATGGCCTTGCTCCTCAGCCTCGTACTCAAATTGATAGCGTGCGCCTGAGTGCTGACTTTGATATTGACCTCGCGGTTGCCGATGCAAAATACACTTTTCTACATGACCTTTGTAAGCGTGTTCGCCGCAGTGAAGGCAAGCTAAGCCGAAACTTCACAGAAAAAGCAGACCAATTCATTTTGAACAAGTGGGTCGGTATTCCTTTCTTCTTCGTCATTATGTACTTGATGTTCATGTTCTCTATCAATATCGGTAGTGCGTTTATCGATTTCTTTGATATTGGCGTAGGTGCGTTATTGGTTGATGGTGGCCATCACTTATTAGATGGACACTTACCTGTTTGGCTAGTGACAATCCTTGCCGATGGTATCGGTGGCGGTATTCAAACGGTTGCTACCTTTATTCCGGTAATCGCTGCTCTTTACCTATTCTTAGCGGTACTAGAAAGTTCAGGTTACATGGCGCGTGCTGCATTTGTACTTGATAAAGTAATGCAGAAAATCGGCTTGCCGGGTAAGGCTTTTGTTCCTCTGGTACTTGGTTTTGGCTGTAACGTTCCTTCGATCATGGCAACACGTACTCTTGACCAAGAGCGTGAGCGTAAACTGGCTGCATCAATGGCACCGTTTATGTCATGTGGTGCTCGTCTACCAGTATACGCACTGTTTGCAGCAGCGTTCTTCCCAGGTGCCGGACAAAACGTAGTATTCGCTTTGTACATCATGGGTATTGTTGCTTCTGTGTTCACGGGTCTATTCCTTAAAAATACAATCTATCCTGGCAGCAGCGATAGCTTGGTCATGGAAATGCCGGATTACGAATTGCCAACCGTGCAAAACGTGATGCTAAAAACGTGGCAGAAATTGAAGCGTTTCGTGCTTGGTGCAGGTAAAACAATCGTAATGGTTGTGGCAATCCTGAGCTTCTTGAACTCTCTAGGTATGGACGGAAGCTTTGGTAACGAAGACAGCGAAAATTCAGTGTTGTCTAAAGCTGCGCAAGTTGTAACGCCGGTGTTCCAACCGATTGGTATTACTGAAGAGAACTGGCCTGCAACGGTTGGTATCATCACAGGTATCTTTGCGAAAGAAGCGGTTGTCGGTACATTAAATAGCTTGTACACGACGCCATCAGACGAAGAAGCGGCTGAATTCGATTTAGCGGCAAGCCTGCAAGAAGCGGTAATGACTATCCCTGAAAATCTATCTGGCTTGAGCTATTCAGATCCGCTAGGTATTGAAGTGGGTGACTTATCAGATTCGGGCTCTGTGGCTGCAGACCAAGAAGTTGACTCATCTATCTTTGGTAACCTGAAAGACAAATTTGTTTCTGGTCATGCTGCATTTGCTTACTTAATCCTAATCTTGCTTTACACACCTTGTGTCGCAGCGATGGGTGCTTATGTTCGTGAATTTGGTCAGATGTTTGCGCGTTTTATCGCGGTTTGGACAATGGCACTTGGCTATTTCGGTGCGACCTTCTATTACCAAGCGGCAAACTTCGCTGCTCACCCAGTTAGTAGTGCGGTATGGATGGTTGTGATTGCTGGTGGCTTTGTACTGACCTATCGAGTCTTCAAGAAAGTCGGCAGTAAGCAGAAAGCATTAGAGGTGCAAGTAGTATGATCTTAACTGAACTTCATCAATACATTGATAACGAGGGCGTTGCAGCTCGCAGTGAACTTGCGTCTAAGTTTGGTATGAGCGAAGACGGTGTCGATGCGATGCTGAGTGTTTGGGTCAAGAAAGGGAAAGTTTCCCGCTTGGTCGATACCAACAAGCATGGCCATACAACACGTATTCGTTACACCATCAGCAAACAAGATGGTCTGTCACTGAATGTGATGATGTAGTTCTGGTTTCATACTCTCGTTGAAATGGCGAGATTAGACAATAAAAAAGCCGCTCACCTATTTTTAGATGAGCGGCTTTTTGTCATGTGTCTTTCCTGAACTGTCTTGCTTTAAAGCGTAATGAGATGAACTCGAGTTACGCTTTCTTGAAGATAGAGCTCAATGACAGAACATTTTGGATGCGAGTATGGATTGCTGCTTGTTCTTCTTCACTGCGCTGTTCACCTTTGGTATTGCCCCATACAGGGCCTGGCCATGCGATGTCGTCTTTGAAGCGTGCAATATGATGAATGTGCAGTTGTGGCACCATGTTACCCAGCGCGCCTAGGTTTAGCTTGTCTGGTTGGAATGTCGCTTCTAATGCTTGGCTTACCGCTTGAGATTCAAGCAAGAACTGCTGTTGTTCTTTCATTGGCAGATGGTGCAGTTCTTTTAGGTTGGCACGTTTTGGTACCAAGATAACCCAAGGCACTGCGCTGTCTTTGCTTAGCAGTGCCAAGCTTAGTGGAAATTCGCCGATAAGCGTGGTGTCTTTTGCTAACTGTGGGTGAAGTTCAAAGCTCATTATTATTATCCATTTCGATTTCTTGAATTCAGTATACGTTAGATAAAACAAAAGGTTGATGCTCTCACATCAACCTTTGTATTTATTCATTGTAACCCGGAGGGAATTACATACGCTCTAGAGTTTCGATACCTAGAAGCGACAGGCCTTGCTTGATAGTCTTCGCTGTTAGTGCAGCAAGCTTCAGGCGGCTCTGTTTAACGGTTTCGTCTTCAGCCACAAGGATAGGGCATGCTTCGTAGAAGCTAGAGAATTGACCAGCAAGTTCGAACAGGTAGCTACACATGATGTGTGGTTGACCTTCACGAGCAACAGACTGTACCGCTTCTTCAAATTGTAGAAGTTTCGCGATAAGTGCTTTCTCTTTCTCTTCAGTGATTTTGATTTCACCTTCAAGAGAGTCCATAGAAATGCCTGCTTTAGCAAAGATTGAAGCGACACGAGTGTACGCGTACTGCATGTACGGTGCTGTGTTGCCTTCAAATGCCAGCATGTTTTCCCAGTCGAACACGTAATCAGTGGTACGGTGCTTAGAAAGGTCTGCGTATTTAACAGCCGCCATAGCAACTGTGTTCGCGATGGTTTTTTTCTCGTCTTCTGCTAGCTCAGGGTTTTTAGATTCAATTAGCTGAGTTGCACGTACTTCTGCTTCATCCAGAAGATCAGCAAGACGAACTGTACCGCCTGCACGAGTTTTAAATGGCTTACCATCTTTACCTAGCATCATGCCGAATGCGTGGTGCTCAAGAGATACAGACTCAGGAACATAACCCGCTTTACGAACGATAGTCCAAGCTTGCATTAGGTGTTGGTGCTGACGAGAGTCAATGAAGTAAAGTACGCGATCTGCGCCCAGTTCTTCGAAACGGTATTTAGCACAGGCAATATCGGTTGTGGTGTAAAGGAAGCCACCGTCACGTTTTTGCACGATAACGCCCATAGGGTCGCCGTCTTTGTTTTTGTATTCGTCTAGGAATACAACTTGTGCGCCGTCAGACTCTTTTGCTAGGCCTTGTGCTTGTAGATCAGCAACGATGTTTGAAAGCATGTGGTTGTACATACTTTCACCCATCACATCATCACGTGTCAGTGATACGTTTAGGCGATCGTAGTTACGTTGGTTTTGAACCATAGTTACGTCAACCAGCTTTTTCCACATTTCAGCGCAGTATGCGTCGCCGCTTTGCAGTTTCACTACGTAGCCACGTGCTTTTACTGCGAATTCTTCGTCTTCGTCGTAAAGCTTTTTAGATTCACGGTAGAACTGTTCAAGATCTGAAAGCTCCATTGAAACTTCGCCAGTTTCAGCTTGGATACGCTCAAGGTTTGCGATAAGCATACCGAATTGAGTACCCCAGTCACCAATGTGGTTAGCACGGATAACTTTATGACCTAAGAACTCAAGTGTACGAACAACAGCATCACCGATGATCGTTGAACGTAGGTGGCCAACGTGCATTTCTTTTGCAACGTTTGGTGCAGAGTAGTCAGCAACAATGGTTTGTGCTTCAGCTGCTGCAACACCAAGGCGAGAGTCAGCCAGTGCTGAGTCTGCTTGTTGTGCTAGGAATGCTTCATCTAGGAAGATGTTTAGGAAACCTGGACCTGCGATTTCAACTTTAGAAGCGATACCGTCTAGGTTTAGAACGTCCAATACTTTTTGAGCAAATTCTCGAGGGTTAGTGCCTAGTCGTTTAGCAACACCCATAACGCCGTTTGCTTGGTAGTCACCAAATTGTGGTTTTGCAGATTGGCGAACAGCCGCAGGAGAGCCTGCAGGTGCGCCAGCGGCTTCTAGAGCCTGAGATACTTTGTCATTAATCAGTGCTTGGATATTCACACGCGTTTCCTTCAATTCAAGGATGAATAAGAGTGGCCGTTATTTCGTGGGCATTAAATTTGGCTAATTATGCGTCTAGTTAACGATTTAATGCTGAAATGAACAACAGACTCTGTTTAAGTTCACAAAAATGGCGGTAATCATACCAATTTTGAGAGCTTTCTTATAGGCCGGATTGATAGAAAATTCACATTTCCTGAGGGGTTTTTGACAAACAACTTTTGAGAAGCTGAGTTTGTCTATTTAGGTTGTTGAGATAGGGCGTCAATTGAGTGTTTTTTGCAAAAGCAACGCTTGTTGCTGAAAGTAAAACTGATACCATGCAGCCATTATTTGGAGAACAAAGACAATGACGATGAGCCTGAAGCTAGCCGAACTGGAACCACAACAAATGATTGCGCGCCTTGATACGTTTATGGCGAAAATTGAGAACCTAGGAAATACATTGGGTTTGGATTTAAGCTTTGCTCAAGCGGATCATATTGCACTAAGAATCAATGAAACTGAGCTTGCGAAATCAGCACATCAAGCATGGTCTGAATACGGCTCTACGATTTCAGAAGCGATGATTAACGGTCGTCCCATTGTGGTGTTGGCTTTTGATGAACCATTGCAAAGTCTTGGCTGGAAGATTGAGTGTTTAGAGCTTCCGTATCCTGCAGAAGGTAAAATTTACCCATCTCAAGACTGGGAGCATGTTGAGTTTGTGATTCCTTCTCATGCGCAAACGGCCGACGAGTATCTAGCGGATCTTAAAGAAACCTACCCACAGTTCGCCGTTAAGTTTGAAACTTTTGCTGAGCAAGGTATTAAGATAAAACTCTCTAGCCCGAAAGGCGAGGGTGAACGTTTGAATAACCCAACGGTTGCATTCAAGCATCAAGGGATTTGCATCAAACTGCATCCACACTCTTTGAAGAAGATTGTTGAATCTGAACAAGCTTAATTTGACTTGGGTAAGTTCTTAGAAGGGAATCTCTAAAAGCTAGTCTGATAACCAGATATAAAAAATGCGCAACGGGTTAAGCCTGTTGCGCGTTTTTTATTGGGTTCGAACTGGAAGTCTTACTGTAAATCGCTTTTAAGCCCCGACTTACAGAATTACAGTCTTGTTGCCGTAAACAAACACATGATCATTGATCACTTTGTTTAGAGCCTTACTCAATACGTTCTTCTCGACGTCACGACCCGCTTGAGCCATGTCTTTCGCGCTGAAGTTGTGATCCACTGGAATAACATCTTGCTTGATGATCGGGCCTTCATCGAGATCGTTTGTCACGAAGTGCGCCGTTGCACCAATGATTTTTACGCCGCGCTCATAAGCTTGCTGGTATGGTTTAGCACCAATGAATGCTGGCAAGAAGCTGTGGTGGATGTTGATGATTTTGTGGTTGTACTTCTCAACAAAACCCGGAGTCAGTACTCGCATGTATTTAGCAAGAACTAGATAGTCCGCCTCATACTGGTCAATCACTTCAAGCATCTTCTTTTCATGTTCTTCACGGTTTAATCCCTCGTGAGAAACATGATGGTAAGGAATATCAAAACGCTCGGTTAAGCTTTGTAGGGTATCGTAATTGCCAACAACAGCGGCAATTTCGACATCCAAACTGCCATCGAAGTTCTTCATCAGAATATCGCCAAGGCAGTGAGCTTCTTTAGTCACGAGTATCACTACACGCTTGCGAGATGAATCAACAAGCTTACGTTTTGTCTTTTCTGGTAGCGCTTGATCTAAATCGGCAAGTAAGGTTTCGTCATTGAAGTAACCCTCTAGCTCGGTACGCATAAAGAAGTGGCCACTAGTGTTATCAACGAACTCATTGTTGTGAATAATATTGAGTTGGTGCTTGTAACAAATGTTGGTGATCTTTGAGATGAGGCCTGGGGCGTCAGTACAATGTGTTAATAAAGTTTTTCTTTCCATTTGCATCTTACTTCCATGAATGTTGCACTTATTATATGCAATCGGGATTCTTCAAATTTAATGCAGGCTGTCGAACGGTGAACTGAGCCGCAATATCACCGTTATAATTAATCTATTATCAATTTGGTTTCAACAAAATCTACCGTTCATTTAGGGGATTAATAAATTGAGAGGCTTAATAAATTCAGGTAGAGGTTAGATTTCTGACGGTTTTAACCGACATTCTCGGTCAAGTCCCACTAGAGCGAGCCAACATTTTCAGCCATGCATAGGTGATCATTTATGGATAAAGAGTTACTAGCGAAAAAGTTATATTGTAAGCGTGTAAATTCATTAGTTGGTGATGTTCAGGTGGACGGCAACGTTCTTGATGAAATGTGGGAAAGCAAAGCCTCTCCGACTGATGCTGCTAAAGCCATGCAATCAAGTGATACCGACTTTACTGGTGCGCCTTGGTTGTCTCGTTATTTGAATCGTAAGTAGTTAAACAACCCTTTCATTTGTTTTGGGCTAGGTTGATAAGAAGGACTTAGCCTGCCATGTTCTATTCGATAGACACCTCCGGTGCGCAGTCATTTCTGATTCGCACCGGCTCACTAAACCTGCCATAATTCGCCTTCTATTTTTCTAAACCACGTACTCTATGATATCTAAAACGTTTTCTGCTGATGGTGCTCTGGGTAAAGCGATCCCTGGGTTTCAACCACGACAAGCTCAGTTGGACATGGCTGAAGCGGTCTCACAAGCCATTGAGCAACAAAGCCAATTGGTTGTTGAGGCAGGGACAGGTACCGGTAAGACGTTTGCTTACCTCGTGCCAGCGCTGCTAAGTGGCAAGAAAACCATCATTAGTACGGGGTCTAAAAACCTTCAAGAGCAGCTGTTTCATCGTGATTTACCGTTAATGGTCGATGCGCTTGGCTTTTATGGTCAGGTTGCCCTGCTGAAAGGTCGCTCAAACTATTTGTGTTTAGACCGCTTGAGCCGCCAGATGATCGAAAGTCATGGAACTCATACCGATCCGACATTGTTAGCGCAGTTGGTGAAAGTGCGCAGCTGGTCGTCGGCGACTCAAACTGGTGACTTAGGTGATTGCGATGATATTGCTGAAGATAGCCCGGTTATTCCAACCATTACCTCAACTAACGACAACTGCTTAGGTAAAGAATGCCCAAGCTACACCGATTGCTTTGTGCTGAAAGCGCGTAAAAAAGCGATGGATTCAGATGTTGTCGTAGTAAACCACCACCTGTTCCTCGCGGATTTAGCGATTAAAGAAACTGGGTTTGGTGAGCTTATTCCAGAGGCTGATGTGTTTATTTTCGATGAAGCGCACCAACTTCCTGATATCGCCAGCCAGTATTTCGGACAATCAGTATCAAGCAGACAAATCCAAGAATTAGCCAAAGACATTGAAATCGCTTACCGCACTGAAGCTAAAGACATGCGTCAGCTGCAAAAGGTTGGCGAGAGGCTCATTCAATCAGCTGCTGACCTACGCATTGTGCTCGGTGATACGGGCTTTCGTGGCAATTGGCGTGAAGCATTGAAGTCAGAGTCGATTGCGAGAGAGCTAGTTCGCCTACAAGATGCGTTGCAACTGGCTGTCGATGTCTTGAAATTAGCATTGGGTCGAAGCCAGTTGTTAGACACGGCCTTCGAGCGCGCAACTATGATTAAGTCGCGTATCGAACGTGTATGTGATGTGTCGATTACCGGTTATTCTTATTGGTATGACACGACGCCAAGACAATTTGCTTTGCACATCACACCGCTTTCAGTTGCCGATAAATTCCACGAACAAATCGAGCTTAAACCCGGTGCTTGGGTGTTTACCTCAGCAACGCTAGCGGTGTCGGATGATTTCGATCACTTTACCTCTCGACTTGGATTAAAGCCGTCGGCACAGTTTTCATTGCCGAGCCCATTTGATTACCCGAATCAGGCGCGCTTGTGTGTGCCTCGTTACCTTCCAGAGCCAAATAGTCCAGGCTTGGCTGACAAATTAGTCAGAATGCTGGCTCCCGTGATTGAGCAAAACCAAGGTCGCTGCTTCTTCCTGTGTACCTCACACAGCATGATGAAAGAGTTGGGCGAGCGATTCCGTGAAACGCTGACTGTACCCGTTCTATTACAAGGTGAGACCAGTAAGCAAAAAACCTTAGCGGAATTCATGGAATTAGGTAACGCATTGCTGGTGGCCACGGGGGCATTCTGGGAGGGGATCGATGTTAGGGGCGACGCATTAAGCTGTGTTATCATCGATAAATTGCCCTTTACCGCCCCAGACGACCCGTTACTTAAGGCTCGAATCGAGGACTGTAAGCTAAAAGGGGGTGATCCTTTTGCACAAGTGCAGTTACCAGACGCAGTGATTACCTTGAAACAAGGTGTTGGCCGATTAATACGTGATAAGCGTGATAATGGCGCTTTGATTATTTGCGATAACCGCTTGGTGACCCGTGATTACGGTGGTGTATTTTTGGCGAGTTTACCGCCTATCCCACGTACTCGTGACTTAGGGATCATTAAAGAATTCTTAGCTAAAGACCATTCAACCGCTGCTGAGTAATTGGCATTGTTGAGTTTAGCCATTATTTTTAGATTAGATAACGAATATTTGAGACACGAATGAGCGCGAAAATTCTTGCAGTAGATACCGCAACTGAAAACTGTTCAGTTGCACTAGTAATGGGTGACCAGGTGTTCGCACGTAGCGAAGAGGCTCCTCGAGACCATACGAAAAAAATTCTACCTATGGTTGATGAAGTACTGAAAGAAGCGAACATCGCTTTAACAGATATCGACGCAATCGCGTTTGGCCAAGGCCCGGGCAGTTTCACGGGCGTACGTATTGGTATTGGTATTGCTCAAGGCTTGGCTTTTGGTGCTGATTTACCGATGATCGGTGTGTCTACACTGGCAGCGATGGCTCAGGGCAGCTACCGTAAATTTGGTGAAACTCACGTAGCAACAGCGATTGATGCGCGCATGAGTGAAGTGTACTGGGCTCGTTACAGCCGTGAACAAGACGGTCGTTGGACTGCAGTTGATGCTGAATGTGTCACACCTCCAAGCGAATTGGCTGCGCATCTTGAAGTGGATTCTGAGACATGGGCAAAAGTAGGCACCGGTTGGGAAGCGTACACAGAGCACATGGATACACTAGCGATCAACACCAAAGCGTGTGAAGTTCTGTTCCCAGAAGCGCAAGATATGGCGTTCCTTGCTCAATTTGCTTATTCAGAAGGTAAAGCGGTTTCAGCTGAAGAATCTGAGCCAGTTTACCTGCGTGATAAAGTGACTTGGAAGAAACTACCAGGTCGTGAATAAGTCGCTAGTTTGTGAGTAAACTACAATTAAGGCGTGTTGTTTCACGCCTTGTTTTGGTTCTGTCATTCACTTTGCAGAGCCAAAATTAAAACAGATACAAAATCATTAAACTCAGGTACAAAATTCCTTAAGCATGGTTTCAATAAACGGCTTACCTCCTTCTTCGATAGGCAATACATCCAAAACCAATCGAACCAATAAAAAGAACGAGGTAAAAAAAGGCGATGCAAAAACCTCAGTTGGTCAGCCAACTAAGGTTGCGAATGCTGTCTCGCATTCCATTCGCCAAGTCAAAGAATCTGAGATTCACAAAGCTCAGGTTCAATATGATCTTCCAGAAGGGCGTGGACGACGTGCGATGGAAGAGTATATGGATGTGATGAATCAAGCTAAAAAAGAGGAACTTGCGAAGCTTATTGGAGTCGATATTTATATCTAGCTTCGTGCTTTTATTTATCCTGTTCTAAGGACCAGCATTATGTTTTCTCTCATTTCTAAATCTCGCTTATTTTTCCTTGTCGCTTTCTCTTCGATGGTGATGGGCTGCTCCTCTTTACCTGAAGAACTTAATGCAAACTCTGAACAAGTCGTAACGGACTACCAAGAGTGGGTCAACACAGTGCCAGACGCTGGTGATGTTCGCTTAGGTGGTGTGATTGCTAAAGTCACTAACATGCAAGATAAGACTCGTGTTGAAGTGGTTAACTTACCTATCTCAAGTAACGGTAAGCCAGATATTGATGCCGAGCCAAAAGGGCGTTTTGTCGCTTACATTGATGGGTATGTTGAACCATTAAGCTTTTCTGAAGGCCGTTTAGTGACCTTAGTGGGTAAATCGAATGGCACTGAAGATGGCACCATTGGTGATTATCCTTATACCTTCCCAGTGATGAACGTTTACAATCAACGCTTGTGGCAGATAACGGAACGAGTCGTCATCAACGACTTTGCTCCAACGTATTACTCTTGCCGAAGCTTGCACTGTCGTAGTTTTCAGACAATGCCTAAGCACGGACGTGTGATTCAAGACGTGGAATAGTCGGGTTATGTGAACTCGATGAATTGAACAATTTAAGGGCGACAAACTCTCGATGATTGAAAAGTCATATTCCCTTGCGAGCGGGACGCTTGCAACACAACAGATAGGTAACCCAGAAACGACCGCTACGACGGTCGTTTTTATTCATGGGTGGTTAGATAACTCCGCGAGTTTTTCTTCTGTTATCTCGAATCTAGAAGCACTTTCACCAAACTCTCACCTAGTTGCGATAGATCTCTTTGGTCATGGCTTCTCATCGCATAAGTCGGGCAGTTACTATCCGTTTCACGACTATATTGATGATTTGCATCAGTTGGTGATTAAATTATCACCAAACAGACTGGTACTAGTAGGACATTCACTTGGTGCATTGATCGCAAGTTGTTATAGTGCCGCCTTTCCTGAAAAGGTGTCAGGATTAATTCAAATTGAAGGTCACGGACCTCTTTCTGAAGCTCCCTACGAAACAGTCTCTCGCTTGAGGGATGGGGTACTCAGTCGTCTTCGACAGCGAAGAAAGCCTTCACGTCCTCTAGCAAGTCTTGAGGATGCTATTAAGCTGAGAGCTCACGCCAACCAAATCAAAGCAGAACTTATTGCTCCTATTGTTGAACGAGGAATCGTTGAGCTAAGTACTGTTGATCGAGCTGTTGTTGCTCAAGCTGCTTTTGATCAAGCGACAGTAGATCAAGTTGCTCTTAGTCAGGCGATTGATGACCAAGGTATTGCCGAGTTCGATAACTCTTGGCAATGGCAATGGCGATGCGACCCTAACCTAAAATGTGACTCGTTATATCGAATGTCACAAGCGCATGCTGAAGCGATCATGGCGGCTATTGAATGCCCTCAATTAATAGTTTTAGGAAATGATGGATTCCGACATTTGCAGCATAATCGCTACAAATCAGCCCATAGTTCTCTGAATATAGAGACTGTTCCTGGCGGACATCATTGCCATTTAGAGAGCCCAGAGCTAGTTTCAGAGCTAATTCTTGGTGTAGTTAACAAAATTTAAACAAGTGTTTGAGCCTTTTAGTGCTCATGCACTAAAGCTGTGCTGTAATACCGCAATGATAAAAAGCGGCGAAGCAGTCGTCAGCTGATAAACGAGGAGTAACATAGTGGACAAACCTTGGCTTTCACGTTATCCAAGTGACGTACCAGAGACGATCAACCCAGATCAGTACCCATCTCTTATTGAAATGTTCGAACAGTCGGTACAGAAGTACGCAGACCAACCAGCATTCGAGAACATGGGATCTATCATGACATTCCGTAAGCTTGAAGAGCGCAGTCGTGCTTTTGCTGCTTACTTGCAGAATGATCTAAAACTGAAGAAAGGCGATCGTGTCGCGCTGATGATGCCAAACCTGCTGCAATACCCAATTGCACTCTTTGGTGTACTGCGTGCAGGTATGATTGCAGTGAACGTCAACCCACTGTACACGCCTCGTGAACTTGAACACCAATTGAATGACTCTGGCGCAAAGGCGATTGTTATCGTTTCTAACTTTGCGAGCACGCTAGAAAAAGTCGTTGATAAAACTCCGGTTAAACATGTTGTGCTAACCAGCTTGGGGCAAATGCTGCCACGAGCAAAAGGTACGATTGTCGACTTCGTAGTGAAATACGTAAAAGGCATGGTGCCTAAGTACGACCTGCCGGGTGCTATCTCATTCAGAAAAGCACTGCATAAAGGCCGTCGCCTACAATACGTGAAGCCATTTATGGCTGGCGATGACATCGCATTCCTACAGTACACCGGTGGTACAACGGGCGTAGCGAAGGGCGCAATCCTAACGCACCGCAATATGATTGCGAACGTACTTCAAGCGAAAGGGGCATACAGCCCGGTACTGCAAGAAGGCCGTGAATTGGTGGTAACGGCATTGCCGCTTTACCACGTGTTCGCACTGACTGTGAACTGCTTACTGTTTGTTGAGATGGGTGGTCGTAACCTTCTGATTACTAACCCTCGTGACATTCCAGGCTTTATTAAAGAGCTACAAAAGGTTCCGTTTACCGCGATTACTGGTGTAAACACCTTGTTCAATGCTTTAGTGAATAACGAAGATTTCCACGAGCTGGATTTCAGTAACATGCGTTTATCTGTTGGCGGTGGTATGGCGGTTCAACGCGCTGTTGCTGAGCAATGGAAGAAAGCGACAGGTGTCCACCTACTGGAAGGCTATGGTTTAACCGAATGTGCTCCTCTGGTAACAGGTAACCCATACGATCTGAAAGACTACACAGGTGCAATCGGCCTACCAGTACCATCAACAGAAGTTCGTATTGTTGATGATGAAGGTAAAGTGGTTGGCAATGACCAAGTGGGTGAATTGCAGGTTCGTGGTCCTCAAGTGATGCAAGGCTACTGGCAACGTCCAGAAGCGACTAAAGAAGTGATCGACCAAGATGGTTGGTTATCGACGGGTGATATCGTTAAGTTTGATGACGAAGGCTTGTTGTACATCGTAGACCGTAAGAAAGACATGATTCTTGTGTCTGGCTTCAACGTTTACCCGAACGAGATTGAAGACGTAGTGGCTCTGCATGGCAAAGTGTTGGAAGTTGCGGCTATCGGCCAACCTCATGAAGTGTCTGGTGAGTTAGTTAAGATTTACGTGGTGAAACGTGACCCTAGCCTAACCAAAGAAGATATTATCGCGCACTGCCGTGAACACCTAACAGGCTACAAGATCCCTAAATTGATTGAGTTCCGTGAAGAACTACCAAAAACCAATGTAGGCAAAATCTTGCGCCGAGTGCTTCGTGAAGAAAACGACGCAGAGCTTGCCAAACGCGCAAGTGAGTAATGCTCGGGTTTGCGAGAAATGAGCACCCGAAACCATTCAGGCGCTTAATCTAAGCGAGCGCTGAAAAATGGTGTTAGAATGCCGACAGTTAATGTCGGCATTTTTGTATCCGGCGATCAAAGTAAAATCAGTGAGAGTTTTTGTGGATTATCAAATCATTACCCAAGTTAAAGACCTTGAGCGAGTTTGCCAACAAGCACGTGAAGCCGATGTTGTTATGCTTGATACAGAGTTCGTTCGTACAAGAACCTATTACCCTCAATTAGGCTTAATTCAGTTATTTGATGGTGAAACGCTGTCACTGATTGATCCTATTGCTCTTGATGAAATGACACCGTTTGTTGGGCTGTTGAAAGACACGTCAGTACTGAAAGTGTTGCATGCGTGTGGCGAAGATCTGGAAGTTTTCCAGAACGCATTTGGTTGTACGCCAACACCAATGGTGGATACGCAGATCATGGCGGCCTTCTTAGGTCATGGTCTTTCAACTGGCTTTGCAGCTCTGGTTTCTGAGTTTGTAGGCGTTGACCTAGATAAGAGTGAATCTCGTACTGATTGGCTAGCGCGTCCGCTTTCTCAAAAGCAACTCGACTACGCAGCAGCAGACGTTCACTACTTGATGCCAATGTACAACAAGCTTCTAGAAAAAGTGATGGAAGCGGGCTGGTGGGAAGCAGCGCAGCAAGAGTCTGATTTACAAGTGGCAAAGCGCATCCGTAAAGCAAACCCAGACAACGCTTACCTTGATATCAAAGGCGCGTGGCAGCTCAAGCCTCAGCAACTAGCTATTTTAAGACCGCTAGCAACTTGGCGTTTAAAAGAAGCGATCAAGCGTGATTTAGCGTTGAACTTTGTCTTTAAAGAGCAAGACTTATGGGCCGTGGCTCGATTTGCAATGAAAGACCCTAAGCATATGGAACAGGAAGGTTTTGATTACCGCTCTGTACGTCGCCATGGTGCGAAGATCAGCTCTATCGTGAAGTTAGCTGAGCATACGCCAGAAGAAGAATACCCAGCGCCAGTAGAACGTCTAATGGACTACCCAGGTTACAAGCAACTCTTTAAAGTGTTGAAAGATGAAGTGAAAACAGCATCGCAACACAGTGGTTTAGCGACGGAATTTTTGGCGTCGAAGAAGCAACTTAATCAAGTGTTAAGCTGGATTTGGAAGTACGATCGTAATCCAGAGAAGCTACCTGATGTAATGCAAGGTTGGCGTCTAGACGTAGTAGGCGAGAAGCTAAACAAAGCAATCAAATAACTGTATATCTATATCTTAAGCAAGCAACGAATGCTTTAGAGATAAAAGTTTCAGACACAAAAAAGAGAGCCTAGGCTCTCTTTTTTATTGAAGATTGATAAGCACAGCTCAGGCTCTACTTATCGATCTTCTTCTGGAAGCTTAACGTTCAGCTCTAATACGGAGATGTCGTCATCTTTGTGTTCGAAAGTCAGATCAACCATTGATGGATCGACTTCCACATACTTCGCAATACACTTCAAGATGTCTTCTTTCAGTTGCGGCAAGTATGATGGTGCAGGGTCGTCATGGCTGCGTCGCTCAGCAACAATGATCTGCAAACGCTCTTTGGCTAGGTTTGCGGTTGTCTTTTTTTGTGGTCTGAAAAACTCTAGTAATGACATTGCGTATTAGCCCCCGAACAGTCTTTTGAAGATGCCTTTCTTCTGTTCCGTTAAGAAACGGAAGTCCACTTGGCTACCCAGTAGTCGCTCTACAGTATCATTGTAAGCCATACCTGCATCGGTTGCTTCGTCAAAGATAACCGGAACACCCTTGTTTGATGCGTTCAGTACTGCTTGGCTCTCTGGAATCACACCCAGTAGAGAGATGTGCAGGATTTCTTCAACGTCTTCAACACTGAGCATCTCACCTTGAGTTACACGTGCTGGGTTGTAGCGAGTCAGTAGAAGGTGCGTTTTCACTGGCTCTAATCCGTCTTCTGAACGACGAGACTTTGAGTCAAGAATACCTAGAATACGGTCTGAATCGCGTACAGAAGAGACTTCAGGGTTGGTGGTTACAATCGCTTCATCAGCAAAGTAAAGCGCCATTAGAGCACCTTGCTCGATTCCAGCAGGAGAATCACAGATGATGAAATCAAAGCCCATTTCATCCAGTTCATCGAATACACGACGAACGCCATCTTTCGTCAATGCGTCTTTATCACGAGTTTGAGAAGCAGGAAGAATGAACAGGTTCTCTGTGCGCTTGTCTTTGATCATTGCTTGGTTCAGCGTCGCTTCACCATTGATCACGTTAACGAAGTCGTACACAACGCGACGCTCACAACCCATGATTAGATCTAGGTTACGCAGACCGATATCAAAATCGATAACCGCTGTTTTCTTCCCTTTCAGAGCTAAGCCAGAGGCAATAGCTGCACTGGAGGTCGTTTTGCCCACCCCGCCTTTACCTGACGTTACAACGATAATGCGTGCCATTCTTTTTTCCTTTTATTTCTCTTATATTGCGAGGACATCAACGTGTAATACATCGTTTGCCATACTGAACATGGTTTTCTTTTGCCAGTACTCGCTATCAATTTGATCGCTGAGCCAGTAATTTCCTGCAATGGAAACCAGCTCGGCTTGTAAATCATTACAAATTATTTTTGCTTCAGTTTGACCACTTGCCCCTGCAATCGCGCGACCGCGTAGCGTGCCGTGAATGTGGATGCTGCCATCGGCAATCACTTCCGCACCTGCACTTACATGGCTAAGAATCAGCAAATCACCATCTTTGGCATACACTTGCTGACCAGAACGAATCGGGGTTCTCACCACCTTTATCGGAGCCATCTTCGCCGGAGCTTGAGAAGGCGATTTGCTCGCTGTCATAACGGCAAAACCTGCATCTCTGGCTAAGTTTTGCATGCGCTTATCTGAGCAACCTGCCACACCAACCGGGATCATACCCGCTTGAGATATGCCATTTTTGAGCTGTACGAAATCAATATCGCCAGCTACTTTACTAATGTTGATAACAACAGGAGCCGCGGCAAAAAAAGTAGGTGCTTGGTCTACCTTCTCTTGAAGAAAAGACACTGCATTTTCGACTTGATCATCGGATAAGTGCAAAACAGATAGCGTGAAACTGCTACCTTTTAGATCTGGGTTACTAGACATCGAAAAACTACAGGACCTCAATTGCGAATAGGTACAATTTCTTTCATCTTAAAGATAAAGGGCATTGCCTGAAACTAGGTTTATCATGTTATATTCCCAAACCAAGCACAGCAAGTAATCTTGTTGTCAAATAAACGTTTTGTCCCCAATAATTCATCAACATAAACTATTGAACTCACAAGTGAGAGTTTTGTAGCCATAAACATTTAAAAAAGGTTTGTCATGCTGTGTTCTATATATAAAAGTTCAAAAAAAGAAGGAACATACCTTTATATCCCGAAAAAGGATGATTTCTCACAAGTCCCTGACGCACTGATGCAAATGTTTGGTAAACCTAGCTTTGTAATGGTAATTAAAATGGAAGGCCGCACGCTTGCCCAAGTCAGCATCGAAAAAGTGAAAGAGTCACTAAAAAACGATGGTTTCTTTTTGCAGGTTCCGCCTCCGCCGGTTAACGAACTTGAACTGCATAAAGAGCGTAAAGCTCAGCAAAATGTTCAAGACGAAGAGTGATAGCCACCTAATTCAAGGAGGAATGATCGTTGAGTAAATTTTCTAAGACCCTATTAGCCGTGTCAGCATTGCTGTTGGGTAATAGCCTGACTATCGGTTCAGTACAGGCTGAAGAGCTTAGCTTTGAACAATATGTAGAAAAGCTAAAGCAGCAAGGCCGTGAACAAGGCATTTCTGAAGCGATCATTGAAGAAGCCTTTGATGGTGTGACGTTTAAGCCGAGAGCTGTCAAAGCTGATAAGAACCAACCTGAGAAGAAACTGACTCTGGATGAATACATTCCACGAGCGGTGCCAGATTGGAAAGTGAAACAGGCAAGATCGCTCTATAAGGAACACTATACAGCGTTAAAGCGTATTGGTGACGAGTACGGTGTTCAACCAAGGTTCATTGTCGCTCTATGGGGCGTAGAAAGTAATTTTGGCAAGTTCACGGGTAATTACAGTGTTATCGATGCTTTAACCACCATGGCTTACGAAGGGCGCAGAGAAGCGTTGTTCCGTAGCGAAGCGATGGCAGCGTTAACGATTCTTGACCAAGGCCATATTGCACCCAAAGAGATGAAAGGCTCTTGGGCTGGCGCGATGGGGCAGCCTCAGTTTATGCCAAGCTCATTCTTAGCTTATGCCGCTGACGGTAACGGCGACGGTAAGAAAGATATTTGGGGCACTGAAGAAGATGTATTTGCTTCGGCGGCTAATTATCTCAGCCAATCAGGTTGGGATGACAAATATACGTGGGGCCGTCAGGTTCATGTTCCGGCAAGCGTGTCTATCGAGATGCAAGGCCGAGGTGAAGACAAAGCGAAATACTTAAAAGAGTGGTCTGAACTCGGTATTAAACGCTTTGACGATCGTCCATTACCAACGCTTGATGAAGATATTAAAGCTTGGCTAATTATGCCAGACGATGAAACCGGCCGTTCGTACCTCATTTACAACAACTACAATGTGTTAATGAAGTGGAATCGTTCTTACTACTTTGCGTTGGCGGTCAGCCACCTAGCAGATAGAATTAAGTTTGATTAGTCGACCTAATTTGGTTAATTGATTTAGGTCGCTTTGATAGCATTTGGCCTACCATAGGCAGAACGAACTAAAGGACTCTTCGGAGTCCTTTTTCTTTTATATTTCAGAGATTTTTAAAGGTGGTCTTGTGCTAACAGATAGAGCCGCACAGATGGTGATATTCCATGCGTTAATCAAGCATGAAGGCTTTACCAGTGCAGCAAAAAGTTTGAATGTGTCGGTGTCTCACATCAGTAAGCAGGTTGCTTTGCTCGAAGACTCGATAGGTATCAAGCTAGTGCAAAGAACCACACGCAGCCTGACACTAACCGAAGCAGGGGAAGTGTTCTATCAGCACTGTGAGCAGCTGTTCAACACCGTGAAAGCGGCTCAAATGGATATGGACAGCCAGCGAGATGATATCTCAGGGATATTGCGAGTAGGCTTGTCACAGTCATTTGGCACACTGCATATCATTCCTGCGATTGATCAGCTCAGACAGCTCTATCCGCAGCTGAGAATCGAAGTGCATTTGTTCGACTACAAAGTGGATATGATTGAAGAGCGTTTGGATCTCTGGATCACCAACAATGAAGATTTGCCTGAAGGTTATATTGCGCAGCGCTTAGCCGATAGCCAGTTTGTGGTGGCGGCATCACCGGATTATCTGATCAAGGCAGGGACTCCTCATGTGCCATCTGATCTTATTGACCATAACTGCCTTATCTATCGCAGCCGTGAACGAGACTACACATCGTGGGCATTTGATAACGGCCAAGAAAACCTCAGCGTTAAAGTGGCGGGCGATTACTCAGTGGATTTGGCTGAAGCGGTACGAGACGCGGCTGTGTCAGGCTGGGGAGTTGCTTATCTGGCGACTTACTTAGTCAAAGAAGAGTTTAGGACAGGTAAGCTCATCCAAGTATTACCGGAGTGGCGAGCGAGCCAATTGATGCCATTTTACGCTGTATATCCGAGTAGAAAGAACATGCCGAAGAAGCTTTCAGCTGTGATTGAGTTCATTAAAGATCATATCGGATCGCCGACTTATTGGGATGAAAACCTCAAAACCTGTGTTGAGCTGCACCGTTAACTGTTTCCTAATCTATAAATATAATTTCCATATGGAAAAAGTATGCTTTTTAAGCAAGTTAAATCATTAAAATTCAATGCTTTAATATAATCATAGGTGAGGCAGTGATAATCCCAACATCACATTAACAACCGCACCTTGCCGCAAACGATTTCCTCTATACAATGCGTCGCCTTTCCTACCTACAACTTTTAGGTTGACGCATATGGCTTCCCTACTTGGAATTATCACTATTTTAGTAGCCGCTTGGTTACTATCTACGGACAGAAAAAATATTCCGCTAAGAACCGTCTCTTTGGCTTTCTTACTGCAAATTTCATTCGCGCTATTGGTTCTTTATGTGCCAATGGGTAAAGAAGTGCTGAATGCAGCTACTGGTGCGGTGTCTAGCTTGATCAACTACGGTCAAGAGGGGATTAACTTCCTATTTGGTGGCCTCACGAATAACGGATTTGTTTTCGCTATTAACGTTCTCGGTATCATTATCTTTTTCTCTGCACTGATTTCAGGTTTGTACCACATCGGCTTTATGCCAAAGGTGATCAACCTTATCGGCGGTGCTTTGCAAAAGTTCTTAGGTACAGGTCGTGCGGAATCACTGTCTGCTACTGCGAATATTTTTGTTGGCATGATCGAAGCGCCATTGGTGGTTAAACCTTACTTGAAGCATATGACGGATTCACAGTTGTTTGCCGTGATGGTGTGTGGTTTAGCTTCTGTTGCTGGTGGTACGTTAGTGGGTTATGCATCGCTTGGTGTTGATTTGAATTACCTTATCGCTGCGGCATTCATGTCTGCACCTGCTGGTCTATTGATGGCCAAGATTTTGGTACCAGGCAGCGCAGATGAGGCTCAAGAAAATATTGAGTCTGACGTTGAAATTCCACGAGCAACAAACGTAGTTGAGGCAATGGCAGATGGGGCTATGTCTGGACTTCGTATTGCCGTTGCAGTGGGTGCGACACTTCTGGCCTTTATCAGTGTGATTGCAATGCTGAATGGTTTGTTAGGTATTGTTGGTGGTTGGTTTGGCGTAAACCTAAGCTTCGAACTTATCCTAGGTTATGTGTTCGCACCCGTTGCATGGCTGATCGGTGTGCCGTGGTCTGAGGCTGTGGTTGCTGGTTCGCTGATCGGTAACAAAATCGTTGTCAACGAGTTTGTGGCTTTCATTCAGTTAATGGACGTAAAAGACGCATTGAGTGAACACTCAAAAGCGATCGTTACTTTCGCGCTATGTGGTTTTGCCAATATCTCTACGATGGCAATTCTGATTGGTGGTTTGGGCAGCTTAGTTCCAGAGCGTCGTTCTTTCATCTCACAATACGGCTTTAAAGCGATTTGTGCGGGTGTACTTGCCAACTTAATGAGCGCAGCGATTGCTGGTGTGGTGCTTTCTCTTTAAGTCCCTCTTCGTTAATTGATGAGTGTTTTCTAACTGGGTTCTAAGTACCCAGTTAGATTTTTAATACTGTGTTGCCCCATAAGTAAAGTGACTGATTAATCACAATAATATTCGGTTAGTGTGATAAAGAGATCCTATAGTGTAATGACGTAGTTTTTCTTATTCAGTTAATAAGTTTGTACCACAGGGTGTGGTGCAAACCTTTTAGGGGCATAAATGGATTTGTCGATTACTTCATCCTTGGCGTTAATTGGACTGCTGTCTTTAACGTGTCAATTGTTAGGCTGGCGCTTACGTCTACCTGCTATTCTTCCTCTTCTTATTGTCGGTCTGCTTTTAGGTCCCGGTCTCAACATCCTTAATCCCGATGCCATTTTTGGTGACGTGCTATTTCCGCTGATTTCATTAGGTGTCGCCATCATTCTGTTTGAAGGTGCATTGACCCTGAACTTCAAAGAAATAAGAGGTCACGGTCGCATGGTGACGCACCTCGTGAGTTTCGGTATGTTGATTACATGGGCGTGCATTGTCGTTGGTGCTCATTACTTTGTGGATTTCAGTTGGCCATTAGCCGCGTTGTTTGCCGCCTTAGTGGTGGTCACGGGGCCAACCGTTATTGTTCCCATGCTGCGCAGCATTCAACCCAAATCTTCGTTAGGCAGTATCTTGCGCTGGGAAGGGATAGTGATTGACCCGATTGGCGCTCTGTTTGCTGTTCTCGTTTACGAATACATTGTCTCTTCAGCCGATCCTACGGGCCATGTCCTGTCGGCCTTAGGGCTGACTCTGGCCATCGGTTTAGGCTTGGGGATCATCGGTGGCTATTTGATTGCCAAAATGCTGCAAGGGCATTGGGTTCCGCACTATTTGCGGAACGTGGCAGTCCTGACGCTAATGCTGGCGGCGTTCTCTTTTTCTAATGACTTAAGTGAAGAATCTGGCTTATTAACCGTGACCATCATGGGGATTTGGCTTGCCAACGTGAAAGGCTTGGATCTTGAAGATATTATTGAGTTCAAAGAGACCTTAACCGTGTTACTCATTTCTGCCTTGTTTATCTTACTGGCGAGTCGACTCGATTCAGGAACTTTCCTCTCGATAGGTTGGGGCGGTATTGGCTTATTAGCGGTCGTTATGCTGGTGGCTCGCCCGCTGAGTGTGTGGATCAGTGGGATCGGCACGGATCTTACCTCGGCAGATAAATGGTTTTTAAGCTGGATGGCGCCTCGCGGGATCGTCGCGGCTGCGGTTTCTTCTCTGTTTGCTATCAAACTTCAAGAGAAGCAATTGATTGAAGGGGCAGATTTACTGGTGCCAATGGTGTTCTTGGTCATCATCGGTACGGTTGTTATTCAGAGCCTTACCGCAAGTTGGTGGGCAAGAAGGTTGGGTGTGACGCAAGAGAAAGCGCAAGGGGTTATCTTCTTTGGCGCGACTCATTTTGCAAGACAGTTTGCCAAGGTGCTGGCGACACACAACATCAACAGTGTGCTTGCTGATACCAACTGGGAAAGCATTCGTTTGGCGCGTATGGATAACTTGAATGTCTATTTTGGTAACCCAGCCTCAAGCCATGCGGAAAACAATTTGGAATTGGATGGGATAGGGCTCGCGATGATCGTCTCGCCTTATCGTCAAACCAACCCATTAGTCAGCATGCATTATCAAGATGAGTTCGGTGAAAATAAGGTGTTTGAGCTTGAATCGACAGAGACTAAACACGAAAGGCACTCAGTGAGCCGAGATGGCAACAGAAGTCTGTTTTCGGAAGGAATTACCTATTCCAAGCTTAACTCCTTGATGGCTCAAGGTAGCCAAATTAAGAGCACGGGTTTGACCGAAGCATTTGACCTTAATGAGTTTAACGCGCTATATCCTAAAGCGATTCCATTGGGTGTGATTACTGGGGGTGACTTCCGTTTAGTGACACAAGGTTCTGATTTGGAAAAACTCATATCAACGGAGTGTGCGATCATCAGTTTATTGCCACCTTCGGATCAAAATGAAAGAGTTGACACTCCAGATAAGTAGAGAGTGCTCTGTATAAAATCGAGTCGCTGTGTATCAAAAATGAATGGCTCAGTATCAAAAAAGCCGCAACGTTTTCACGCTGCGGCTTTCTAATTTTGCTCTAGCTTATTTTACTCTAGGGCGAGGCAATTCATGCCAACGGTATTGTTACCGAGACTGTCGTTCGCAAATTACTTCGAGTGAAACTGCTCACAAGCAATCATTGTGTTCTCGATTAGGCTCGCTACTGTCATTGGACCAACACCACCCGGAACGGGTGTGATGAAGCTTGCGCTCTCTTTCGCGACATCATATTCAACATCACCAACGAGCTTGCCAGATTCCAAACGGTTGATACCTACATCGACCACAACTGCGCCTTTCTTAATCCAAGCACCAGGAATGAAGTTAGGCTTACCAACGGCTACCACAACAACATCTGCTTGACGTACATGACCTTCAAGGTCTTTGGTGAAGCGGTGGCATGTTGTTGTCGTGCAACCTGCTAGAAGAAGCTCTAGAGTCATTGGGCGGCCTACGATGTTTGATGCGCCAACAACAACCGCGTGCTTGCCGCGTAAATCGATGTTGTAACGGTCAAGCAGCGTGATGATACCTTTAGGCGTACAAGAGCGTAGCTTAGGCATACGTTGAGCCAAACGGCCTACGTTGTAAGGGTGGAAGCCATCAACGTCTTTCTCTGGCGTGATGCGCTCAAGAACGTGAGTGGTATCAATACCAGCAGGCAAAGGCAGTTGAACTAGGATGCCATCAATCTCAGGGTCTTCATTTAATTGGTCGACGAGCGTTAGCAGATCATTTTCTGTCGCCGTCGCTGGTAAATCAAAAGACTTTGAAACGAAGCCTACTTCTTGACACGCTTTACGCTTACTTCCAACGTAAACCTGAGAGGCAGGGTCTTCACCCACTAAAACTACCGCTAGGCCCGGAGCGCGCAATCCAGCTTCTGTACGAGCCTTTACACGTGCCGCAACTTCAGAGCGAACGGTTTGAGAAATTAGCTTTCCATCAATATTTTGAGCAGTCATGAATTTCCTTAGTATTGATATTCAAGTTAGTGGCTGATGTTTTGGGCGCATTATTCCAGAAAATCTTTTTGATTACCATCAAGCAAACGTTTGCTTTGGTCTATTTTCCAACACTTATAATCTCATTGCCCTTTTTTTACTCACTTGGATCAGAATGTTACACAAAGCCGTTGCTTTACTGATTCGAATTCGTATAATCCTTTCCTGTAGCGCGCCCTTAGCTCAGCTGGATAGAGCACCTCCCTTCTAAGGAGGTGGTCGAAGGTTCGAATCCTTCAGGGCGTACCACTATTTAAAGAAACCCGATAACTCTCTGAGTTGTCGGGTTTTTTGCATTTCAGAACGACTTAATCGATCAATACCATGTTTTGCATTTAGATGTCTCCGTCTTTCGGCTTTTGCTAAACTGCAACAAGCTGTGGGGTATATCTAAGACCTAACATACTGCACCTGTCTTCCAAGTAACTTTCGGTAACAACGTCGAAGCCGAATTTACCATAGTAGTCTTTGAGATGTGCTTGTGCCGAAATAAAAATTGAACAGTCAGGGTACACCTCGCGGGTTGCATCAAAGCTCACTTGCATCAGCTGGTTACCAATCTGTTTACCTCGATAATCCTTTGCTACGATCACTCGTCCGATACACACATCATTCGCATCAGAATCCAGCAGAGGAAGAACATCAATTGGGTATCCCAGCTTCTGAGCCATAATTCGGCTATAAGCGACAAGGCGTTCGTTCTCATAGCCCATGACGTGATAAGTCTCTGGGTGGTTATCTTTGCTATCCAAATCGCTGTATGGCGTATTCATATCGACGATAAAAATGTCGACTCTTTGTTGCAAGAAATCATAGAGCTCTTGAACAGACAGATCCGCAAATTTTTTAACTCTCCACTCAATCATTATTCTTCTCCTTATTATTGTGGGCTACAACATAGAGAGTATTTAAACCGAGTTCATTAACCTTTGTTAACTGGCCTTGTTACGAGGGAAAAATGACTGACTTGGTTTAATAACTGACTTGGTTTAAAGGCGATAAACCGGAAAGGGCAAAGGTATTGATTTTTTGCCTTTCGAGCATACTAAAAACACGGCTCTTTATGCGCGACTCATTTCCTTCGTTATTCATTTCATTCGGCTCATGTAATAGAAAGTTAAAATTGTTCGTTTTTTGGGGTTTACATCATTTGGTAATAAAGCCACTATGAATTCATGAAGAATAGACAAGTAAAGCTATTAGCTGGTTGGTTTAGGAATCAAACCTTCTGATTGATGGCTGATTTAGAGGAAGTAATGGCAGGAAACAGTATCGGACAACATTTCCGCGTGACTACGTTCGGAGAAAGTCACGGTATCGCACTAGGATGTATCGTAGATGGGTGCCCACCAGGATTAGAAATTACCGAAGCAGACCTTCAAAGAGATTTGGATCGTCGTCGCCCTGGTACTTCTCGTTATACAACGGCTCGCCGTGAAGCGGATGAAGTAAAGATTCTATCCGGTGTATTTGAAGGCCAAACTACGGGTACTTCTATTGGTCTATTGATTGAAAACACAGACCAACGCTCTAAAGACTATTCCGAAATTAAAGACAAGTTCCGCCCTGGCCACGCTGATTATACCTACCATCAAAAGTACGGTGTGCGTGATTACCGAGGTGGCGGTCGCTCTTCTGCTCGTGAAACTGCAATGCGTGTTGCGGCAGGTGCGATTGCGAAGAAATACCTGAAACAAGAATTTGGTGTTGAAATCCAAGCATACCTTTCTCAAATGGGTGATATCTCAATTGATAAAGTGGATTGGAACGAGATTGAAAACAACGCTTTCTTCTGTCCTGATGCCGACAAAGTACCGGAATTTGACCAACTGATTCGTGACTTGCTAAAAGAAGGCAACTCGATCGGTGCGAAGATTCAAGTGGTTGCGACTAAAGTGCCTGTGGGCCTTGGTGAGCCAATCTTTGATCGTCTAGATGCAGACATCGCGCACGCTCTAATGAGCATCAATGCGGTGAAAGGTGTTGAGATTGGTGATGGCTTCGATGTCGTTAATCAGCGCGGTAGTGAACACCGTGATCCATTAACTCCAGAAGGTTTCAGCAGTAACCACGCTGGTGGTATCTTAGGTGGTATCTCTACTGGCCAAGATATTGTGGCAAGCATTGCGCTTAAACCAACATCAAGCATTACTGTTCCTGGTGACACCATCACTAAAGATGGTGAAGCAACGCAGCTAATCACGAAAGGTCGTCACGATCCATGTGTTGGTATTCGCGCAGTGCCTATCGCAGAAGCGATGCTAGCGATTGTTTTGCTTGATCACTTGCTACGTCATCGTGGTCAAAACTTTGGTGTGACAACAGAAACGCCAAAAATCTAGTTCTGCTTCGTTTTATTCAGAACAGAATTGAAACTGATTTGATAGAAACAAAAAAGGGTTGCTTCGTAATGAAGCAACCCTTTTTATATTCTGCGTCATTGAGAATATCTAATGCACAGAGCTTTCCGGGTCAAGCTGGAACGAAGGCAAGCGCCATTTGAATCTTACGGCCGCCATACGCAGCAAGTAGCCAACCACAAGCGTAACAATCGTTGCTGTTACGTCGTTAATGCCAATCTCAAGCAAGCCTAGATATAAACCTGAAGCGACAAGGGCGACAGATGCGTACAACTCTTCATGCAAAACCAGTGGCGTTTGACGACAGATAAGATCGCGCAGCAGGCCACCAAACACGCCAGTGACCAATGCAGACACCATACAAATCATAGGGTGCAGACCCATGGTCATCGCCACTTTAGTACCAATGATACTGAATACGATAAGCCCCAGCGCATCCAAACGAATGAATAACCCTTTTAGCTTGATTACCCATTTAGCCAGTCCGGTCGTGATGACACCTGCCACACAAGTGATCGCGAGGTACTCTGGGTTTTCAACCCAACCTAAAGGGTAATGGCCAAGTAGGATATCTCGTACTGTACCGCCGCCGATTGCTGTTGCGCTCGCAACCAGCATTACACCAAACCAATCCATTTTTTGTTTGCCAGCGCTGAGAGCGCCGGTCATGGCTTCTGCCGTGATGCCAATGATATACAAAACACTTAGTAGCATTGCTGTAGCTCTATTATTTAGGTCTATAAATTTGAGAGTTATAGGCCTTGGGGATATAAAAATGAAGCGCGAGTGTAGTAGTAAAAACGGGCTTTGACGAATGAATATTTGTACCGTGAATCGAGGTTTCAGATTAGCTGAAGTAATCAATTGGAGTAACTTGAGGTTATCGATCGCAGAGGTAGGTGCCTTTGTGCTGGTGGAGAGCACTGGTGTCGTTAACATTACGCCTGATAGGGGCTTTACCAAGCCGACAAAACAAAGCAAAATACGCGTGTTTATTTCATTTCAAGCAAGCTTTATGACGCACCAATATTCCGACATTATCGATATTTTTAATCAGACTTTTTATGGCAGCTTTAATACTAAATTGGAGCTAGGCGCTGACGAGCCTATCTACTTGCCGGCCGATGATGATATCCCACACCACAGAATTGTCTTCGCACGTGGCTTTTACGCTTCTGCGCTGCACGAAATAGCGCACTGGTGTGTTGCTGGCCCTGAACGTCGTTTGCTGGAAGATTTTGGCTATTGGTATGAGCCTGATGGTCGCACTGAGTCGGTTCAAGCCGAGTTTGAAAAGGTGGAAATTCGCCCGCAAGCGTATGAATGGATCATTGCGACGAGCGCAGGCTTTCCTTTTAATGTCAGCTGTGACAATCTACACGGCGATTTTGAGCCAGATCGTTTGGCCTTTATGAATAAAGTACACAGCGAAGTCATGGGTATCTTTGAAGCTGGCCTACCGCCTCGCGTAAAAATGCTCTCTGAAGCATTGCGCAGCTTCTACGATGTAGAACCTTTATGTGCTAGCCAATTTATTGTGAAATAAGAGAATATTATGATTATCGAATTTGAAGAAAAACTACTTGAAGTAATTGATGCTCGCATTGAAAACGCATCAGATGATGAACTGTTTGCTGGTGGTTACTTACGTGGTCATATTTCTCTTTCAGTGGCTTCATGTGAAGAAGACGGTATTGAAGACGTAGCAGAAGTTAAATTGCGTATTGAGAAGAGCTTAGAAGACGCGCGTTCTGAATTGACGCCAGCCGATCGCACGATCGTTAATGACCTTTGGGTTGAGCTGCAAAACCAAGCGTAACTTTAGCCGTTTAGTATTATTCGTCTACCGTAATTCGCCCAACATTATTCGCTCACTACTTTCCCTCCTCATTTTTGAGCGAACCGATAATTTGAGACTCATTCGAAATTTTTGAATGAGTCCGTTCAATCCTTGTGATGGTTCCATTTTCTGACTACGTTATTCTAATCCCACTTAACGGAATCACAGAAAAGGTCACATCATGAAAGTTATCGCATTCGGCGCAAGCACCAGCTCTACCTCTATCAACAAAACTCTAGCAACTTACGCAGCTAACTTGATTGAAGGTGCTGAAGTCAAAGTTCTAAACATCAACGATTACAACGTTCCTATGTTTAGTGAAGACACTGAAAAAGAGATTGGCCAAGCGGAAGGCGCTCAAGCATTCTTGCGTGACCTAGCAGAAGCGGATGCATTTGTTATCTCTTTCGCTGAGCACAACGGCCACTATCCTGCAGCGTACAAAAACCTATTTGATTGGACGACACGTATTGAACGTTCAGTGTTTGGTGAGAAGCCTGCGGTTTACCTAGCGACATCACCAGGCCCAGGTGGCGCACAAACGGTACTTGGCGCAGCGACAGGTTCAGCGCCATACTTTGGCGGTAACGTTAAAGCATCGTTGTCAGTACCTAGCTTCTACGATAATTTTGATTTTGAGTCGGGTTCAATCAGCAATGAAGAGATTGCCGCTCAAATTAAAGACGCGATTGCTAAGCTGTAAAAGCGGAAAGTAAAGCGAATAGCTGCAAAGTAGCCAGCTGATGTAAAGTTACGCGCCGCTGCAAAGTAACGAACTGCTCTGGAATAAGAAGCAGCGACGTAAACAAGATTAAAAAAACAAAGCCCGAGCATTGAGAGATGCTCGGGCTTTGTTTTTTGGGTCGTACTAGATCATGTTGGCCTTTCGCTGCAAAAATAAGCTCGTAAGATGAACACGGCCTAACACTTATTTGAATATTTAGACCTAGTCTAGAATCGACTATTCCGCGCTGGCTTGTTTCGTTGAAACCCAACCTTCTGTTAACGCTTTGCCTTTGCGTAATCTTCTTATCCACATTCGACTTGGATGAATGGCTTCGAGCACATCAACCGGAAGAGGGAGAGGATCGCCACAAATTTGTGAGGCTAAGACTTCAGCTAAAAGAGGAGTAGAGCTCAAACCACGTGAACCTAAACCGATAAAGCAGAATAAGTTCGGATAGCTGGTAACAGGTTCGATACCGTCAATAGCATCACGCTGCGGATTAAAGTTGTGCAGATTCTGATATTGCTCTTTGATGGATTCAAAATCGCCCACATTACCGACAAATGGTAGATGATCTCGACTCACGCTGCGGATGCCTTGGCGCGCTAAGTTGCCACTGGTATCGACATCTTTGGTCCACGCTTGCTCTGGTAGCGACCCGTGTAAGCGCTCGCCATTATGTTGCTGAACCTCAATATCAAACTCTTGGTCGATATTGGTTTTATCGTAATTCGCGCCAATACAGTGGTGGCCGTTATTTGGGTTTTGTGGCGTTAAGTAGCCATCAAAGCACAACACCGTTTTTAGCTGGCTGAGATTTTCTGTGGTCGGGATATGACTCACTTGCCCTTTAACTGGCGTCAGAGGTACGGGACGAGTTTGTTCAAATTGAGTGAACTTGTGTCCATTCGCGACAACCACTTGGTCGTGCTTAGTTTGAATTTCACCGTGAGGTGTCTCAATTGTTAGTAGCCATTGTTGCTCTGCTTCTAACCACTCAAGTTGCGTCACTTGGTGTTGATAGTGCGCGCTTACTTGGTTGGTTTCTTCTAATTTACCAATCAAACCTTGAGTAAGTTGAAGAGGACTTAACCAACCACCCAATGGGAAGTAAACACTCTCTTTATCAACCGGTAAGCCAATCTTTTCGTTCGCTTGTTCGGGCGTTAAGCGCTGGATCAAGTCTGTGTGGAAATTGCCTTCCAACATGCGGTTGAGCTTTTTAGTTGAACCTTCATCCCACATCAAGATATTCACGCCACACCAGTTGTGATCAAAGTTCACCGATTGCGCTGCTTGATTGATAAATTGGCGGGCAAACAATAAGCCTGGGCCAAATATTCTTGAAACATTGGATGTCGCTTCGCTGAGTAGCGGATAAATCGCACCTTGGTTGTTACCAGAGGCATTTCCTGCGGCTTGTTGGTGTTCACAATAAAGCGTGATGTCTTTACCGCGTCGGCTTAATGTTTTTGCAAGCGCAGCACTGGCAACACCACCACCAATAATGGCGATATCTTGTGAATCACTGTGTTGAGCTAAGCCATACCAAGGTTTGATGTTGGTGTGAGCGTGCTTCTCATCAAGTCGGCCGGCAATCATTTCCCGCTTAGTTCCAAAGCCTTTAACTTTCTTCATCGCAAAACCAGCTTCGATTAAACCGCGGCGAACAAAACCAGCAGCAGTAAACGTTGCACAGCTGCAATCTTGTTTTGCCAGTTTGGCCATGCCGTTAAATAGGTTTTGATTCCACATTTCAGGGTTCTTACTTGGCGCAAAGCCATCTAAGAACCAAGCGTCAACCAAACCTTCCTGCGGGGTCGGCACGTTTGGCATACAATCTTTAATATCACCAAACCATAAATCGAGTGTGATCGCGCCATCGCCCAACACAATGCGGTGACATTCCGGCAGAGCAATCGGATAGTGTTCTTGGAGTTGCGTCGCATACTGGGCTAATTCTGGCCAAGATTGGTGCGCTTTGATCAGATCATCTTTATTTAAAGGATATTTTTCAAAACTGATGAAATGTAACTCTTTGGTCATAGCTTGTGGGTTATCTTTAAGAAAAGCATCGAACCATTGCCAGACTGCGAGAAAGTTTAAACCTGTACCAAAACCGGTTTCAGCAATCACAAAACGGCGTTGTTGATGTTCAACCCAACGCTCTGGAAGGTGGTTTTGTTTTAAAAAGACGTAGCGAGTTTCTTCTAAACCGTTAACATTAGAGAAGTAAACGTCGTCAAATTGGTCTGAAACTGGCGTGCCAGACTCATTCCATTCCAGTTCTGCATTAGTAATTGAAGTCATAAAATCTATCATTTTGTGATTTGAAGCGATATGTTGGTAGGGATTGTACGAATTTCTAGGAAAGCTGACCACTTTTGTTAGGCTTCTTAGTTATCATCTAGCTGAATTTAGAATTATAGGAATGTCACATGAAACGAGTCGTAATCACCGGTATGGGTATTGTTTCAAGTATCGGTAACAACGTCGAAGAAGTTTTAGCATCACTGAAAGAGGGTAAATCAGGTATTACCGCTTCAGAGCAGTTCAAGGAAAATGGCTTGCGCTCTCAAGTTTGGGGTAACCTGAAAATGAACCCTGCTGACCATATCGATCGCAAAAAAATGCGCTTTATGGGTGATGCAGCGGCATTCGCATATCTTTCAATGGAGCAAGCAATTGCTGACTCTGGTTTAACTGAAGATCAAGTATCTAATGACCGCACAGGTATCGTTGCGGGTTCAGGTGGTGCTTCATCTCTAAACCAGGTTAACGCTGTAGACATCATCCGTGAAAAAGGCGTTAAGCGCGTTGGTCCATACATGGTTCCACGTACAATGGCTTCTACGGTTTCTGCTTGTCTTGCTACACCATTCAAAATCCGTGGCGTGAACTACTCTATGAGTTCTGCATGTGCGACATCTGCACACTGTATTGGTCACGCAATGGAGCTTATCCAACTGGGTAAACAAGACGTTGTATTCGCTGGTGGCGGTGAAGAACTGGATTGGTCTCTGACTATGATGTTCGACGCAATGGGCGCACTTTCTACTAAGTACAACGACACTCCTGAACTTGCTTCTCGTACCTACGATGCAGACCGTGACGGTTTCGTTATCTCTGGTGGCGGCGGCATGCTAGTTATCGAAGAACTTGAGCACGCAGTTGCTCGTGGCGCAAAAATCTACGGCGAGATCGTGGGTTACGGCGCAACTTCAGATGGCTACGACATGGTTGCTCCTTCTGGTGAAGGCGCGGTTCGTTGTATGAAGATGGCAATGCAAAACGTTGACGGCGTTGACTACGTGAACACTCACGGTACTTCAACTCCTGTTGGTGACGTTAAAGAACTTGGCGCTATCCAAGAAGTCTTTGGCGGCAACAGCCCAGCAATCTCAGCAACTAAAGCGATGACAGGTCACGCTCTAGGTGCAGCTGGTGTACACGAAGCAATTTACTCAACACTAATGCTTGATAACGGCTTTATCGCACCAAGCATTAACGTTGCAAACCTAGACGAAGCAGGCGCAGGCCTAGACATCGTAACGGAAGCTCGTGAACAAGAGCTAACAACGGTTATGTCTAACAGCTTTGGTTTCGGTGGTACGAACGCAACGCTAGTAATCAAAAAATACCAAGGTTAATTGAAGCCAAGGTTAAATTAATAAAAGGTTAATCATTAATGGGTGATGTGAGTGCAGATTCAACACGCACAGGTCACCCAGTAATCATGACCATCAGAACATAGCTTTTTAAACATGGTTTTTTTAAGCTTCGCTTTAGAAAGTAGCTTTTAAGCTTAGTTTTAAAAGTTGAAAGGTTTCCAGAGCTTGATCAGTAGTGACTTAGTTACTACTGGTTGAACAGACGCAAGACTCTGTCTCCTGGAGAGCGAGATAGGATCCTTTTGTTCTGGATGTTTGCCCGATTGTTTATTCAATCGGGCATTTTTCGTTTTGGTCTTCTGATTTTAGCCTTTTGATTTTGGGTATCGACGATTAATCCAGTTCTTGTTTGTGCAGGCTAGGTGATTCAGCCCTTTATTCATAATGTATTCCAATTGCTACTCGACACCGTGTGTGGAATTTTGCACAATCATTTCAATTCACATTTAAGGTCGACAGACCCCAACGAAAGTACCTTCCCAATGAAAATCTTAATCGATGAAAATATGCCTTATGCTGAAGCGCTTTTTAGCCAGCTAGGTGAAGTGACAATGAAGTCCGGTCGAACGCTAACCGCTGACGATCTTGTTGACGTAGATGCTCTGATGATTCGCTCGGTGACTAAGGTCAATGAAGCGCTGATCAGCAAAGCGAACAAGCTTAAATTTGTTGGAACCGCAACGGCGGGTATGGATCACGTTGACCAAGAATTGATGAAAGAGCGTGGCATTTTCTTCACCGCAGCGCCTGGCTGTAACAAGGTGGGAGTGGCTGAGTATGCGTTCAGTGCGATGATGGTGCTGGCTCAGCAACAAGGCTTTTCTGTTTTTGACAAAACAGTAGGTATTGTTGGTGCTGGTCAAGTGGGTAGTTACTTAGCAAAATGCCTTGAAGGCATTGGTATCAAAGTACTGCTGAACGATCCTCTAAAACAACAAGAGGGTGATGCTCGTGAGTTCACCGACCTTGAAACGTTGCTAGAACAATCTGACGTAATTACCTTGCATACGCCTATCACCAAAACGGGCGAATTTCCAACGCACCACATGATCAACGAAAAAGTGCTGAATAACTTCCGTGCAGATCAAATCCTAATTAATGCTGCGCGTGGCCCGATTGTCGACAACCAAGCGTTGAAAGCTCGTCTGCAAAAAGCCGATGGTTTCACTGCTGCGTTAGACGTATTCGAATTTGAACCAGAAGTTGATATGGAATTACTTCCACTGTTGGCCTTTGCAACTCCACACGTTGCTGGCTACGGTTTAGAAGGTAAAGCGCGTGGTACCACCATGATCTTTAACAGCTATTGTGAGTTTTTAGGCAACGAGTTACGTGCTTATGCGAGTGACTTACTTCCTATCGCGCCTGTTCCTCAAATGAAATTAGATAGAGCTTGGGATGAAGCAACACTGCACAATTTGACTCAGTTGATCTATGATGTGCGCAAAGATGACGCCTTATTCCGTCGCAATATCTCTACGCCGGGTTCTTTTGACAAGATGCGTAAAGAATATTGGGACCGCAGAGAGTACAGTGCAGTCGAGTTAACTGGCGACGAATCTTGTAATTTAACGCCGTTATCTAAACTCGGTTTTATGGTAAAGCCAACTTTATAAAAGAGAGAAACAATGAGCCAAGAATTTAATATTGCTATTTTAGGTGCGACTGGTGCGGTTGGTGAAACCATTCTTGAAGTACTTAAAGAGCGTAAATTCCCTGTCGGTGAAATGCACTTACTAGCAAGTGAACGTAGTGAAGGCAAAACTTCCCGTTTTAACGGCAAAACAATACAAGTACAAAATGTAGAAGACTTCGATTGGTCTCAAGTACATATTGCGTTTTTCTCTGCAGGTAGCGAGCTTTCAGAACGTTGGGCTCCAATTGCGGCTGACGAAGGTGTGGTTGTTATCGATAACACATCACGTTTCCGCTATGAATACGATGTTCCTCTGGTTGTGCCAGAAGTGAACCCTGAAGCGATTGCTGAGTTCCGCAACCGCAACATCATCGCGAACCCTAACTGTTCTACTATTCAGATGGTAGTAGCACTTAAGCCAATTCACGATGAAGTGGGTCTTGAGCGTATTAACGTTTCAACTTACCAATCTGTGTCTGGTGCAGGTAAGCCGGGTATCGATGAACTTGCAGGTCAAACTGCTAAGCTTCTTAACGGCATGCCAGCTGACAAGTCAGCATTTTCACAGCAGATCGCGTTTAACTGTATTCCTCAAATCGATGAATTTACAGAGAACGGCTACACACGTGAAGAAATGAAGATGGTTTGGGAAACTCAAAAGATCTTTGCTGACTCTTCAATTACAGTGAACCCGACTTGTGTTCGTGTTCCTGTGTTCTACGGTCACGCTGAATCTCTACACATCGAGACTCGTGCGCCAATCGCTGCTGAGCAAGTGGTTCAGCTTCTAGAGAACACAGAAGGTGTTGAAGTATTCCAAGCGCTAGACTTCCCAACTCAAGTTCGTGATGCAGGTGGTAAAGATCACGTAATGGTTGGTCGTATTCGTAACGATATCAGCCATCACAGCGGTGTGAACATGTGGGTAGTCGCTGATAACGTACGCAAAGGCGCAGCAACCAACGCAGTTCAAATCGCAGAATTGCTTATTCGCGATTACTTCTAAGCTTCATTGCTTTGATTATCAAGCCTCACTCTTTAGTGGGGCTTTTTTAATCGATTGAAAATATTGTTAGTCAAATTGTGTGAAATTGCTGCGAATATTGTTGCTGCAACACATTTTTTGTTTTCATCTCTATAGTTTTACGTCATTTATCCGATATATTTAATAGATCATCACTTTTCCGAATTTAAGCACCTAGCTGAGCCTTTTATGTTTCAAATTTTCAAGCCGTGGTTAATGCCTTTTGCCTTTATCATTGCGACTCAGATTTCCGTTGTTCGTGCAGATTCCATTCGAGTTGTAGGGCCTAATGGCCAGATACAATCAGCGCCTACGTTTTCAGAACCTCTTCAAAGAGCGCAATCAAATAGCGCTGAGCCTTCTCGTTTCTATGGTCCAACTCGTGACTCAGAAACGCTATGGTCTATTGCTTCAAATTTACGCCCTGATAGTTCCGTTTCAGTCCAACAAACCCTGTTGGCAATTTATCGCTTAAACCCACAAGCGTTTGAAAACCAGAATATCCATAGCCTGCTGCCTGCCAGCAACTTACGTGTGCCTTCTTTAGAACAAACTCGCGCAAGTTCAACGCAGCAAGCCATCAATATTATGAACTCGCATCTCGCGAAGCTTGATAAGCCGACCACAAAAGCGGCTGCCGCCAAACCAAAAAACACTCAAGCACCAAGTCGTACTGATGTAGCACCTAAAGATGCACAATCTACAGCCAAGGTTAGCGAACCTAAAGTTGTCGATAAATCGATAATTGGTAATAAAGAGATAGTTAGTAATAAGCCGCTAACGGGTGCCAAGGAAATGAACCACCTTGAGAAGCAGCTAGAGCTTTCTGAAACTGAGCTGTTATCTCTGGAAGAGAAAAACCACCAACTTCGTTTGATGCTATCGAATGTTCAGTCTGAAGTAGATGGTCTAAAGACCGAACTCAGTGATGAAGACCGTATACGTAGCGAAGTTGAAAAGTTACTCGCGGAAGAGAAAAGAAAGAACGCTGAAATCGAAAAAATGGCGCCAAGTGCCATGGATCAGCTGTTGTCTAATGGTTGGCTCGTTGCCGCACTTGCGATTATTCCTGGCTTGTTGCTTGGTCTGATCATTGTGATGCTGTTAGGTCGTCGTTCTAAAAACGATGAGCAGCAACAAACAACTCAAGAACAACCTATTCAGCCTCAACCAAGCAGTGTCGCGCCAATCACCTTAGGCGATGAAATGGACGACCTTGATAACGAATTGTCTCTCGATGATGAATTGTTTGGTACCGAGGATGATGCTAACAAGTTATTTGACGATGAAGCACTTGCCCAAGAAGACGATATCTTTGCTGGCTTAGATGACGCTGATTTGGACTTCAACCTAGATGGTGAAGACGATGACCCATTTGCGAGCATCGGAGAAAACGGCGACTTAGATACGAACTTTGATGATCTTGATTTAGACAGCAGCAATGGCATCAGCGTTAATGGTGAAGAGAAAGCGCTTGGCCTCGAAGAGATGGAGCGTGCGTTAGACGAAACGGCTGAAAGTGCGCTGGATTCCGATGAAGGTGATTTCGATCTTTCTGATGATAATCCAATGTCTGCCGATGATATCGAAGCTCTACTCGCTCAAGAATCAGCAACGGAAGATTTAGGTTCGAATGAACTAGATCAATCGTTATTGGATGATTTATTCGCGCTTGATGACGAAGACGATGACAGCTTTGACATTGATGCCTTGATATCGGAAGAACAAAACGATGTGACTCCAGCTATTGGCACGTCAGCGACCGATGATTTCGACATTGATGCTCTTATCTCTGAGCAGCAGGGTGGTTCAGCTTCAACCGATTTAAGTACCGATGATTTTGATATCGATGCCTTAATCTCTGAACAACAAAACCCTGAGCCAGCGGCACCGACAGCCAATGATGATATTGACGATATCTTTGCTCAAGTTGCAGCGCAAAATGAACAAGGTAATGACCCGTTTGACCTTGATAACGATGATGAGATTAGCTCAAGCCTGAATAGCGGCTTAGCGTCTGATGATGACATCGAAAATATTTTGGCTCAGTTTGAACAGCCACTAGAAAACGAAGATGACTCCGCACTATCTGATCAACCTCAGAGCGCGCCAGCTTCAGAACAACCACCACTTGATATTCCTAATCTTGATCTGCTTGATGAGCAACTTGAAGGGGACGACGTTGATTTAAGCAATTCTACCGATCTGCTTGACGAAATGTTGGACAGTGAATCAGACCAAGAGTCTGAAGATGAACCGCTTGGTTTCGATGCTCTATCTGAACTGGAAGAGCTTTCAGGTTTGTCGACTGATGATGAGTTGAATATCAGCGAAGACAGCACAGAAACCTTGGATGAACTAATCGGGGATTCTGATGATGACTTCGAACTCGACGCTGAGAGTACTGACTTACTAGATGATTTCCTTGATAGTGAATTGTCAGATAATGCGCTTTCAACAGATGAAGCTGACGCACCGAAATCAGAATCTTTGGACCCGTTTGATGACTTACTGACAAGTGGCATTGAAGACGAGCTTGAATCAGAAGAACAGGCGTTTGATAAAGAGTTGGACGCTGCCTTAGATTTTGGCAAAGCTAACGATGACCTTGATTCAGACGCTGAGCTTACTCATTTAACGACAGAGCCTTCTGAAGTCGAGCTTGAGCAAGTAACGGACATCGGTGAAACCTCACAACCTGAACTAGCTAACGAAGAATCGTTAGAGTCGGAACTTACGCAAGACAGTGATGATGTTAAACCAGAAAAAGATGAAGACTTTAATCGCGATGACTTTATTGATGATCTCTTTGGTGTTGCACCGGCAACGGATGCGCTGCTTGACGACTCACTAGAAACAACAGATGAAGCGTTGATTGATGAGTTGATGTCTTCTGATAGCGACGCATTAGCATCGGTTGAAGAGCCAGCTTTAAGGTCTGAAGATCTTGTTTTAGAAGATGAATTCGATTCTCCTTCAGAATCAACTCAAGCTGCTGATGAGGTAATTCCATCGGCTGAAGCAATTCAACCAGCTGAAGTAACTCCACAAACTGAAGCAATGTCACCTGATGAAAGCGATGAACTGGATATAGATTCACTGCTATCTGATAACTCAGTGTCTGACGTTGAGATGCCATTAGATGAAGCTCTAGAACCGGCTTTAAGTGTATCAAGTGAAGTTTCGCCATCGTCTTTAAATGATATCTCCGAAGATGATGAAGAGACGGTTGAAGATTGGTTAGCGGAAGCTATCGACGATGTAGAGTCTCCAGCGAACATTGACTCTGATTTTGACTTCGAACCTAAAATTCAAGGTAGCGATCAACTCGACGATGTTGTTGAATCCTTGCCAGAGCCAGAGCCAGAGCCAGAGCCAGAGCCAGAGCCAGAGCCAGAGCCAGAGCCAGAGCCAGAGCCAGTTCGTGCAGCGCATATGCCTGAAATCATTCCAAATGAGTTCGGTGTGCCAGAAGACGATGATTGGCTGATTGAAGATGACACGGCTCAACAAGAAACATTGGCACAAACTGATGAAGTAACGGAAGAACCTGTGGTTCCTGCTGTTGAGTCTCTGTTAGATGCTGAACCTCAATTAGATTCTGAACCGCAAATTGAAGCTGTACCACAAGTTGAAGTGGCGGAACAAGTTGAGGAAGTAGAACAAGAAGGCGAAGAAGAATTCTCTTTTGATGACTTTGAACTTCCTGAGTTTAACGAAGAAGACGCATTGGCAGAAGTTGATGCTGAAGTTACACCAGAACCCCTAGCACCTACTGTTGAACTTCTACTAGACGCTGAACCTCAATTAGATGTTGAGCCGCAAGTTGAAGCAGCACCACAAGCTGACGTCGCGGAACAAGCTGAAGCGGTAGAGCAAGAAGACGAAGATGAATTCTCGTTTGATGACTTTGAGCTGCCTGAGTTTAATGAAGAAGACGCCTTTGCTGACGCTGATATACAAGCTCCGTTAGAGCCTGTAACGACGTCTGTAGAGTCTCCAGATAGCCTTGAGCCTGAAGTCAGCCCGCTACCTGAAATAAGCGCTTTAGCCCCTGAAGCAAGCGCTGTTACTCCGGATATCAAAGCTGAAGAGCCGACAGTGGAGTCAGAAGAGTTCTCTTTCGACGATTTCGAGCTTCCAGAGTTTGGTGAAGACGATGCGTTAGCGGAAGTGGTTAGCGAACCTGATGAAGCTCAGTTAGAGCAAGACTTATCAGATGGTACAGAGAAATCTGAGTTCGATGATCTGGATCTGCCAGAATACGATGAAGAGAGCGCCAAAGCGGACTCTGTTTTAGATGATATTGAACAAAGCAGTGCTGAGCCGGTAGCGGAAGACCAAGACGTAGAACTGGATGTGCTTGATCTGCCTGAATACGGTGAAGATGAAGCTATCTCTGATGCGTTTGCTGAGAAGCCAACACCATTAACGTCTTTTAGCCCACAAGGCGAAGAGCAAGACGCGCTACATGATTTGTTCTCAAACCCGCAAAGCTTCAGTCATGCTGATGATTTCTCAGATACAGACGCTTTCTCGGACGTAGACGATTTATCAGATGCAAAAGAGCCTGAACTGGCGGCTTTCGGACAATCAGATGAGTTACAGAGCTCGGCTTCAGAATTAAATTCAGGGCCTGCACAATCGAACTCAGCGCCGACAGTGGTGCAAGACGAACCTCTAGAAGGTTTTGATGATTTTGATGAAACAGCGCTGGCTGAGTTGCTTTCAGAAGACGTTCAAGACTCTGTCGACAACATGTTCGATAAACCATTGGATGCCACATCGATTGATAGCGCTGGGCTAGATATTGATGCGATGCTTGAAGTGGGTGGCGAGGATTGGAAGGGCTTTAACTTAGCACCCGAGCAACAATCGAGCATGCATAACGATGTGCCTGATGATCAACAAGAGATCTGGGCATCGGCAGAGCAACAACCAGAGCCTAAGATCAAGCAAGAGAATTGGGCACAACAAGACAACTTAACCGAATCAGGAAACAGTCGTGATAAGCAGTACATGACGATTGATGAACTGATGGCTCAAGTGGAACAAGAAGGTGAAGACGCGATTAATCCAGATGACGAAGAGTTAAAACTGGATGTTGGCCTTAACGAGTTCCCAGATGTAATCGGTGACATTGGTAATTATGATGTCGACAGCAATGCAGAGGCTGCTGGTAAGCTTGATTTGGCGAAAATCTATATTGAGATGAGTGACTCACAAGGAGCGATAAAGCTCTTAGAGGAAGCGATAGTCGACGGCAGTGATGATATTCGCCGCGAGGCTAAGAATCTTATCGATACGATTAACGGCCGATAAATTAAACGATACGTAAAGGGTAGCATTGGCTACCCTTTATTTTATTGCAGACCTTTCTTTTAATATTGGCAGATTTAGCCCCATCCGATTTGGGGTAGCACTGATTTCCGTATATACTTCTCGCCCATTTTCAAAGAGAACAAGAACATGAAAATTGCTTTAGGTATTGAATATAACGGTACCCACTACTTTGGTTGGCAGCGCCAACGAGACGTGAAAAGTGTCCAAGAAGAATTGGAAAAGGCTCTTTCTGTTGTCGCGAATCACCCTGTAGAAGTTATGTGCGCAGGCCGAACGGATGCCGGTGTTCACGGTACGGGACAAGTCGTTCACTTTGAAACTAATGTCGATCGTAAGATGGTGGCATGGACAATGGGCGCTAATGCCAACATGCCGAAAGATATTGCTGTTCGTTGGGCGACAGAAGTGAATGAAGATTTTCATGCTCGCTTTTCTGCTACCGCTCGTCGTTACCGCTACATTATCTTTAACCATGCACTGCGCCCAGGCATTCTTAATTCAGGAGTGAGCCATTACCATGGTCACCTTGATGAGAAAAAAATGCATGAAGCGGGTCAGTACTTGTTAGGCGAGAACGACTTCACTTCATTCAGAGCGACACATTGTCAATCTCGTAGCCCATGGCGAAATATGATTCACTTAAATGTGACGCGTCACGGACACTACATAGTGATCGATATTAAAGCGAATGCGTTTGTTCACCACATGGTGAGGAATATTACTGGCAGCTTAATTGCGGTAGGTAAAGGTGAGCAGAAACCAGAGTGGATCCAGTGGCTTTTAGAGGCTAAAGACCGAAAAGTAGCAGGCGCAACCGCAAAAGCGGAAGGTTTGTATCTGGTTGATGTTGATTATCCTGAACATTTTGAGCTACCACGAGAGCCAATTGGCCCTCTATTTTTACCGGATAATTTGAACTAAATGTGAGACTTAGGTTCAAAAATTATTACGGTTTCGTGCGTAAAATAGCGTGAGAAAATAGGTACAACCAGTTTTTTATCTACAGTCGCTGTTTTATGTGCTTTAATTCCCACGCATAATTCCCAAATTTATTTCTTTCGCAATCAAGCGGAGGAATCGAAACAAAAAGGTCTTCCATGAGTTGGCTTGAAAAGATTTTAGAAAAAAGCAACATCGTTACATCTCGTAAAGCGTCTATCCCTGAGGGTGTTTGGACAAAATGTACTTCTTGTGAGCAGGTTCTCTACCATGCTGAACTTGAGCGTAACCTAGAAGTATGTCCAAAATGTGATCATCACATGCGCATGAAAGCTCGTCGTCGTCTGGATACATTCCTAGACAAAGGTGAGCGTGTTGAACTAGGTGCTGATCTTGAGCCACAAGACAAACTGAAGTTTAAAGACTCTAAGCGTTACAAAGAACGTATCTCTACTGCTCAGAAGAACAGTGGTGAGACAGATGCATTAGTTGCAATGAAAGGCGAACTGCTTGGTTTACCTATCGTAGCGTGTGCTTTTGAATTCTCATTCATGGGTGGTTCAATGGGTTCTGTTGTTGGTGCTCGCTTTGTGAAAGCAGTAGACGCAGCTATTGAAAACAACTGTGGTTTGGTTTGTTTCTCTGCAAGTGGTGGTGCACGTATGCAAGAGGCGCTTATGTCTCTAATGCAAATGGCAAAAACCAGTGCTGCGCTAGAGCGTTTATCTGCGAAAGGCCTACCGTTTGTTTCAGTTATGACTGATCCTACAATGGGTGGTGTTTCTGCAAGTTTGGCAATGCTTGGCGATATCAACATCGGTGAGCCAAAAGCACTGATCGGTTTCGCTGGACGTCGTGTAATCGAACAAACTGTACGTGAAGACCTTCCTGAAGGTTTCCAACGCAGTGAGTTCCTACTTGACCACGGTGCTATCGACATGATCGTTGACCGTCGTGAGATGCGTCAGCGCGTTGCAAGCCTTGTTGCTAAAATGACCAACCAGCCTTCGCCATTAGTAGTTTCTGTGAACGATTCACCGAATGAAGCTACTTATGAAGTACCAGAAGCGCCAGAAAAAGGGTAAAGTACCTTCTAACAAACCTACTTAATTATGGTTATGAGTTAGATGAGTCAACAACCTATTCCTCAAGCCACATCCTCATTAGAGATGTGGCTTGATTATTTATCAAACATCCACACAAGCGCTATTGACCTTGGGTTAGACCGAGTTCAGGCCGTCGCCTCTAAGGCAAACCTCACCAAACCTGCTAAACACGTGATTACCGTTGCCGGAACTAATGGCAAAGGCTCAACATGTGCCCTAATGGAAGCTATTCTATTGGACGCTGGTTACTCCGTTGGTGTCTACAGTTCTCCTCACTTAATTCGCTATAACGAACGCGTTCGTATTAACGGCCAAGATCTGTCTGATGAAAAGATGGTTCAATCTTTCGACTTCATTGAGAAAGAGCGTGGTGAAATCAGCCTGAGCTTCTTCGAATACGGTACATTAGCCGCGTTACGTGCGTTTCAAACCGAAGCAGTAGATGTTGTTCTATTAGAAGTGGGTCTGGGTGGACGTTTAGACGCGACTAATATCGTTGATCATGACGTGTCTGTAATCACTAGCTTGGCTGTCGACCACGTTGATTGGCTGGGTGATGACATTAATGTGATTGGCTTTGAGAAGGCGGGTATCTATCGTAGTGGTAAACCCGCTATTTGTGGTCAACCTAAGCCACCGGCAACGGTTGCTGCACATGCTGATGATATTAAGGCTGAGTTCTACCAAGTGGGTATTCAATATACCTACGAAGTTAACGGCGATAGCTGGAATTGGAACAGCGGTGCATTTCGACTGGACGCATTGCCTATTCCTAGCTTACCGCTACCGAACGCGGCAACTGCATTAATGGCGCTAGGGACTTCAGAACTTAGCATCAGTGATGTCAATGTCGTTAACGGTTTGAACAACGCGCAGCTTCCAGGACGTATGCAACAAATTAGCGACCAACCCGTGATTGTGTTAGATGTGGCTCATAACCCACATTCTGCTGAGTATTTTGCACAACAAGTGACTCAAAAGTATGCAGGAAAAAATTTACACGTTGTAGTCGCCATGCTTCATGACAAAGATATTCCCGCGACATTGGAAGTATTAGCACCAATTGCATCACATTGGTACCCAGGTTCACTGCAAGGGCCACGTGCGGCAACAGCAGCTGAATTATGTCAAAGCCTCCCACAAGGTGTTGAGCAGCATTCAAACCCTGTAGCAGCGTTTGAAGCGGCTTTATCTGCTGTTAAAGGTGATGATGTTGTTTTGGTGGTCGGTTCTTTCCATACTGTTGGAGAAGTCTTGGAGCATTGGCAGAAAAAAGGAAACTAAATGGCAAGTAAATTCCAAAGCCGATTAGTCGGCACCATCATTTTAGTCGCGATTGGCGTTATCGTATTGCCAGACGTGCTTGATGGTAAGAAGCTCCATTATAAAGAGGAGTTTGCAAGCATTCCGATTAAGCCTGAGCTTGATAGTAATGTTGAGGTTTTTGAAGTACTCGACCCTGTTGAAGATCAGATTGCATTACCGGACTCTCCGGTTGAGCAAGTGATTGAAAGTGGCAATTCAGAAACCCAAACCGCGTCGGCTTCAAATAATAAAGAAGCAGACAAAGTGGCCGTGGTGGTTAAACCGGTACCTGAAAAAAATGAATACCAAGATAGTGCTTGGCTCATTCAATTGATGGCTTTGAAGAATGCTGACAATGCAAAAAGCATGGTTAAGGATCTACAAAAGCGCGGTTACCAAGCCCACACGAAGCAAGAAAAAACTTTTACGCGAGTAATTATTGGTCCCGATGTCTCTAAATCCAAACTTGAGCGACAAATTAAGGAATTAGAAAAAATTACGGGTTCAAAAGGCCAATTGCTCAAATTTAAACCGTTAAATCCATAAGAAAACGTTTGCGTCAGCATTTTTTCTGTTAAAATGCGCGCCAACTTAAGATGAAGAATTCATGAATTGGTTAGATTTTGTCATTTTAGGCGTGATCGGCTTCTCTGCCGTGATCAGTTTAGTTCGTGGTTTCGCTAAAGAAGCGTTGTCATTAGTTATTTGGTTTGGAGCATTTTTTATTGCTAGCCAGTACTACGCTAAATTAGCAATGTACTTCACCAATATCGAAGATGAGATGTTTCGTAACGGAACTGCGATAGCAGCATTGTTTGTTGCAACGTTAGTTGTTGGTGCCTTAGTTAACTATGTCATCGGTCAACTAGTTCAGAAAACAGGCCTGTCGGGTACAGACAGAATCCTCGGTGTCGTCTTTGGCGGTTTACGTGGTGTTCTGATTGTCTCAGCAGTGTTGTTTTTCATGGATGCGTTTACTGCATTCCCAAGTTCTGAGTGGTGGGAGAATTCGCAGTTGGTTCCGGAGTTTAGCCGAATCATTGCGCCGTTCTTTGAGCATTTACAAGCAACATCTAGTTTCTTATCTGGCGCGCTCTAGCGCCAGTTAATGTCGAAAATCGAGGATTAGGACATGTGTGGTATTGTTGGAATCGTGGGTTCAACACCTGTAAACCAGTCTATTTATGACGCTTTAACGGTATTGCAGCATCGTGGCCAAGATGCCGCTGGTATTTGTACCATAGAAAGCAATCGTTTCCGTCTGCGTAAGGCGAACGGTTTAGTTAAAGATGTTTTTGAAGCAAAACACATGCAGCGCCTCCAAGGTAACGTTGGTATTGGTCATGTTCGTTATCCTACAGCGGGAAGTTCGAGTGCTTCTGAAGCGCAACCTTTCTACGTAAACTCTCCTTTTGGCATCACGTTGGCGCACAACGGTAACCTAACGAATGCAAGTGAAGTTCGTGAGAAGTTGTTCGAAAAAGACCGTCGTCATGTCAACACAACGTCTGATTCTGAAGTTCTACTGAACGTATTGGCTCATGAGATCGATACGGTTAAAGGTAATGTGACTTCAGAAGATGTGTTCCGCGCAGTTGCAAACGTGCACCGCACTATTCGTGGTGCTTACGCAGTGACAGCGATGATCATCGGCCACGGCATGATCGCGTTCCGTGACCCACATGGTATTCGTCCACTGTGTCTTGGTAAGCGTGAAGTTAATGGTAAAACAGAGTACATGGTTGCATCTGAATCAGTAGCACTTGATGCTGTTGGTTTTGATTTCATGCGCGACGTAGCACCGGGTGAAGCTATCTACGCAACATTCGATGGTGAGCTTTTCACTAAACAATGCGCAGACAACCCACAACTAAACCCATGTATCTTTGAGTTTGTATACTTTGCACGCCCAGATTCATTCATCGACAAAATCTCGGTTTACAGCGCACGCGTTGAGATGGGTGAGATGTTAGGTAAGCGTATTAAAGAAGAGTATGCAGATCTAGACATTGACGTGGTTATTCCAATTCCTGAAACATCAAACGATATCGCGCTACGAATTGCTCAAGCGATTGATAAGCCATATCGTCAAGGTTTCGTGAAAAACCGCTACGTTGGCCGCACGTTTATCATGCCTGGTCAGCAACAGCGTAAGAAGTCAGTTCGCCGTAAACTCAACGCGATTCGTTCGGAGTTTAAAGGTAAGAACGTTCTATTGGTCGATGACTCGATTGTTCGTGGTACGACATCAGAACAGATCATTGAGATGGCTCGTGATTCTGGCGCAAGCAAAGTCTTCATGGTTTCTGCTGCTCCTGAGGTTCGTTTCCCGAACGTTTACGGTATTGATATGCCAAGCGCGACTGAGCTTATTGCTCATGGCCGTGATAACGAAACGATTTGTAAGCAGATTGGCGCAGACGCTTTGATCTTCCAAACGCTACCAGACTTAATCTCTGCTGTAGGTATGGGTAATCAAGACATCTCTCGTTTTGATACTTCGGTATTCAACGGCGAGTATGTAACGGGCGATATCGACCAAGCGTACCTAGATTTCCTAGATTCTTTACGTAATGACGATTCAAAGGTTGAGCGTGAGATTCAACAAGATCTTGCTAACCTAGAGTTACATAACGAAGGCGCTTAGCGTACTCATAAAAAATGAATAATAAAAAACCAGAGCATCGGCTCTGGTTTTTTTGTTTGCGGGGAAGGGGATTGAATCTTAGTGAATGTGGTATGCGATCACAAAATCGATAAACAATCTAACCTTCTCAGGCAGGTGGTCTTTGTGGTTATAAAGCATGTAAATATCACGAGGGTTAGCACTCCAGTCTTCTAAGACTTGTACTAAGCTGCCATCTTCAATGTATTCACGGATCATTACATCAGGCATTAGGGTGATACCTAGGCCCTCAGAACAGGCTTGTCTCACGACATTAAGCGCATTCGCATTGAAACGACCTTTCTCGCTGTTGACCACTGTCTCTTCATTCGAGTTACTCAGTTGCCACTTAATGAGTGGGTAACCTTTGAGTAGAGAATGATTCGCCAGTTCTTCTGCGTGGCTTGGCGCTGGGTTCTTCGCTAAATAGTCTGGGCTTGCGATCAGAATGTCTTTGACCTCACTGATCTTTCTGGCAATTAAGCTTGAGTCACGCTGCGGACCGACTCTGAAAATGACATCCCACTCTGTTGGGTCGAGCTGATCAGCTTGGTTATTCATCATTAACTCAATATTGATATCAGGGTATTGAGTCATGAATTCGCTGAACATCGGCATCATCATGCGCTTAGTCAGGTTGGAGGGAGCGGTAATACGAATCTTCCCTGAAGCCCCTTTACACACGTCCGTGAGCTCTTCTGCAGTAGAAGACAGACGTTGCAGTAACGGAGAGCATTCATTGAAAAAACGTTCGCCAGCCTCTGTTAAAGAGAGTTTACGCGCGTGTCTATTGAGAAGCCTTAGGTTCAAAGAATCTTCTAGGGCTTGGATGCGTCGTGTAATGGTCGCAACCGGAATCATAGTCTTGCGCGATGTTGCGGTGTAGCTCCCATTTTCAACGACGAGTCGAAAGAGGTTTAAATCATCTAATTTCATAAATCCAGACACATTTGTTTACAATCTCATCTAATTTATACGTAACAGTGAGATCAATGTTTGCGTTACGTCAACTCGTTGCACTATTTACAAGTATTCCAACCCTCGTCACGAATTACCAGTAAAGAGTGCACATTTGTGTATTTAGCATTTTATTACTAAGTTTTATATTAGTTCTTAGAACGGATAACAATAATAATTCGACTTAGTTTTGTGAGGTTATAGATTATGTACAAAACTCACAGTCAGCCAGTAATGACCTCGGCTCAGGAAGTTCCCAACCAGAAATGCGTTATGTTGGTTGATGATGATCCTATTTTTCGCCGTATAACCAGCGCTTACTTAGATAAGATTGGTTATAAAGTGGTTGAGGCTGAAAATGGACTGGACGCTCTGCAAAAACTTAGAGACTCAGCGCCAGATTTAATTGTGTGTGACTTATCAATGCCGATTTTGGACGGCATCGAGCTAGTAGAAGAGCTCAGCTTGGAGTACCCGTCATTGCCTATGATCGTTGTATCAGGGACCGATGACATGTCAGATGTCGCAAAAGCACTGCGTTTTGGTATCAAAGACTTTCTAGCAAAGCCTTTGGAAGATCATGGCCACTTAGGAAGTGCGATAGCGAATACATTAAAAGATTCGTTCGACAATATTTCAGATCAACGAGATTTCTCGAGCCAATGGTTTTGTGTCGATGATGGGGGAGAGATCCCTGAAGACCAAGAGCTGCATTGGCACCTAAATTACTTACAAGATAACCCAAGTGCTGCAAAAGACTTGCTGCATGCGTTGTTACCTGAAAAAGACACCAAGCAAGGTTCGTGGCGCTGTAGCTATAGATTGTTGCAGTCGACAGAAATGATGCCGCTTGTTTTTGACTACGCGTGGATGATGAACGGGCAATTTGCTTTTTACCTCGTTGATTCGTCGTCTGCTGATAATGGAGGCTCTGCAACCACATTGTTGGTGAGAGCTCTGTTCCATGACTACTTGAGAAACCGCAAAGATTTTAATGCTGATCTCAAAGATATTGCTGAAATTCTAGAAAAAGGAATCCAATGCTCTAAGTGTTCAACACCAGTTAACGCTTTGTTCGGTGTCGCCGATCTTGCTGAGGGAACCATTTCTATTTTACCTGCGGGTTTAGATGGGCAATGGTCAAATGGTGAATTGAATCAACATATTGCTGCAGGGGAGCGTTTGGGAGAAAACTGTAAGAAGAACTTCATTACTCGAGACCTGCCCATTCAGCAGGGATGTCAGTTGACATTGAGCCTACTGGGTTCGGCGAGCTTCAGCTTAGATATCCATCAAGGGTCAACCGATTAACCCTATTTTTCCTCGGTTTTTGTGAATAATTGATTAAGGTATAGTTGCGCAAATGGTGTGGCTATGCCTTTTTTGTTAAATATCGATTTAGCAAAGCGGGTTTGGTTCGCCAGATACTTACCTTTACTAACAAAAATAAGAAGCAATCATGGCAGATAACAAAGACTTTAAAGACCCGTTTAATGTATTCTATTTTCTCGGATTTTTAGCCGCATTTTTAATGATTCCATTGCTACCAGCAACACTAACGTTGATTCGTGTATTCAATGGTTACGCAACATTCTAGTTAAGTTATTTTAGTCAACCTATGATAGCTAGCTCAAGGAGGCCACAATTAGCGTTCGAGTTATAAGCCTGAATATTGCTGGTGGCCTTTGTATATTCCTCGCGGTTTTAGGTATTGTTTTACCTGTTCTGCCCACAACACCTTTCCTTCTTCTTGCTAGCGCATGCTTCATGCGAAGCAACCCTAGAGTTCACAAATGGATGCATGAGCATAAAACGCTCGGTCCGTTATTGAACAATTGGTATCAACACGGTGCTGTGACCAAACAAGTTAAAACGCGTGGCGTATTCTTTATCTTGTTGAGTTTTGCGTTATCGATCTACTTTGCCCCGATCATTTGGGTCAAGGCCTTCCTAATTTGTGTACTTGTTATTCTTCTCACATGGTTTATGCGACTTCCAACCCATGAGTTGGTTGCTGACAGCAAAGAAAATCACTACCATTAAGCCAGTGTGCCTGCTTCAATAGCGGGCGTTTATTATTTCAGCAATCAGAGTTATGACTCTCGTTGCAATGAATACCAATCGTACCTTTCCTTAATCCAGTGCATTAACGTGTTTGACTCGTTAGTGAGAGTTTGGAAAGCGGCCTAATGAAGTGCATAAGATTATGAACACAGAAAAAATCGCTCTGATCAAAGCAAGCATCAAAACCATTCCTGATTACCCAAAAGCGGGTATTTTATTCCGTGACGTGACAAGCTTGATGGAAGATCCAGCCGCGTACAAAGCGACTATTGAACTGTTAGCGGAAACTTATAAGGACATGGGCTTTACTAAGATCGTGGGTACTGAAGCACGCGGTTTCTTGTTTGGTGCGCCTTTAGCTCTAGAGCTAGGTGTTGGCTTTGTTCCTGTTCGTAAGCCAGGCAAGCTGCCTCGTGAAGTCGTGGCGCAATCTTATGAGCTTGAGTACGGTACGGATACGTTAGAAATCCATACGGATGCTATTGTTGAAGGCGACAAAGTACTTATGGTTGATGACTTGCTAGCAACTGGCGGTACGATTGAAGCAACAACTAAGTTGATCCGTCAACTTGGCGGTGTGGTAGAGCACGCTGCATTCGTTATTAACCTTCCAGAAATCGGTGGTGAAAAACGCTTACAAGGTTTAGATCTTGAAGTGTTTAGCATCTGCGAATTCGACGGTCACTAATCCTTTCGGAATTATTCATGAGCTATCTTGCGTTAGCGCGAAAATGGCGACCAACCAAATTCAAAGAAGTGGTTGGTCAAGCCCATGTTTTAACAGCATTAGAGAATGCACTTAGCCAGAACAGGTTGCACCATGCTTACCTGTTCAGCGGAACTCGAGGTGTCGGTAAAACGACCATCGGCCGCTTATTTGCTAAGGGTCTAAACTGTGAAACAGGCATTACCTCAACACCTTGTGGTGAGTGTGCAACCTGTAAAGAGATCGATGAAGGTCGTTTTGTTGATCTTCTTGAAATCGATGCTGCATCTCGAACTAAGGTAGAGGACACCCGCGAGCTTTTGGACAACGTCCAGTACAAGCCTGCACGTGGTCGCTTCAAGGTTTACCTGATCGATGAAGTACACATGCTGTCTAGACACAGTTTCAACGCGCTTCTAAAAACCTTAGAAGAGCCGCCTGAGTATGTGAAGTTCTTGCTCGCAACGACGGATCCACAAAAGCTTCCGGTTACGATTCTTTCGCGTTGTCTCCAGTTTCATCTCAAGCCGATTAGCGTCGATAATATCCACGAGCAGCTCGATCATATTCTTGAACAAGAAAGTGTGACCTCTGAGTCTCGTGCACTTGGTATGATTGCCCATGCTGCTGACGGCAGTATGCGTGATGCGCTGAGTCTCACGGACCAAGCTATTGCGTTGGGTAACGGTAATATCGAAACGGACACTGTTGCTCATATGCTCGGTACGCTGGACACTGACCAAGCGATTCATCTACTTGAAGCTATCAGCAGTAAGCAGCCTCAAGTGGCGATGGCTTGCATCCAAGGTCTTGCCGAGAATGGCGTGGAATGGGATGGGTTATTGAGTCAACTTGCGACCCAATTGCATCGTCTGGCCATGTACCAAGCGCTGCCATCAACTTTAGATAAAGCGCAGCCTGATGCTGAACGTCTAGAGTTGCTTAGCAAAGCGCTGAGTCCACAAGATATCCAGCTGTACTATCAGATTGTGTTGAAAGGGCGTCAAGACCTACCATTATCACCAACCGCTCGTGTTGGCATTGAGATGGTGGTTCTGCGCATGTTGGCATTCAGACCTGCAGAGCAAATTAGTGCAACGGCTATCTCGACTGAGTCGACTAGCCCTGCACCAGCAGCTCAAGGACAGGCTCCAGCGCAAAGCGTTGCTCAGCGTGTGAGTCAACCTGCGTCAATGGCCGCTCCGAGACAGCCAGTTCAGGCTCCTGCGGTTTCACAGCCTCAAGTGCAGCAACAAGCGCCTCAACAAGCTCCTGTTCAGCAGCCTGTGCAGCAGCAACAACATCAACAACAGAACCCGGCACAATATTCAGATTCGCAAGGTTACGCTGATCATTCAGGCAACCAAGGTTATCCAGAACAGGATTACCCGCACAGTCAGTATGACGCACCACCGGCTTATGACGAACGTCCAAGCTACGGTGCGGAGCAAGCGATGAGTCCTGCGACTCAGCAAATGCCACCACAGCAGAATCAAGCGACGAACCAGAGCCAGCCTCAACAGGTAAGCGCTGAACCGACGCAACAAGAACAACCAGCACGCTCTTCATCGCCAGTAAGTGGTTTACGCCACCAACTACGTTCTCAACGCAGAGGCAGTGCAGCTCCAGAAAGCAAAGGTTCAACGCCAAAAAAGGCTAAAGCGACACCAGCTAAAACTTCAGTTCTTGACCGAGTTGCTCAGCAACACGGTGGTTCTGAGCGGGTGTCGCCAGCTTCTTTAAAGACCTCTTCGACAGAAAATGTTACCAATGATAATGAACCTTATCGTTGGAAACCGTCTAAACCTGTAGTAAAAGAAGTCAGCAAAGAGCTTACACCTACTCAGATCAAGCGCGCGCTTGAGCATATTAAGACACCAGAAATGGTCGAGAAATTGCTCAAAGAATCTATTGCTCAAGATGACTGGTCTGCCATGATTCAAAAGCTAGAGACCGCGAAGCTTGTGGAACAGTTAGCGTTGAACTCAGTGTTCGATAAAAATGGCACTTCGATTGCCTTAACGCTGAGAGCAAGCCAAGCCCACTTGAATACCGACCGTGCACAAAGCGAGCTATTACAGTCGCTCAATGCTGTACTGGGAGAAGAGTGTCATTTGAGCGTGGAAATCGGCGATGGTGGAGAAACGCCACTAGAATTAAGAGAAAGGCTGTATCAAAGCAAGTTGAAAGACGCGTTTTCCAGTTTGGAGAATGATGCCAACGTACAGTTTATCGAAAGACGTTTTGCTGCCGAGCTTGATAGAGATAGCGTTCGTCCAATATAACGTTTCTCCAATGCAACGTTCTATCAGGATAGGTACATCTTTCATTTAGTGATGGGCATATCATCCTTGGAAAGCAAATCAGAGAACTGAACTCGTGGGGTTGAATCACAGAGCTTTAACCCCCATTTAAGCCCTTAGTAGCTTAAATGATTTTAATAAACCAATTAGACCAGAGAGTAATAACATGTTTGGTAAAGGCGGTATGGGCAACATGATGAAGCAAGCCCAGCAAATGCAAGAGCGCATGCAAAAGCTTCAAGAAGAAATCGCAAATATGGAAGTTACAGGTGAGTCAGGTGCTGGCCTTGTAAAAGTTACGATTACTGGTAGTCACAGTGTTCGTCGCGTTGATATCGATGAAAGCCTAATGGAAGACGATAAAGAGATGCTTGAAGATCTTATCGCAGCCGCTTTCAACGATGCAGCTCGTCGTGTTGAAGAGACACAAAAAGAGAAAATGGCTGGCGTAACTGGTGGGATGCAACTTCCACCAGGTATGAAAATGCCTTTCTAAGCGACTTATTTATAAGAGACTTGTCTCGATCAACGGCCTATTTTGAATAGGCCGTTACTTTAAAAGTTAGAACGGTTAAATATGCGTACCAGTCATATGCTGGAGCATTTGATGGAGGCCTTACGTTGTCTACCTGGGGTTGGCCCCAAGTCGGCGCAGCGTATGGCCTTTCATTTGTTACAGCGCGATAGAAAAGGCGGCCTACAGTTGGCTGAAGCTCTTAGCCAAGCAATGACTGAAATTGGTCATTGTAATGAGTGCCGTACTTTTACTGAAGAAGATACTTGCCACATTTGTACCAATCCTAAACGTCAGGATAACGGTCAAATCTGTGTAGTTGAAAGCCCTGCAGACATTGCAGCCATTGAAGCAACTGGCCAATATTCAGGTCGTTACTTTGTGCTTATGGGGCATCTTTCACCACTTGATGGTATCGGTCCAAGTGATATCGGTCTCGATGTCTTGGATTACCGTTTACGTCGTGGTGATATCACTGAAGTAATTCTAGCGACCAACCCGACAGTTGAAGGGGAAGCAACAGCGCATTACATTGCTGAGCTATGTAATGCCCATGAAGTGAACGCTAGCCGTATCGCCCATGGTGTTCCCGTTGGTGGTGAGCTAGAGCTGGTGGATGGCACCACGCTTTCGCACTCCTTACTCGGTCGTCATAAGATCTAAAAAAGCCGCTCATTTGAGCGGCTTTTTATTTTTTCTAAAATCTTATCTATTTAATGCTTAATCTTTCCCACGTACTGCTTTGTATATCACGGCTCCAATCACGGCTCCAATAATCGGTGCAACCCAGAATAACCATAGTTGCGAAACAGCCCAATCACCGACAAACACAGCTACGCCAGTACTTCGAGCGGGGTTCACCGAGGTATTAGTTACAGGAATACTGATAAGGTGAATTAGGGTTAAACATAGACCGATTGCGATAGGTGCGAATCCAGCCGGTGCTTTAGAGTCGGTAGCGCCCATGATCACGAATAGGAACACCATGGTCATGACAACTTCACAGACGAGTGCTGCGGTAAGTGAATAGCCACCAGGCGAGTGCTCACCGTAGCCATTCGAGGCAAAGCCAGACGCGACAACATCAAAGCCCGCTTGGCCAGAGGCGATAACAAGTAATACGCCACCCGCAATAATACCGCCAATCACTTGAGCGATAATGTAAGGTGCGACCTCTTTGCCATCGAAGCGACCGCCAGTCCAGAGGCCAATAGTAACCGCGGGGTTGAGGTGACAACCGGATATGTGGCCAATAGCAAAGGCCATGGTGAGTACGGTTAAACCAAAGGCGAGGGAAACTCCGAGTAGACCAATTCCCACATCGGGGAAAGCGGCGGCTAAGACGGCACTACCACAACCACCTAATACCAACCAAAACGTACCGAACATTTCTGCGATATACTTATTCATAACTATCCTTATTAATCTGTACCAGTATCAATAAGATAGTTTAGATTTATCAAAGTTGTGAAATCTTGGGCATTTAGAAAAGAAATCTTAGGTAATAGCTTCTAGTTCGATAAGGTTATCGAGTGCTTCTTGGTCCGTCTTTCCACAAATAATAGGGCAGGCTTTGAACTGATGGCACACCTTAGGGCGTGAAGGTTGGCCGAATAATTTACACAGGTCTTGCTCATTTAATTGGATGCAGCGTACGCCAGCAGGCTTGCCATTAGGCATTCCAGGAATAGCAGATGTAATACTCGGAGCGATACAGCATGCTCCACAACCTAAACGACATTCCATCAAATTAAACTCACTAAATAACAGGGTGCGCGATAGTAGCAAAAAATAATGGGAGTGACAGCTATTGATTGGATCACATAATGAACAATTTTTATCCTTGAACTTTTTATGGGCTAACGGTATAACACGCACCCCAGTAAAAGAGTAAGAAGTAATCCTATGACGAATCCATTTTGGCAAGAAAAGACACTAGAGCAAATGACCGAGAATGAGTGGGAATCACTTTGTGACGGTTGCGGTAAGTGCTGCCTACATAAATTAATGGATGAAGATAGCGATGAAGTGTACTACACCAACGTGGCGTGTAGCTGGTTAAACGACAAAACATGTTCTTGCAAAGACTACCCGAACCGTTTCACTTCAGGTGAAGAGTGTTTGAAGCTGACTCGTGACAAGATTCATGAATTCCATTGGCTGCCAGATACTTGTGCTTACCGTCTTCTATCAGAATCTAAGCCGATTCCTGAATGGCATCCACTGATTACAGGTTCTAAATCAGAGATGCATGCTGCAGGTGAAAGTGTTCGTAACAAAGTGGTATACGAAATCGATGTTGTCGATTGGGAAGACCACATCTTGAACCACCCAAATCGCTAAGTATTCTAAAAACAGCCGCTCTTGAGCGGCTGTTTTGCTATTTGGTGTTGCTTCAATTTAAAACTCACTTACTCACTTAGCTTAAAGGCTTAAAGGCTTAAAGGCTTAAAACAAAAAACGCCCCGAAGGGCGCTAAGTGAAACGAGCAAAAAAGATTCAGGCTAGTTTACTTGTTGTTTAATGTACTCACCCAGTTCTGAGTGGTGCATGATTTTCGAAACTGGCAATATTTTCTCGGCAGGGCCCCAAGCAAACACGTTTACTGGTGTGTGAGTATGTGTACCTGTACCCCAAACGATGTTTTGACCTGTTGCTTGTTCGCGAGCAAGCAAGTTGCCACGGTCGTTATATGGGAAGAAAGCATCGAAATCGTTGATAGCAGGCACTTCTTCTGCTGATAAATATTTGTGTTGAGCTAATCGGTATGGGTTCGGCTTACTCGCTAACACGTTTTTCGCTTGTTCCGCTGTGATAGGGAACTCACTGCTTTCGTTGACGATCTCAGCGAGCTTTTCAGGTGTTTGCTGCGCTTTATCCAGTTTCTGAAATTCACTGATCATGCCGTAGTAGCTTTGCTTCTGATTATACAAACCATCAAGAATATTGAATGCGCCAAAGTTAAAGTTAGGTGCATAATCGCGGTCGGCGAAGGCTTCACCAGAGCGTTTCTGTGGTTTTGGTAGGTTATTCGACGAGTAGCTGAAACCGAAAGAGCCTGTTTCGTGGTCTGCAGTCACAATCACAAGCGTGTCTTCACGATCTTTCGCCCATTCATACACAGTTTGGATCGCTTCATCGAATTTTAGTAATTCATGTAGCATCGTACCTGCATCGTTACTGTGGCCTGCCCAGTCTATTTGGCCGCCTTCGACCATGAGGAAAAAGCCGTCTTCACCTTTGGATAGGATGTTGAGTGCTTTTTGTGTCATCTCTTTCAAGCTTGGCTGAGTTCGTTCGCCACTCTTTTTCTTATTGCTGTAAGCGATGCCATCATCCATGCCTGAGTAGGCGAATAGGCCAAGTAGTTTATCGCCTTTAGCGTCGTCTAGCATGTTGCGGTTAAACGCCAATTGGTAGCCGTCTTTTTCTGCTTCAGTAAGAAGGTTACGGTCGTCTTTACGCTTTGATTTTAGGTAAACGTCACCTTGAGTCAGTTGCTCAAGTTGCTTATAGGTTTCACCTTTGTCGTTGGTCGATTTAGGAATCCAATGACGTAGCCCTCCAGATAGCATCACATCAGCGCCAGTTGCAAGCATATCGGATGCAATTTGATTTTCTAAAGAACGGTGAGGTTGGTGAGCGGCAAAAGAAGCTGGAGTCGCGTGAGTTAAGCGCGTGTCGGAAACTAAGCCAGTCGCTTTGCCTGCTTTTTTCGCTTTCTCAAGTACCGTCTCAACATGGTTACCCTGAGAATCAATGCCGATCACTTCTGAACCGCTATAAATACCAGTCGCAAGCATGGTCGCAGAGCAAGCTGAGTCAACCACGATTGCGTCTTCCGGATGCGTTAGGGATGAACCAATAACGCCTTCTTGCGCCAGTTGGTAAAGGGCTGTTTTGTTCCCTTTATAGATCGAATTCGGTGCTCGATTTGCGTAAGTCTCTAACAAACCCACTTGCTGTGGTCCCATGCCATCGCCAATCATTAAGATAACGTTTTTTATTTCCGCTGAAAGCACGTTAAATGAAAGTGTGGAAGTTGCCATTACGGCAATAATTGGTTTTATAAGCTGCTTCATTATTTATCCCTATTTATATAAGCGGGATGATTAGAACACCGATTTGTGTCAAAGTCGTTTCATATTTGTTTCATCAATATGAAATTGAGCAATAACTCAAGTTTTTAGAAAAGCATAAAAAAAGGCTCACATTTCTGTGAGCCTTTGGCTTATTTAGGAGAGTCCAAATCAATGGACTGTGTCATGGCTAATGTCAAGCAAGTGGCAGTTCAGCAACCACCTGATTGAACGCGACTCGAGCTTTCTGAGCTTGCTCTGATAACTCAACTTTTTTCGCTTGAGCTGTGCTTAGGTTGTTTTCAGCCTGCTCAAGTGCTTGTTGTAGGTTTTCAGGAAGCTCATGTGTTTCCATTTGCGCACCTTGTTCAAGAACATAAGCGCGGATTTCTTTCTTCACATCGGCAAGGGCTTTATAAGCCTCACGTTCAAGTTCTGCTGCATCTTGTGCTGCATCTTTTTCTTTCTCGAACTGTGCCAATGCCATACCTTCTGCCGACCATGGATCCATGTCTGGCAGCTCTTCGATGTTAATCGTTGGCTCGATATAATTCTCTTGGTGACGCAAATCGAGGCTCGTTGCACGAACGGCTGAGATCATCAACATCACAGAGATAGCCAGTAGCGGTAAGCCACCAACAATCGCAGCCGTTTGAAGCGTACTTAAACCACCAAGGAACATTAGAATCGTCGGTAGGAATGATAGGGTAAATGCCCAGAACATTCGGTTCCAACGCATTGGCTCTTCCGTTACGTTGTTTTGTACTACTGACGCCAAAATGTAAGAGATCGAGTCGAACGTTGTTGCAGTGAAAATAATACACAGCAAGGTGAACACAGCGATCACTAATGTGCTCATCGGCAATTGTGCCAACATCGAGAAGATAGCTTTGGTTGCGCCTTCTTCGTTTAGGATTGCAACGACATCTAGCTCACCAGATAACTGTAGGGATAAACCGTAGTTACCTAAGATCATGAAGAATAAGAAACAGCCTAATGAACCAAAGAAGATAGAGCCTGACACCATTTGTTTAATGGTTCTGCCGCGAGAGATACGCGCAACAAACAGGCCCATGCTCGGTGCGAAAACTAGCCACCATGCCCAGTAGAAAATAGTCCAATCTTGTGGGAAGTGCGTGTTTTCAAACGTACCGTAGCCGCCGAATGGTTCAGCCCATGTTGCCATCACGAAGAAGTTAGACAATAGGCGACCAATCGAGTCTAAGCCTGTTTCAAGCATGAAAATCGTTGGGCCAGCGATTAGGACGAATATTAATAGTCCCATTGCGCCCCAGAAGTTGATGTTGCTGAGGATCTTGATGCCTTTTTCCAAACCTGCATACGATGAGTATGCGAATATCGCAGTACAAACCAGAAGCACCATAACTTGAGTTACGTTATTTTTTGGCAAGCCGAATAGATGGTTAAGACCTTCAGTAATAAGAGGGGCAGCTAAACCTAATGTTGTCGCAGCACCACCTAGTAGGCCGAAGATAAATAGGATATCGACCACTTTACCGGCAACACCGCGGCTATGGTGTTCACCTAGTACTGGCATCAATGCACTAGAAATTTTTAGTACAGGTTGTTTACGTACATAGAAAAAGTAGGCAATAGGAATCGCAGGGATTAGGTAAATAGACCAAGCAATCGGACCCCAGTGGAACAAACCATAGGTCGCAGCCCAACGAACGGCTTCTTCACTGCCAGGTTCTAGTTGGAAAGGCGGTGATTGATAGTAGTAAGCCCACTCAATACAACCCCAGTACAAGATACTCGCCCCGATACCACCACAGAAAAGCATTGCTGCCCATGATGCGGTTTTGAATTCAGGTTCTTCATCAGCTTCACCCAGTTTAATTTGTCCCATGTCACTGAACACAACGTAAACCATGAAGGCACAAGCTGCGAGTCCAAGCGCTAGGTACAAGAAACCAAGTTGGTCTGTCATAAATGTTTTAGCTACCGCAATCCAGTCTGCTCCTTGCGTCGGGAACATAATCAGCGGGAAGATGATCGTGAGTAGGAGTGCTATCGCACCAAAAAAGGTTGGCTTATCAATAAGCGCAAAAGAGTTTTTCACGAGTATTATTCCATTAAAATGAGAACGGAATTATGTCGTGAACTCGTTTTTTAGGACAAATCGGGTCTGTTGTCGTGACGACAAATCGATTTTTTGCAATGAAAGAGGCTCAGTGCAATAGGGACAATGCACGTGGTGCGGTGAAAGGAATGCAATAAAGGGAGGTAAGGTTAGATCAGAGCGAGAAGAATGCCACCAACCGTTGCCGCTGCGGACAAGTATTGCCCTGCTGAATAAGAGTTATCTTCCTCTTCTTCAATCTTATCTGGGTGATCCATACCAAGCGCGCCATGAGCAAATGATTCAACCTTATCCGTTACGGTTTCATTCTCTGCTGCAACTCTCTTCGCTTCTTTATCGATTTCTTTAAGGGCAGATAATAGGGCTTTGCCTTCATCAGAAAGCTTAACGGTATTTTGCTCAACCTTAAGAGGCGCAGGCTTTTCAGCTTCAGTGCTTTTAGCTTGTGCGTTCATTTGCGAAGGTGAATACAGCTGAGTGTTACTCGTTCCTACTGGCGTCATATCGCTCTCCTTACCTATCCTTAAATATAGTATCGGCAGAGGTGTGAAAAACTTGTGCAATTAATCATCGATAGTGATGCTTTTTATTCGCACATTACATTTTCTTCTGCTTAATCAAAACTGCTTGGTAATTAAGCAATTCCTATGCCGATATCAATATTTATCTTAGGGCGCGATTGAACAAGCTTTTAGCGAGTTAGACTTCTAGGTTACCAGGTTTCTCGCTTACCAAACTTCTAGCTTGCCAGGCTTCAACTTAAATAAAGCTTAAGTCTGGATAGCGAATTTATTTAGTCGCACTTGAGATCGGAGCCGCGCTTAGATAGGTGCTTGTATGCCTTCATTCGGTTCTCTTTTTGAACAAAGCGAGCGGGTGGAGAAAGTACTTTGAGCTGGTAATCATTAGTATCCGATGAGAATTCGTCAACTGGGCTGATAACGGCCACCTTTAAATCAGAGTTACGACGCAAAATAGAAGCCGCAGTGCCTAAACCACCTTCGGTGTGGAATTTGCCCGCGACATGAATCACTTGCTGATTGGGGTTCGATGCGAGGTAATCAACAATCGATTCAGCCATGGTTTCGTCCCACGTTACCTGAGCGGCAAACTGCTTTTCGGTTTGCTCTGGTGTGCCGTGATGCATGGAAGCCATGAATTTTTCTTTGTAAGGGCTATCGCCAGTATCGACTTCGGATGCAACCCAGTTTCGTTGCTCTGAAGATAGCTGATCTAGATAAGTTAACCCTTTACGGCCAATACATTGTACAAACGGCTTTGGTGCGTTTGCTGCAATGATATCGACGTCGTTGGTTTTAGCGAACTCAACTAACGCGCGGTAATCACTTTCGTAATTTGGCCAAGCAGCCGCTTGAGACATAAGAACTTGTTCGCCAATCTCATCATTTAGATATTGGTTCAATGTGTCTTGATGCTCTCGGGTGAACTGTTCCATTGAAAGCGCGATGTTTGATGTGGTGTTGCGGCGTGCTTTTAAGAAGTCGGTTTGAAAACGATGGATTGCCGAATGAGTGTGCCATTCGCCAATAAGAACCACATCAGCGTCAATCAACTGTTGAGGTAAGGCCTCGAGAGACAACGTTTCGCCTTGTGGAGAAGCAAACTGGTAATCATAGAATGTGGAAACGATTTCCGTTTGCGTGTTAGCCACTTTTTGAGAAGTGTTGTTTGAAGGTTGATTAGCACAAGCCGTGAGCAGGGTTGCTAATCCGATAAGAATAATACGTTGCATGAAATGCCTCCTTGAAGAACACGCATACTAAAGGAGGCAAGATGAGATTTCAATGCAAACGATAATCAATATCAATTAAATTTGTTTGCGGTACACTCGCAGCATAAAGTCAGCTTCACAGTTGAATTGCTCAGCATCAGTGAGTTGTTGTTTAAACTCTTCACTCGCTTTCCAAGCAAACGGCGTCATCTGTAGCAGGTCGAATGCCTCTGACCCCGATAGTTCCATCATATAGTTTAGTTGCTCTTGGTGCTCAAGCGTAAAACCTTCGATAACTTCTGGATCTTCATCGTGCAAGCGAACACCATCATAAATCGCATCACGTAGCTGATATAGGTGTCGGCTAGCAGGTGTCACGGTGATCACGACGCCATTGTCTTTGATGGTGCGCTGTAACTCTTCAGCCTTACATGGCGCGTAAATGCGCAGAATGCCGTCTAAGCTATTTTCAGCAAAGGGTAGGCGATGACTCGAAGCAACAGAGAAATCGACCGCAGGGTAGCGTTTAGCGGCATATTTGATAGCAATCTTAGAAATGTCTAGGCCAAAAGTAGCGCCACTCTTTTCTTGAAGATTTACCGCAATTTCGTTGGTGTAATACCCTTCGCCACAACCAATATCTAACAGGCTAGGTGCCTCTTCTGGCAAGTAGCGAGAACACAATCCAACAACGGCTTGGCGCATTGGATCGTAATGGTTGCCTTCAAGGAAGCGACGACGTGCCTGCATCATCTCTTTATTGTCACCTGGATCTTTTGAGCGCTTGTGGTGTGCTGGCATCAAATTGACATAGCCTTCTTTCGCTAGGTCGAACTGATGGTTCTTTTCACACTTAAACGTACGATCGTTTTGAGATAAAGGTTGGTGACACAAAGGGCATTGGTAAGTCATGACGATCTCAGAGGCATAGAGTTGGGCGCAGATTCTATCAAAAAGGTCTGCATCAGGCTAAATAAAAAGGCGAGAATATCCGCTTCTAGAATAGTGAGCTTATGGCTTATTACAATAAAAATCAGAGCTTAGGTTTAGGTCACGTTTATCTACGTTTTTTCTGGGTATCGTCTACGCTTTCCTACTGTTTAATTAGAAGCTGATATGACAAAGAAAATCATCCTAGATACAGATCCGGGCATCGATGATGCAATGGCTATCCTATTTGCGGAAGCACATCCGGATATTGAACTAATGGGCATCACCACTGTTTATGGTAATGCGACGATAGACAACGGGACTCAAAACGCCCTTTATCTGAAGCAGAAGTTTGGAATGAAGGCGATTGTGGCTAAGGGAACCGATAAGCCGTTAGTAAGAGATCCTGTTGGCGCTACGGTTGTGGTGCATGGCGAGGCTGGTTTTGGTGATGTGAAAGCGCCAAGTTCGTTAGATGTTACAGCGATTGATAAGCCGGCTTACCAGTTCATTATCGATAGTGTTCGAGCGGAACCTGGAGAGATTACTCTTGTGGCGGTTGGCCCTCTTACTAACCTTGCGCTCGCTCTGGATGCGGACCCTGAAATTGTCGACTTAGTAAAAGAAGTGGTCGTTATGGGTGGCGCGTTCGGCGAAAACGACCACAGGGGAAATGTGACGCCATTTGCTGAAGCGAATATCCATGATGATCCTCACGCTGCGGATAAGGTGTTTACGGCATCATGGCCTGTCGTGATTATCGGATTAGACGTCACGGAGGAGAGCTTCTTTACTGGTCAATACCTTGATGATTTGCGAGATGATGCTGGAGAGGTAGGGCAGTTTATCTGGGATGTTAGCCGTTACTACTTAAAGTTCTATTCTGAAAAGGTAGGAATGGAGGGGTGTCATGTTCACGATCCTTCAGCCATTGCTTATGTTATCCAACCATCTCTGTTTACCTGTCGTAGTGGCTCGGTCAGAGTCGTAACTGATGGCCCAGCGGAAGGAATGACAATTCAGAAAGCTGACCAACGTAAATATATGAATGATGAGTGGAGTTCATTCCCGGCACAAAAGGTCGGCGTTCAAGTGGACAACAATGCTCTATTGTCACTCTATAGAGAAACTTTAGTTCACTATTCACAGCAGCAAAGCTAATTGATAGCCATCGTAGTGTTGTAAAAGGTAGCTTTAAAAAAAATAGCTGTAAAAAAGGCCGGATAAACCGGCCTTTGAAGAGTTTTTTTGAGTCGCTTACTGAGCTGCAATCACCGTAATCAGCTGGTGGTTTTCGCCAGGCTGGAGCGTTTTACCTGCTTCTAGGCTTGGTGCGTGCAGTGTTGATTCTACGCACATCATAGTTAGGTAACCATCGTCTTGCATGTCGCCCATACTTGCAGCGCCTTCCGCCCACGGGTTCCACAATACAGCAGAGTTATGGCCGTGGTTTTCAACCGTTAGTGTACGATCCAGCTTTTTGTCGGCAACGAAGATTTGAGCTTCTGGTTGCGTGTAAACACGGTCAATAGTGTCAGTCAGTACCAGCTCAGCACCACCTTGGCAGATCTTGCCGCCTTGCAAGCTATCTATGTACTCAGCACCCATACCTGTAGTCGTTGTGCTGTGAATATCGCCAACATTTAGGTAAGTGTGTAGCGCACCAGAGAAAGTCCATGGTTGCGAATCTGTGTTCTTCACATCCAAAGTTACTTTTAGCTGGTCGCCAATCTCAACGTTCAATCGCGCATCGAATTGATGAGGCCATACTGCCAGAGTCGCTTCGCTAGGTTTCAGACCTAAGCTTACAATCACGCCAGCTTCGCTTTCACGGTGCTCAACCAATTGCCATTCGCTTGAACGAGCAAAGCCATGTGCTGGTGCTGCAATGCGACCAAACCAAGGCCAACATACTGGAATACCACCGCGTAGGGCTGTTTTTCCGTCGTATTTAGCTTGTTGGCTCATCCAAATCAGGTCTTCTTGACCTTGTGGCTGGAATGACACGACATGACCGCCAAACAACGAAATCGCAGCGTTTGCTTTATCATGGATAACGCGAACCAATTTTACACCTTCATGTTCGACGATAGTGACGTTGTCAGAAAGTACAGTCAGTGCAGGTAGAGTAGATAAATCCATTACATGATCCTTCTAAGGAAATTGAATTCAAATGCTGACTAGAACTAGGGTGCTTGTGAATTTATGAGTGACAAGCAGAGTCAGTATTAGAATTAAATTTTGGTGATTGGGATTAAAGTCGGAAGTCGTTTAAAAGATAGCAGGTATTAAAAAGGCGACACTAAGGTCGCCTTTTTCAAAGTCTGCTCAAAACAGTCTTCGCTAATGCTTATCTAAAGCTATTTCTAAAAAGAAATTACTTAGAGATATGAGCGATTAGGTCTAGAACTTTGTTTGAGTAACCGATTTCGTTGTCGTACCAAGATACAACTTTAACGAATTTGTCAGTTAGAGCAACACCAGCTTTAGCATCGAATACTGAAGTTTGAACTTCACCGATGAAATCTTGTGATACTACTTGGTCTTCAGTGTAACCAAGAACGCCAGCCATTTCGCCTTCAGAAGCTTCTTTCATTGCAGCACAAATTTCTTCGTAAGATGCAGCTTCTTTTAGGTTAACAGTTAGGTCAACTACAGATACGTTAGCAGTTGGTACACGGAAAGCCATACCAGTTAGAAGGCCGTTTAGTTCTGGAAGAACAACGCCTACAGCTTTAGCAGCACCAGTTGAAGATGGGATGATGTTTTGAGAAGCACCACGGCCACCGCGCCAGTCTTTAGCAGAAGGGCCATCTACAGTTTTTTGAGTTGCTGTAGTAGCGTGAACTGTAGTCATAAGACCAGACTCAATGCCCCACTTATCGTTAAGTACTTTAGCGATAGGTGCAAGACAGTTAGTAGTACAAGAAGCGTTAGAAACGATGTCTTGACCAGCGTAAGATGCTTGGTTAACGCCCATTACGAACATTGGAGTTGCATCTTTAGAAGGACCAGTAAGAACTACTTTCTTAGCGCCAGCAGTGATGTGCTTACGTGCAGTCTCGTCAGTTAGGAAAAGACCAGTTGCTTCAGCAACTACGTCTACTTCGATAGCATCCCACTTAAGATCTTCTGGGTTACGCTCAGCTGTAACACGTACAGTTTTACCGTTAACGATTAGGTTACCGCCTTCAACTTCAACAGTACCGTTGAAACGGCCGTGAGTTGAGTCGTACTTAAGCATGTATGCCATGTATTCAACGTCGATAAGGTCGTTGATACCAACAACTTCGATGTCATTGCGCTCTTGCGCTGCACGGAATACGAAACGACCGATACGGCCAAAACCATTAATACCTACTTTGATAGTCATTGTAGTTGCTCCACAACTTAATTTCTGATTAAAGATAACTGGTAGTAAAATTACAGAATCCAGTATACATCTGCAATAGATAATCCGACTTAACTTGTTTAATGTCAAAAAAAAGCGACGCTTTTCTTAACAATTGGGTGTAAGTGGTTGAAATTTGACCATTGCGACTGGCTCTGAACCCTTCCAGTTGGGTAAAATACCCCTAAATGATGATTCACTTATGAGTGTATATGTACAATGTTTCCTGGTGAGAAAGTATGTGCTACAAAACGACTCATATGCAAGCCTTTATAGAAAAAAGTAAATATAATAAAAGAGAATGTGGACGGATATTAACGTGATTCACGAGGAAGAAAATATGACAAAGCCTGATGAATACTGGCGTGAACGCCTAACTGATGATGAATATGAGGTGTGTCGACTACGTGGTACTGAGACCCCTTATAGCGGTAAGTTGTTACATAACCATGATACGGGTATCTATAGCTGTACCTGCTGTGAAACCCCTTTGTTTATATCGGATAACAAATATGATTCAGGGTGCGGTTGGCCTAGCTTTGACGCCCCTGTGAATGATGAAGCAGTACGCTATATAGAAGATCTAAGTCACGGAATGAAGCGTGTAGAGATCCGTTGTGCAGCCTGTGATAGCCATTTAGGTCACGTTTTCCCTGATGGGCCCAAGACAACAGGTGAGCGGTTTTGTGTTAACTCAGTGTCGTTAATTTTCAACAAAAATGACAAAATTACGAAATAACTTGTAACTATTGTCTAATCCTTACAAGTCGCTTTCAGGCACTTAAAGGGATGAATAACCAAGTGAGTAGAGTTAACTCTAGTACAAATAAAAACAGCTACCATGAAGGTAGCTGTTTTTTTGTGCATTTAGAAATCGAAAACTAATAGTTCGGCACTATGGATGCGGTGTAAACGCCGTCTTCAATGGCTTCGACAATCTTTTCGGCATCATCATTGAATTGTTTGTACTGAGGTTTGTCGAAACGATACAACACATTAAGTTCTGCTTCTGAAGCGATGGGTACATCAAAATCCTTGGCGACCATGGCCCATAAATACGCTTTTTCTAAATGACCTAGGCTGTGATTAATACTGGCCATGGATTTGAAAATCTCGGTATTGACGGCAGAACCGTTAGAAAGCGTTAAAGCATTGTTGAGCAGCGTTAAGGTTTTTTCATGATCGCGAGTCGTGTAGAAGGTGGCTAACGCATATTGCATTTCTGCCGTGTTTAATGCTTCTTTTCCTTCTAACTGCAAAAAACTGCGTCTGGCATTGGTGTCACCTGTTTGTGACCACAAGAAGTAGAGCGTTTCTGGCGTATCCGATTGAGACAGCTCTTTAACGATTCGTTCAGACTCTTCAATACTATGTATTAGAGCGGTGAAGCGACGTTCTTGAAGTTTAGATTGATCAATGGTTTCAATTTGTGCCGCCAGCTCTAAACACTTCTTATAAGAGGCGACCAACTTAAATTCTTTGATCTTATTGATCTCGGTTGGCTGTTTTAGAACTTCGAAGCGATGCCAGATCAGATCAGTACGTGCAACGCGGCATTGTCCGTCGTTCATATTGAGCTGTTCACATTGTAGCGCCGAATTGCTTTGGCATAGCTGATCCGTGTTCTTGTTCCCTTCAAGGCAACCAGCAAGCGCAAGAGGCAATATGCCAATAGCCAACCATTTCATAATCTTCATATTCCTTCACTTGTGATCAATTACACTTATTTTCGGTGAGGTTCTTGACTCAATTCTGTTACAGGTTATTTTCTGGTGAAAATTGTTAAAACTAGGGCTCTATCATGGATGCAGAACAACTTCTTAGCGCAATGACTCCTGAGGTCTACGAGCGTTTAACTTATGCCGTTGAAACGGGCAAATGGCCAGAAGGTACGGCGCTTTCCAAAGAACAACGTGATTCGTGTATGCAAGCTGTCATGTTATACCAATCTAAACATAATGATGAAGCTCAGCATATGACAATTGCGGCTGGTGGTGACATTAGCTTTAAATCAAAGGCTGAACTCAAGAAACAGTTTAAATCAGACCAAGAAGATATTGTTAGGGTTAACCCGAATCATTAGGTTTAAATTACAACTAAGGGGAGGCGCTGTGCCACCCCTTTTTAATGTTAAGCTGTTTATTTGTAAGCAATAAATCTAAAGAACTTGCTTTTAAATACCCGCTTACTTATAAGCTCATCTCGCCACGTAACACTTGTTGCATCTTATTTTTTACTTCTTCGTAGCCTAGGTTTTGGCTAAGCAAGTAATGCAGCTTCGCAAGCGCTGCTTCTGGCGTCATATCGTAACCACTCACCACGCCAGCTTCCGCTAATGCACAACCCGTAGCGTAACCACCCATGTTGACTTTACCCGCCAAACATTGAGTTAGGTTAACCACAATCACACCACGCTCAGAAGCGTCTTTTAGGTGCTGAAGCAGTTCTGGGTTCTGTGGGGCATTACCAACACCAAAAGTAAGCAGGATCATCGCATTCACAGGCTGCAGTAGCGTGTTGCGAATCACTTCGTGTGATATGCCTGGGTACATAGTGATCACACCGATGGGTTGCGGTGTAATGTTATGAACTTTAAATGCACCTTCAGGCTGTTCGTTGACCGAAACGTTGCTGCTCACCTGGATGTTGATACCCGCTTCGAGCAGTGGAGTCAGGTTTGGTGAGGTAAAGGCGTTGAAACCATCCGCGTGTGATTTAGTACTGCGGTTACCACGCATCAACTTGTTGTTGAAAAACAGCGTTACTTCATTGATTGGGTAGTTAGCCGCAATGTGCAGTGCATTCAGCAGGTTTGCTTGTCCGTCTGAACGTAACTCTGCTAATGGGATCTGAGAGCCCGTAACAATCACAGGTTTACCAAGGTTTTCTAACATGAAAGACAGAGCAGAAGCGGTATACGCCATGGTGTCTGTGCCATGCAGGATAACGAAACCATCGTACTTATCGTAGTTCGCGCGAATATCATCAGCGATAGTCTGCCAGTCTAGTGGCGTCATATCAGAAGAATCCATGAGTGGTTCGTATTCGTGAATGGTGTACTCAGGCATCTCTGGGCGATGGAACTCAGGCATGCCAGCTAGCTGCTTATCCATAAAACCAGCGACCGGAACGTAGCCGTGATCAACAGATTTCTGCATGCCAATTGTGCCGCCGGTGTACGCGATGTAGATGTGTTTTCTTTCCATGGCGATAAATACTTAGTGTGATGTAGGGAACAGGGGGGCGATTATAGCGAATTATCGTGCAATAAAAAGAGGCGCCTCACACAGAGGCGCCTCTTGATAACAAAGCGTTAGATTTAACTTATTGAACTTGGCAATTTAGACAAAATGCATAACGCCCTTGTGGGTCGTTAAAGTTGCCTAATAGTTGGCTATCTTGAGCTAACTGCTGAGTAACAGGCTGTAAACTGCTTGGAATCATCGATTGAATATCAAGGCCTATCGACATCTGAACTTGGTTCATAAACTGCTGAATAAACTGTTCAGTCGCGGTAAGTGGCTCTTCTACCCAGTAGATATTGTAGCTTTCTAGTTCAGCGAGTGAAGCGGCCGCTTCAATTGCGTCATCAAAGTCACCAATCTCGTCCACCAAACCTTTCTGCATCGCATCTTGACCCGTCCAAACTCGGCCTTGAGCAATCTTGTCGACAGCATCGACTTCCATGCCACGGTTTTCTCCAACTAGGCTAATGAATCGGCGGTAGCCATTTTCAATGCCCATTTGGAACGCGTCTTTCGCACCATCGCTGAGTCCGGTTGTAATACCAAGACCAGAGAAAGGTGACGTGCCGACACCATCCGTGTAAACACCAAGGTCGTTCAAGCCTTTTTCAAAAGTCGTGATGACACTAAAGATACCGATAGAACCCGTTAGCGTGGTTGGCTGAGCCAGGATTTTGTCTGCGCCCATTGAAATCCAGTAACCACCAGAAGCGGCAAGACTCGACATTGAAACCACCACAGGTTTGCCGGCTTCTTTAAGCGCTTCGACTTCGTTGCGAATTACTTCTGAAGCAAAGGCACTGCCTCCTGGGCTATCGACACGCAGTACAACCGCTTTTACTTTGTCGTCGTTACGCGCTTGGCGAAGCAGGGCTGCAGTGGTATCACCGCCAACAGTGCCACGAGGTTGTTTGCCATCCATAATGGCACCGCTTGCCACAATTACAGCAACATCGTGTGACTCACTGTTCATCTCTGGAAGCATGGTTGAACGGTATTCGTAGTAACCGAATGCGTTGTAGCTGTCTTGCCCATCACTGCCGAACACGTCTGCAAGCTCTAGTCGAACTTGTTGGCGTGTTGCCAGTTCATCCACTAAGCCTAGTTTTTCGGCCAGTTTCGCGATATCACCATCGACAGATTCAAGCTCTTCCAAGAAGGTGTCCATGCTTGGATTCAGCGTTTTCGCATCGATTTGACGGTTATGAGAGACATCATCTACGTATGCACCCCACAATTGTCCTAACCAACGAGAAGCCGATTCTTTCGCTGCGTCTGACATGTCGTCGCGAATGAAAGGTTCGATTGCAGATTTGTAAGTACCGACGCGGAATACATGTGTATTTACGTCAAGCTTCTCTAATAGAGTTTTGTAGAACAACGAGTAAGCACTGTAGCCTTTAAGCAGCACGCCTCCGTCTGGTGATAAGAAGACTTTATTAGCGTAGCTGGCTAGGTAGTACTGGCTTTGGTTGTAAAAGTCACCCACCGCATAGATCGGCTTACCTGTTGCTTTGAATTCATTAAGAGCCTTAGCAATGTAACGAAGCTTGGTCAGGTTGGTTTCTGGCAGCTCTTTGAGTGCTAAAACAAGACCAGTGACGTTTTCGTCGTCTTTTGCATAACGAATCGTTTCAACGATATCAAACAGGACGTTCTCTTTCGGGAGGTCTTTGCCAAGCAGTGAACCTGTTACGGAGTCCATCGGATTAATGTAGCGACTTTGCTCGACAATCGGTCCAGAAAGGTTGAGTACCAATGCCGATTGTTGCGGAACGGTTGGTTGAGTCGTATCTGAGTGAAAGTACACAAAGTAAATAATGGCGATACTGAGTAAAAAGAACAGGTTAACAAGCGCAAGACGCACAAACGTAATGAGCTTCCAAATCCCTTTAAAGATCATACCGATAAATTTGAATATTTTTTTCATTCTGTCTCCACAGTGAGATTACGTCGCTTTAACAAGTCGTAGTACCATTAATCTCAATAATATTAACTGCTTAGTATCCTACGATAATTCCCTAGCTCAAACTACACCAAGAATTGTTAATCGATATATATTCTCATTAAGTGTAGTCAAATTAAGGGTTTCTGAACGATTAATATGTCCTGCATTATGATCGGTGTTACAAAAATGTAAACGGTTGTTTGAACTTTTGGTGATTGAGCTATACTGTGGTCAGACCACAAGGATAAAATAATAGAAGTGATGTCTGCCATGTACCCACATTTACTCGAACCACTCGATCTTGGATTTACTCAGTTACGTAACCGTGTATTGATGGGATCAATGCACACGGGTTTAGAAGAAAATAAAGAAGGCCTACACAAACTCGCCGCATTTTACGAAGAGCGAGCTAGAGGAGGCGTTGGCCTTATTGTAACCGGTGGTTTTTCTCCAAATCTACGTGGCAGATTAACTCCGTTCAGTGCTGAATTCAGCAAGGTTAAACACGCGAAAGCTCACCAAGTTGTCACAGAGGCCGTGCACAAGCATGGCGGTAAAATTGCCCTTCAATTGTTGCATGCTGGCCGCTACGCGATGCACCCTTTTGCTCAAAGTGCTTCAGGCATAAAAGCGCCAATCGCCAAATTCGCACCGAGCGAAATGAGCCCGCGTCAGATTAAGAAAACCATTGATGCCTTTGCAAACAGTGCAGAGCTTGCTCAAGTCGCCGGTTATGACGGTGTTGAGATCATGGGGTCTGAGGGCTACCTCATTAACCAATTCATCTGTAAGCGTACTAACATGCGTTACGATGAATGGGGTGGCTCATATGAGAAACGCATGCGCTTCCCACTAGAGGTCGTTAAGTCGATTCGTGAAGCGGTTGGCGATGATTTTATTATCATTTTTAGACTGTCGATGCTTGATTTGGTTGAACAAGGCAGCACGTTTGAAGATGTTGTATTACTTGCTCAAAAGCTTGAAGAAGCGGGCGTGACCATTATCAATACCGGTATCGGTTGGCACGAAGCTCGTATTCCTACGATTGCGACTCAAGTACCACGTGGTGCTTTCTCTTGGGTGACGGAAAAGGTGAAGCCTTATGTGTCTATCCCAGTCGTAACATGTAACCGAATCAACACGCCAGAAGAAGCAGAACGCATTCTCAGCTCTGGTCAGGCGGATATGGTCTCTATGGCTCGTCCTTTCTTGGCGGACCCTGATTTTGTAAATAAAGCCGCGCAAGACCAAGCTCAATTTATTAATACCTGTATCGGTTGTAACCAAGCCTGTCTTGATAATGTATTCAAGGGCAAAAGAGCAAGCTGTCTAGTTAACCCACGAGCGTGTTACGAAACAGAAATTGTGGTGCAACCAGCTCAAGCAACCAAAACCATCGCTGTAGTCGGAGCTGGCCCTGCAGGTCTAGCTTGTGCGACCACATTAGCGCAGCGTGGACACACAGTTGACTTGATTGAGAAAAATGACCGAATCGGTGGCCAATTTAGACTGGCGATGCAGATTCCGGGTAAAGAAGAATTTAGAGAAACCATTCGTTACTTTGCGAACCAGATTGATGCTGCCGGTGTAAACCTTAAACTCGATACCGAAGCGACATTTGAGATGCTGCTTAAGTACGATGAAGTCGTGATGGCGGCGGGTGTTGAACCTAGAAAGCTTAATCTTGAAGGGATTGACCAAGAAAAGGTAGTCGATTACCAAACCTTAATTCGTGAAAAGACACCGGTAGGCGAAAAGGTCGCGATTGTTGGTGCTGGTGGTATCGGTATCGATGTGGCAACCATGCTCACTGAGCCAACTTCTCATGGCTTAGATGACTGGCTTCACGAATGGGGCATTGATAAAAACATGGAGCACCCAGGAGGGCTTTACCCTTATCCAGATTCATTTAGTGATAAAACAGTTTGGGTGATGCAGCGTAAAGCGGGTCGTGTCGGTAAAGGCCCAGGCAAAACTACTGGCTGGATTCATAAGCGTACGCTAGAAAAACGTGGCGTTAACCTGTTAGGTGGCGTCAGCTACAACAAAATTGATGACGATGGTCTGCACATTACCATTAACAAGAAGGAGCAGGTGCTGGATGCCGATTCCGTTATCGTGTGTGCGGGTCAAGTGTCAGTTCGTCCGTTTGAGGATATGTGGCAAGAGTTTGGTGGCAAGCTTCACGTCATCGGCGGCGCTGATTACGCGGGTGAACTTGATGCGGTACGTGCTATTCGCCAAGGTGTTGAGTTAGCGATTAAGCTCTAACAACAAACAGAGTACTCTTGTTCGATAAGCTGAACTAGATGGGGTAAATAAGCTCGAACTAGAAAGAGAAATAAGGCTCCTAAGTCATAGATTTAGGGGCCTTTATTGTTTCCAGTACTATTTGAACTATTGTGTCAATTGGACTGCCGTTGAGATTTATTATCGTTTGTATTCTGTGCTACAGTTCAACTATATAAACAATAAAAATTAGTAAGGACTTCAAATGGATGCTTTGGATCTATTGCTCAACAGACGCTCTATCGCAAAACTCTCTGATCCAGCACCTGAAGGTGTCGCGTTAGAAAATATCATCAAAGCGGGTTTACGTGCTCCAGACCATGGCGCACTGACACCGTGGCGCTTTGTTATTGCACAAGGTTCAGGGCTGCAGAAGCTCTCTGATATCTTGGTTCGTGCTGCTGAAGCGGACGAAAGCGAAGAAGCGGTCATTGAGAAAGTAAAGAAAGCGCCGTTCCGAGCTCCAATGGTCATCACCGTGATTGCTAAAGTAACCGAGCATGAGAAAGTGCCTGCTATCGAACAACACCTGTCTGCAGGATGCGCAGCTCAAGCCATGCAAATGGCCGCAGTCGCACAAGGCTTCCAAGGTTTTTGGCGTTCAGGTAAATGGATGTTCCACCCAGAAGTTCACCAAGCTTTCGGCCTAGAAGGCGACGATGAAATTGTTGGTTTCCTATACCTAGGTACTCCGGGCTGTACGCCAATGAAAGTGCCAGAGCGTGACTTCTCAAAGTTCGTCGAATTCTTATAGATCTCGTCAGGAAAACAGCGGCACAACGAATTGTTGAATGCTAACTGTATAAACAACCAGTTTTCCTTGATTTCTAGGGGCCACATTAGATAATGTGGCCCTAATTGTTTGTAGCATCTGGAAAAACATGTCTCGCCTTATTATTGCTGAAAAACCAAGCCTAGGCCGCGCGATCGCCGCCGCACTCCCTGATCCACAAAAGAAAGACCAAGGGTTTATCAAATGTGGCAACGGGGATGTGGTGACTTGGTGTATTGGACACTTATTGGAGCAGGTTGAGCCAGACGCTTATGACGACCGCTACAAAAAATGGAACTTAGCCGATCTTCCTATTGTTCCTGAGCAATGGCAGTTAAGACCACGCAAGACTTCAAGCAAACAGCTTACGGTGATCCGAAAGCTATTGAAGGACGCGACTCAAATTGTTCATGCGGGTGACCCGGATAGAGAAGGGCAGCTGCTGGTTGATGAAGTGATTGATTACTGCAAGGTCTCTAAGGCTAAGAAAGAGTCGATGGACAGGCTACTAATTAGTGACTTGAACTTGCCAGCCGTGAAGCGTGCGCTCTCTCAAATGCGCAGTAACCGAGACTTTATTCCACTGTCTATTTCTGCTTTAGCACGCTCTAGAGCCGATTGGCTGTATGGCATGAACATGACCCGAGCTTACACCTTGCTTGGTCAAAAGGCGGGTTACCAAGGCGTGTTGTCGGTAGGGCGAGTGCAAACGCCAGTGCTTGGTTTGGTGGTGAGACGTGATGAAGAGATCGAAAACTTCATTCCTAAAGATTACTTCACGCTGCATGCTTTGATCCCTTACCAAAACAATGGCCAGAGCTTTGATATTCGTGCGCGTTGGAAACCAAGCGAAGCATGTAAGCCATGGCAAGATGAAGAAGGTCGCGTGCTCAATCGAAAGCTGGTTGAGAACGTGGCTCAGCGAATTGCGAACCAACCCGCGACGGTAACAGAATCAGAGCAGAAGCAAAGCAAACAACCTGCGCCACTTCCTTATTCGCTGTCAGCTCTGCAGATTGATGCGTCTAAGCGTTTTGGTATGAGCGCTCAACAGGTACTCGACACTTGTCAGTCGTTGTACGAGAAACACAAACTCATCACTTACCCACGTTCTGACAGCCGATACCTGCCTAAAGATCACTACTCGCAACGAGAGTCAGTCGTCGATGCTATCGCTAACAATGCGAAAGAGCTGCAAAGTGGTGCTCAAGGTGCGGATCTTTCTCTTAAATCAAAAGCATGGAACGACAGCAAGGTCGATGCTCACCACGCGATAATCCCAACTCCGAAGAAATCATCGGTGAATGGCTTGTCTGCTAATGAGATGAAAATCTATCAGCAAATCGCTCGTCAGTATCTGATGCAGTTTTATCCGCCGGCCATTTTTGCCGATGCCAAGCTTGTGTTTGATATCGCTGGTGGCGTGTTCATCGCAAAAGGGCGTCAGCTTATCAACCCAGGTTGGAAGGTGTTGATGGGTAAAACGGACACCGAAGAGAAAGGCGATGGCACAGATACGGTTCCTCCATTGGATAAAGGAACGGTGCAGACGTGTCGTGAAGGCGTGATTGGCGACAAGAAAACCGAGCCACCAAAACACTTTACCGAAGCGACGTTATTACAAGCGATGACAGGTATTGCTCGCTTTGTGGCGAATAAAGATCTCAAAGCTATCTTGAAAGAGACCGATGGCCTCGGAACAGAGGCAACTCGTGCGGGCATTTTAGATACTTTGTTTAAGAGGCAGCTACTAACTCGACAAGGTAAAAGCATTCACAGTAGCCCGGCGGGGAGAGGTTTGATTAATGCCTTACCTGAGGACTCAACCTTTCCAGATATGACCGCTCACTGGGAGCATCAGTTGCAAGGTATGGCTGAACGAAACCAAGCGTATCAACCCTTCATGCAAGAATTAGAAAGCAAGATCGACGGCTTGATGGGCAAGGTAAAAACGGGTGAAGTCCCTGAGTCTCTGCGTCATCTTCCTAAAGTCGAAAGACCTGCCTTTAAACGTCGCAAAGGTGGTGGTGCGAAGTCTTATGCCAACAAAGGTACGTATGCCAAGAAAGGGACGTATGCTAAGAAAGGCACTAAAAGCTAGGAACTAAAAGTTAGGCACTGAGAACAAATTGCTGTTTATTAGCGATACTGCTGCTTATTGGTGATACTGGAACTAACGACCAACTTTGCGCCCGCAGCGCTTAAACAGCTGCTGCCAATAATCAACATGGCGGCGAGTGGATGATCGAAAGGCTTGATGCGCATCTTGGATCGGAAAGTAATAGCTGTGTAGTTCTGGCTTGGCATCAAACATAGCAAGCTGCGGGTCTAGCTGCTGATAGTAGCCATCCAGCTGCGCCATGTACGGCTGAACCTTGCCAATGTATTGTTGCTCAAACACATTGTTGAGATAGCGAAACTTAGTGGTGTCTCGTTGCTTACCACAGATGATGTTGGCGTCAAAAGTTGTCAGCTGTTTGGTAATGATATCGAGTTCGACAGAGGCATGAGATAGTGAGTAATACAAATCCCCAAGCGTCGAACTCTTCTCTAATCCTTCTTGAACCTCAGTAGTCTTGCCGGAAACGAGCGGTGTGTTTAACGCTCGGTTAATAAGCTCTAGTGCGTCACTTGTCTGTCGGACTTGTTCGCCGATATCAGCACGCAACCACTGACTTCCACGCATTTGAGACTGCATCGCTTCACTGGCATAGATGAGATTCCATTGGTGCAGTGGAAATTGTGCGAGTTTCTGTTGCTCGATTTCTTTGAGTAATTCTACGATCTCTGGATCTAATTCGTTATTAGATAAACATTGACCAACACCTTCCAGTAGAGCGACTTGATAATCGTAATTTCGGAACTCGTCGGCGACTTTTCCAAGTACGGAGTTTCTTTCTGCAATCAGATTGAATAATCCACATTGTCGAAGTTGATAACTGTCGATAAGCCCGATAGAGAGCGAAGGAACTTCAATAAACAGTTCTCGCTTTCTCGGCAGGCTTTCAAACTCCCAGTCTTCCTGTATCTCATCAGCATCTTGCACGTTGGCTATTTTGGTCTGATAGTCGTCGAAATAGTTCTGTGGGCTGTCATCGAAACATCCAGTGAGCACCATTGTTAGACACAACAGTGTTGAACGTACGAGTAAGCTTGAGATAACGCGACGACCCATGTGACGGCTACCAATCTATTTCGCTACCATCGAAATTAAAGAAGTGACCACTCACTTCAGTATTCGATGACTCTATTACAGTCACAAGGCCTTTAGCTGAAGTCTCTGTATCAATAAGAGCATTAGGGCCGCCCATTTCCGTCTGTACCCAACCAGGATGTAACGCTAACACTGTAAAGCCATTATCGGTCAAGTCGTTGCTTAAACTCTTCACAACCGAGTTTAGAGCCGCTTTAGAGGAACGATAGATATAGCCTCCGCCTGATGTGTTTTCAGACATGCTGCCCACTCTTGATGAAAGGCACGCGATCTTTTTTATTGGGCTTTTTGCAAGCAGAGGCAGTAAGGATTCAACGAGCTTGAGAGGAGCGATGGTGTTGGTTTCGAAAACACGACGCCACTCTTCTACATCGGTATTGCCTAACCCGTAACCTTTAGGGCCATAGTAGCCAGCGTTATTGATGAGAATATCGATGGATTCAAGCTTTGAAGGAAGTTCATTGACGGATTGATAGTCCGTGATGTCGAGCTGTATACACGAAAGGTTGCTGTTTTCGTTTGCGAGAGCAAGTAACTCTTGTGCTGTGGAAGCATCGCGATAGGTAGCATACACGGTGTGGCGATCATTGACGTAGTGTCGGGCTAGGCTTAAGCCAATACCTCGGTTCGCACCAGTGATAAAAATAACGCTCATAATGATTCCTTGTTAGTTCAATCAGTTAAGTGTGATGGGTTAACGCGAGAAAATCAACGCTCCACCAACTGACCATCAGCATGCTCACGAAAATCATTACTGCTGTGACAGAGCCACAGATCACACCACAGATGAGTATTACGTTTTTCATTGTTGTCTCTGAAATTAATTAAAGGTAATGATAATTATTATCACCAATTAAGGTTGTCGCCAAGTCTGAGACTGTTATGATTTTGAGACTGATACGTAATACACCTGACTATGACTCCTTTAATTTACCATCCAATTTATTCTCAGTTGCCTTTACCAGAAGGGCATCGTTATCCAATCCATAAATACCAACTGTTGCACAGTGCGGTGAAGCACCACATGGACAGCGATCCGAAATGGGGTAATGCATTCGAAATGTTTCAGCCAATGCCTGTTTCGGTAGAACAAGTAAAGCAGGTACACGATGGTGAATATGTCGATTTGCTGGTTTCTGGAAATTTGCCTGCGGCAAAAATGAGACGTATCGGCTTTCCGTGGAGCGAACAGCTTATAGAAAGAACACTCTATTCAAGTGGTGGAACCTGCTTGGCTGCAGAAATGGCCATCGAGAGTGGTTTAGCGATTCATCTCAGCGGTGGTTATCATCATGCGCACCGAGATTTTGGCAGTGGCTTCTGTTTGTTGAATGATCTGGTTTTGGCGGCCAAGCATGCGCTAACGTTTGAACATATCGATAAAGTGCTGATCGTCGACAGTGATGTGCACCATGGCGATGGTACAGCGACTCTTTGCCAAGAGAATGACGACATTATTACTCTGTCATTCCACTGCGATAAGAACTTCCCTGCGCGTAAACCTGTGTCTGACTTGGATGTGCCGTTAAGCCGTGAAACCGAAGATGAAGAGTTTCTGCGTTGCTTTGAACAAGTCACCAACATGGCTATTGCTCATCATCAACCGGATCTGATTATCTATGATGCGGGTGTCGATATTCATCGAGATGACGAATTGGGGTATTTGAATATTTCTACGCAAGGGATATTTGAACGCGATTGCTTGATGCTCAATTTAGCAAAGAGTAAAGCGATTCCAATGGCGTGTGTGGTAGGCGGTGGTTATCGGTCAGAACATAAAGATCTGGTGCCGATCCACATGCAGTTACTAAACGCTGCATTGGCTGTGAATAGCTGAATTGTTGAGGTGCGTGATCTTCAGATACAAAAAAGCCGCTGATTTCTCAGCGGCTTTCTTTAATGTGGTGGAGGGATAGGGATTTGAACCCTAGAACCGCTATTAACGGTTGCCGGTTTTCAAGACCGGTGCTTTCGACCACTCAGCCATCCCTCCAGTGCCGCGAATAATATAGTGGTGTGATTCGCTTGTAAATACCCTTATGAACTGACTGCTTTTTTTATGAACAAGTTTGTGTGTTTATATATTGCTAGAGTGAAAATTCATCTAATACAAGAGATGCCATAAACGAAGTTAAGGGGGCAGGCAAAGGTGTAGATTTAGCTTCTTGCTGTGTCGTTCTTATCTCCCTCTAGGGTTAATCTTGCCTTTAATGACTATAAGATTCATAATTAATGCATCTTATAGAGTGAAATATCCCACTATGCATATCACACGTTACACTGATTACTCCCTGCGAGTTCTGATTTATCTAGCGATCAACAACCAATCTCTTAGCACCATCGGCGACATTGCTAACAGCTATGGTATTTCTAAAAACCATTTAATGAAGATTGTTCAGCAGCTCAACCTTAAAGGTCATTTGATCGCCACCCGCGGTAAAAATGGTGGCTTGAAACTGAGTTGCCCTCCAAGTCAGATCAATATTGGTACGTTAGTTCGAGAATTAGAAGATAAGCGTAACTTAGTTGAATGCTTTGGCGAGGATAACCGCTGTGTCATTACACCAAATTGCCAATTGAAAACTATCTTTGCTGAAGCTCAAGAGTGTTTTTACAAAAGCTTAGACGCTTATAGCTTACAAGATCTCTTAGGCGAAGAGCACAGCTACATGCTAGGACAAATCTTGGCGGTTGAAGTTATTTAATTTTGGTTAACTCACTAGGTTTATGATGATGAAAGATTTGAATGCAAACCCCAATAAAGGCGTCTCAATGACAGCATTTTTTGAACTCGCGTTTCGACCGTTTTTCTTGTTTGCATCACTTTTTAGTATTGCAGCGTTAGTCGGGTGGGCCGCGTTTTGGAATGGCAGCGCAACCCTGAATGTTTATGGCGGGGCAATGTGGTGGCACATTCATGAAATGTTATTTGGCTTTGCAGCCACTGTCGTGGTGGGCTTTTTACTGACGGCAGTACAAAACTGGACAGGTGTCCGCAGCATTAACGGACGAGGGCTAATGTTACTTCTGGCTATCTGGCTTTGCGCGAGAGTAGCGATGTTCTTGCCGGATGTGTTAAGCCCTTGGTTGGTGGCTGGAATTGATTTACTGTTTTTGCCTATCGCTATGATTTCTCTTGCTCACAATATTGCCAGTGTGAAACTTTGGCGAAACCTGTTGTTCGTTCCCATTTTGTTGCTAATGACTTTTGCCAATGCCGCAATGCACTATGGCGTTCTATTTCAGCAGCCGGTCTTAATTTCACAAGCGAGTACAGGCATGGTGCTGTTGGTGACCCTAGTCATGTGCATTATGGGTGGGCGAGTCTTTCCTATGTTTACCGCTAATGGCACACAGACACCACGAACTCCTGCATTACCATGGCTTGAAAAACTGAGCATAGTCAGCACGATTCTCGCTGTTGTGTTGAGCTTTCAGATACTTCCCGTTGCACAAGGCATCGTTGCTACCGTGTTTATTGTCAGTGGCTTGGCAAACGCGTTTAGGGCGGTAAGGTGGAAGATATGGGTAGCATTCAAGACACCCCTCGTGTGGACTTTACATTTAAGCTATTGGGCAATTTCGTTAGGGCTTATTCTATTTGGCGTTTCGATCATTTCGCCATTGGTCACGCAATCACAAGCGATTCATGCGCTAACCGTGGGTGGCATGGGAGTGATGATCTTATCAATGATCTCACGTGTGTCGCTAGGACACACCGGTCGAACTATCGCGATTGGCAAAATAATGACCGCGGCGTTAATCGCCATTGTCTTTGCCTTTATTGTGCGAGTGTTTGGCGGGTACTTTACCCATAATATTGTCTATATCATTACCTTATCCAGTGCTCTGTGGGTAGCTGCATACAGTTGTTTCGTTGTGTTGTACTTACCAATTCTAATAAAACCAAAAGCTTAAATACTCCATGATAACAAGTGGGAAATTCGATCAATATTAAAGTTGCATTTAAAATGCATCTTTAATATTATGACCTTACTGAGTTACTTAAATACAACCAAAGAGAGCATGATTATGAGCTGTTGTGGCGGATGTGGTGGTTCAAACCACGAAGAACAAGCAAATGAAGCTGAGCAAAAGAAACAAGCAGAGCAGCAAGAGACTAAGCAAGAAAACGCTTAATTCAAGCAGCGCTCAAGCCAAATTTGAAAATCCAGAGATTTCGATGAAGCCTCTGGATTTTTTATTTTTATGGATTCATAGAGAGAGTCTGAGAAAAAACCAAATTTGACTCTTCAATTCAGCTTGCCCCTCCAGTTAATGACTTTACCCAAATGGCATGTATCGCTCGCCAATCACATTCAATGAACGTGCATGTAGGTAAGTGTGGTTTAACATTTGTATTGGTGACTGAAACGCGGGGGAGTATGTATTCAATAGGATTGGCGATAGTCAAACAGCAATAGAGCAGTAACAGCGCTTTGAAGTGTTCAGATGTGTCGTGAGGAACAGGTTTGGTTGTAGGAACAGATACCAATCAAGTAAGCGAAGGCTGGTCACTAAGGATTGTGAAAGATGAGATCTTAGGTGCGATTGATTGTACGTCAGATGCAAAAAAGCCGCTGATTTCTCAACGGCTTTCTTTAATGTGGTGGAGGGATAGGGATTTGAACCCTAGAACCGCTATTAACGGTTGCCGGTTTTCAAGACCGGTGCTTTCGACCACTCAGCCATCCCTCCAGTGGCGTGAATAATATAAGGGGGAGAGTGCCTTGTAAACCCTTAATTATCATAATCTTGTTTGGTTGCTTGTTTTCTAGTCATTAGTGGCAATAAAAAAGGGAAGCTGCATGCTTCCCTTCTTTGTATGGTGACTAGTTAGTCATTTTTTGTGTAGAAACGCTGCAGCTCTGTTAAGCCTTGCATTAATACTGGTAAGCGAGGGCTTACATCTTTTAGGCGTTTGTAGTTCTGGTCATACAGTTTGTAGTTGCCAAACTTATCTAACACCGTTGTTTGCTGAGCAGTCACAAGAGCCAGTTCACGAGAGTCGCCCGCTAGGATCCACTTTCTCTTACGTTCATCAAACAGGCTGCGACCGCTACTGAAATCTGTTGGATTTGAAGAAACACCAAGCAGCTCTTGCATCAATGTTACGGACACATCTAAATGACTCGAGCGATGCGTGTATTCAGAAGCAGACTTACCAGGCCAGCTGATGAACAAAGGCACCTGCAGTTGGTAGCGACTGTAGTTGGAGTTTGCGCCCCAACTGTTGGTCTTGGTTTCGTTAAATTCAGTACCATGGTTCGACGTGATGATAACCACAGTGTTGTCTTTAAGGTCGAGACGTTCTAATTCTGCGTAAATAGTTGCAAGCTGAGTATCGGCCGCTTGAGCTGACTTTTGGTAGTCTGCAGCAAAGCGTTCTGCCGTGGTCAACGTAGAGTCTGACTCTGAACTTGAATCGTAGTTAGAGAAGTTATCCAGCGTGGTCAGTTCAATGAAGTTAAACCAAGGACGTTTAGCTTGTGGTGATTGAATCCAGTTAGACCAAGCTTGTATCGCGCTTTTGTCATCATAAGTTGCTTGCTCTGGCATAACATCACGGCCTCGGAAGATGATTTCCGAGTAAAGTGCATCGTCAAAGTTGTCGCCACTGAAAGCCGCAAACTTATAATTGTGATTATCTAAAACGTCCAACAGTACTGCACTCGAGCCTTGAGCTTCGATGCTGCTTGCGTAGCTGCTCGGGAGGCCATAGAACAAACCGAAGATACCAAACATGTCGTTACTTGAACTGTAGTGATTGGTGAAGTTGATCGCTTGCTGTGAGTACGCGTAGCTGTTTGGCATCGCAGTGGCATTAAGTGCATCAGAGCGAAGGTTATTTACACTCACCATCAGGATATTAAGATCATCACTGCGGCGGTTGTATTGAATTTTTTCTAGCGGGTAGCTAACTAAATTTACGTTCTCTTTGTTCGCTTCTAAACGCTGTAGATACTCTTCACGGTCTAACAGGCCATGTTTTTCCATAAAGCTTTTCGCTGTCATTGGGTAAGACAGTGGGAAGTTCGCTTTTTGGCTGGTAATTGGGTTATAGAAATACGCATCAGCCCACATGTAGGTCAAGTGGCTACTGATGAAACACAAAAAGAAAACGGCTGTGATCGGACGGCCAACGTGTTTATGAGACAGTTTACGCTGCTTACGCCAAACCCACTCAGATAGTCCGAGCTGTAATAAGAAGATAAGCGGCATAACAATAAAGAGGTGCTGCAAATCAGAAGTAAATGCAGATTCCTCTCCACTGAATAAAACCTCCCACACAACAGGCGTCAGGTGGAGGTTTATATTTTGATACGTTTGAGTATCAATAAGAAGGACAGTTAAACCTACGGTTGCGAAACAAACGGCAACCAAGCGTAATAACTTCCTCGACGGAAGAATAAAAGTGAGTGGAAACAGCACTAATAGGTAGAGAGCGAATACTAAAAAGCCAAAATGACCGACCCATGATGCAGCCAAATAGAATTGACCCAGCAAGGTGTCTGGCCAAGCAGATTGAGTAATATAACGAGTACCTATCAACATCGCCGCAATGATGTTGAAAAATGCAAACCAGTGTCCCCAACCAACCAGTCGAGATACACGATCGCTATAAGAGTTTGCGCTGTCTACCATTTATAATTCTTTTATCCGTCAATCAAATTTAGTGAGACTGTTTGTCTTCAATAGAAGAAACCAAAGCCTCGGCAAATTTTTCAGCAATTCCTTTGCGTTGTGAAGCAGCAACGTTCTGATTTAAGACATTGGTTGCGATATTTCCAGCGATCATCAGTGAAAGTTCTGGTGAAGCTTTGTGCTTTGTTAGTACAGCACCTACTTCAGCTAGGATTTTTTCAACTTGTTCATCTGTGTATTTAGATATAATCGGCATAAGGACTCTAATAATGATAGTAAAAGCGGCTTATGATAACCTACTATGCACGACAACTGAAACCTGAACGGTAATATTTTCACTATGAGCCTTCACCTTTCCAACGTAATTTTACACCAGTTAAGCAAGAACGATCAGGAAGAACTGATTGTTAACTACCGTGCTGAATCTCTAGAAAACGATGCTTCGTCTGAAAGCCTTGTTGCTGAGCTTCACCGAGTGTTCAACTCAAAAGCAGGTAAAGGGTTTGGTTCTTTCAAATCCGACAGCGAATTCCAGCAGTCGTTGCATGAATTTCGAGCGGGAGAGCAAAGTTTTTATGATTTCTCTCAAAAAAGTGCGCTACGTCTAAAAGATGAGCTTTCAAAGTATCCTTTTGCTGATGAAGGCACTTTGGTGCTTGCTGAATATCAATCACTGGCGACAGACTACCTTTTCATTGGTTTACTGCCTTCGAACCAAAGTTTGAAAGTGACTGAAGGGCTAGACATCAGCGCGACTGATTACCTTGATATCTCTAAGATGGATATTGTTGCGCGCCTTGATCTTTCAACATACGACACAGACAAAGAGTCAAACCGTTACCTTACTTACATTAAAGGACGTGTTGGCCGTAAAGTCGCAGATTTCTTCTTAGATTTCCTTCAAGCAGAAGTTGGCTTAGATGCTAAGCAGCAAAACCAAGTACTGATGCAAGCGGTAGAAGATTTCGTTTCTGACTCTAAGTTAGAAAAAGAAGAAGCGATCAGCTATAAAAAGCAGGTTGCAGATTACTGTAACGAACAGCTAAAAGCGGGCGATGAAGTTCAAGTTCGTGAGCTGTCTGGTGAATTACCAGCAAGCACAGATGGCACTAGCTTCTTTGACTATACTAGTGAACAAGGTTATGAGTTAGAAGATAGCTTCCCAGCTGATCGCGCAACTATGCGTAAACTAACAAAATTTGTTGGTGCTGGTGGCGGTTTGAATGTTAGTTTTGATAGTCTGCTTCTAGGCGAACGTATCTTTTACGATCCGGAGACAGACACGCTAACGATTAAAGGCACACCACCGAACTTACGTGACCAACTGACTCGCAATAAGTCGTAGTCCGAAGTTAACGGATAAAAGCGACAGCAGGATGTTGTCGCTTATTTTGTGCTTAATCTTTTAGCTACGGTCATGGCTTCAAGTTAACACGCACAAGGAATATAGATGGAACAATCAGTGGCAACGCCCCATCGCTTTAAAAAGCCTGCAACTTTCTTGGTTGTACTTCTGGCTCTATGGCTACTTCCTTCGTTGGCCATTCTTCAGCTCAGCCGTTCTTACAATAATTCCCTTGCTCAAATAGAAGAACTTGGTATTCGTGTTACTGAGTTAAGGCAGTCGCTTTACTTCTCTGAACCGCTCCGAGTCTCTCGTATTAATGACTTAGCCCTTGATGCACAGTTGGTGTATTCGATTCGATTACAGATTGAATCGGATTTTGAGCATGCGTTTTTCCGCCCTGACGTCAATCAACTGCTGTATGTCGCAGACCAATTTTTAGAAAAGTTCGATGAGTTCATCCCGATAGAAAGCCAAGTACAAGCGAGTGTCGATAACATCAAGGCATTGCGTGCTGACAGTAAGACTTCATCTAAGTTAAAGCCTCTATTAAACGAATTTGGCGTTGTGGTATTTGAAGCCATGTACTCCGATAACCAAAGCTCATCGGCGACGTATCGCTCTTTCGACTCGATTCTTAAGCGTTCTTATTCGTTAAAAACCAAAGAGCAAGAAGCCATGCAGCAGTTACTTGCTGATGCTTCTGCGTTATTGGGTGATTACGCTCAGCTTAACTATTTGGTTGATAAGATTAAGAAAAACTCAGTCAATGAGCAGATCATCAAGCTTGAAGCTCAATTCCATAAGAGTCAGTTCAACCTACTGCTCGTAGCCTTGGGTTTAAGTTTACTCGCGATGATCGCACTGATTTTATGGGGAGTTGGTTTCAAAAAGAGCACATCACAAGCTGAAAGTGATTCGGGCCATGAACTTGAGACCAATTTAGGAAAACCAGCGAGCAGTTCGAACGCCACGGCGAACCAAGTAGAAACGACTGATTCAAAGGACACGTTCTCTGATGTAAAACAGGCTAACCATGTCGCCGCAGCACCAGAAAGGGCGCAGTCGATTCAGCACTCAGTGAATGAACCTCAAACGGTATCAACAAGCCATCAAGAGTCAGAGGCTCATTTGGCAGAGAAACACATCGCAAGTGTGACGGATTCAAAGCCTGCTATTGATATTGAAGAGATGTTAGAGACTCTGGACGGTGACGCTGAATCTGTGAGCTTATTGTTGGGCGTGTTTGTGCAAGACCATGCCGAAGATTATACAAAATTCAAATCTTTACTGACAAAAGATGAGACGTCTGCAGCTCGAATCGTACATAGCTTGAAAGGCGTTGCCGGAAGTATCAAAGCATCGAGATTGGCGATTATTGCCGCCAGTATTGAGATGACAATGAAGCAATCTCGCGCGATCAGTGAGTACGATCTTGAGGAGTTAGAATTGGCGATCCAGGCTTCAGTCGACTCTGCCATGGCGTATTTAGATCAATCGCACTAATTTTGCGAGAGTTTTGACAATACTCTGACGAAGTGCTCATACAATCCGCGCCATTAGTCTTTGTCAGAGGTGTATATGTTGCGTGTTTCTAGTAAGTGTTTGATGGTGTGGGTACTTAGCATTGTTCTAAGTGGTTGTTCTCTCTTAGAAGTTAAGTTAGATAGCCAAACAACACCACTGACTCAACAAGAGCTCAATGCTCGGATTATGACGCGTGAATACGCTAAGATTTTCTTTACTCGCGTAGAGGATTCGGCTGATTTCATCGCTCAATCTTATCCTGCCGACGATACCCTACATCAATCTTATGTACTGCTTTGGAAGATCCACGCAGAGCAAGGACTTCAGCAAGCGGCTTACCAAACATCTCCAATGTCTGCGTTAATTGATTCGTGGGTGTTTACCGCTCAAATGGACCAGTTTTTTACACAAGGCGACGGTGCTGACCTATTCATAACTGATCATGCAGTAGAAACCGCTCACGACCTTACTCAAGAAGTAGAAAAATTGGCAAAAGGCGTATTGAGTTCTGGTGATTTTAAGAAAAGCCAAGCGTTCGTCGCAGAGTTTGCCGCTAGCCATCCATTTAAAGATCTCACATTCAGAAGTACGCCAGCTTATCGCGATTGGTTAGCTTACTTAGGTAAAGACGAATCTCAAATCGTGCAAAACTTAGGAACCATGCCTGAGGCGATGAGTGATGCATCAGACCGTTTAAGCGTAATGGCTGACCAAACGCCGAAACTGATGACGTGGAAGGCCGAGTTGGTTGCTCTGAACAGCTCTTTAACGGGTGAAGACTTGTCGATGACGCTGGAAAGCCTTCGTCAAACATCAGCAAGCATGCAGGATTTCATCGAAAACAATCCTGAGTACATGCAAACGCTAGCTTCTATTATGTCGACAGAAATGCAGCCATTGCTAAACGACCTCAGCGATAAGACAGACCAAAAATTAGCGATGCTTAGCGATGAACGTGTGGCATTGGAAAAAATGGTGACGCGTGAGAGAGAAGCGCTAGTACAGATGATTGAGAAAGAGCGCATCGAGATTGCAGGTATTGTGACTTCAGAAAGAGAGTTGTTCACTCAAGATCTCGACCGTGTTTCTCAAGAAGTGGTCGTGCTTGCGATTGATAAGCTGATGGAGTTAATCAAAAGTGTGATTATCTACTTCATTCTCTTTATCTTGGTAGTATTCTTTGCACCGTTAGGCATCGGTTACTGGCTGGGTAAACGAACTGCCAACAAATAAGTAAATGAGTGATTTTCAGTAACTAAGTAGATCAAAAAAGAGCGCTCTAGGGCGCTCTTTTTGTATTTAAATCATTAACGTTTAATGACTTACGCTTGCTGCTTACTTAACTCTGTCGCTTCTTCTGCTTCAAACGCAGGCGCTGTCGGTTCGCACTTATCAACGAACCAACCCATGTAAGATGTCACGATAGTCACGATGATACAGATGAAGCTTAACCACATGAACGGTGCGTAAGACAGGGTAGCAACGCCCAGAATACTCGCCATGTAGATACCGTTATCACTCCAAGGAACCATACCTGACGTTAACGTGCCGCCGAACTCTGCGTTACGAGAAAGGTTCTTACGTTTGTAGCCTAAGCGGTCGTAGTTCTTCGCACAGATTTTTGGTGTAAGGATGAGCGATACGTACATTGCTGAACCAAACACGTTACCCATGAAAGCTGTACCAATGGTGCTAGTCGCTAGTGAACCTGCGCTGTTTACGCGGCGCTCAAACACTTTAGCAATCGTCTCTAGCACACCTACTTTATCCAGCAAGCCACCGAAACCTAAACCAAACACGATAACTGCAACCGAACCAAGCATTGAAGACATGCCGCCACGGTTAAGAATCGAATCAATGAACTCCACGCCAGATGAGATAGAGAACGGTGCCCATGCTGTGTTAAATGCAGTCAGGAAGTCGATCTCTTGGATCATCACTGCCCAGATAATACCTAACAGAGAACCAAAACTGATCACTGGGAATGACGGCATGCGGAAAGCCAATAGGCCAAGCACGATCAATACAGGAACGAATGAGTAAGGCGTGATGTAGAACTGAACTTCCATTGCTTTGATTACAGAGTCAACTTGGCTCATGTCAACGTTGCCCGCGTAGTGGAAACCAAACGCAGTAAACATGATGCCAGTAATCACGTAGCTGATTAACGCAACTGGAAGCATGCCCTTGATGTGTTCAACCACTTCAACACCAGACATTGAAGAAGCCAGAATCACTGAATCAGAAAGTGGAGACATCTTGTCACCGAAGTAACAGCCCGAAAGTACAGCACCAGCGGTGATTGGTGCTGGAACACCTAGGCCTTGACCAATACCCATCATCGCAATACCGGCAGTACCAGCAGCTCCCCAAGAGGTGCCTGTTGCCAGAGCGGTTAGAGAACAGATGATCATGGTAGCTAAAAGGAAGATAGAAGGGTGGATAGCTTTCAGACCGTAGTAAATGATAGTGGGTACAATACCGCCCGAGATCCACGTACCAACAAGAGCGCCAACCGCTAAAAGTATTAAAACTGCACCTAAGCCATTAGATATTCCTTTGAGTGCTGCTTTTTCTAAGTCTTTGTATTCGTGGCCAAGGCGAATACCTAGCACCATGATAATGAACCAGCCAATGTACAAGGCAAGTTGGATTGGAAGATCAAGCTTTGCTGTAAAGGAAAAAGCAAGGGATAGAAATAGTCCTAACGCGATGATTACCTGCAATAGGTTCGGTAGGCGAGTTTTACTCTGCTTCATATAAGCCTCTTGTTATTTCGAGCATTTATAGTGCTTCGTTATAGTTTGGGGTACGACGTGGACACTACAGTAATTAGATTATTATATCGAAAAAATACACATAAGTTGTGATATTTGACTATTAAGTCAATGTGTCGTGGTTGCATTGTCTGAATTTTTGTTACATTCATGATTGTTACATGTTGATTTTTGTCGCACGTTGTTTTCGTTGTGTAAAATATTATTCTGATTAACCATTGTTAAATAGTGGTAATTGCTGTTGTCGCTTGGTTCTATCAGGATGGAAAATAGAGCGTTTTTATTGGCCAAACCTTTGATGCTAACCATATTGCGTGCTTTATCAGTGGTAAAGGCGACGAATGCGATTCATAGATAACTGCACTATTCATCGCGTTCACTTAAAAGAAACGAAAAAGTTACACTTTTTGCTAAAAAGCACTTGAGTTCTGTTTCTGAAAAACTTATAGATGGGGGAGAGCAATTTTTAATTTATACATGGAGAGTGAGAGATGAGAGTAGGTCTAGTTGGTTGGCGCGGTATGGTTGGTTCTGTACTGATGCAACGTATGGTTGAAGAAAAAGACTTCGACCTGATTGAGCCTGTTTATTACAGCACATCTCAAATTGGTATCCCTGCCCCTGTTTTAGGTGGCAAAGAGGCGGGTCTGCTTCAAGATGCCTTTGATATTGATAGCCTAAAACAACTTGATGCCGTTATTACCTGTCAAGGTGGCGATTACACTTCAAAAGTTTACCCAGCACTGCGTCAAGCAGGTTGGAAAGGTTACTGGATTGATGCAGCTTCTACGCTAAGAATGGATGCTGACTCCATCATCACATTAGATCCGGTTAACTTGGCTCAGATTCAGCAAGGCATCCACGGTGGCACCAATACTTTCGTTGGTGGTAACTGTACGGTGAGCTTGATGCTAATGGCATTGGGTGGCCTATATGAAAAAGGCATGATTGAGTGGATGAGTGCTATGACTTACCAAGCAGCCTCTGGTGCGGGTGCTAAGAACATGCGTGAACTTATCTCTCAAATGGGTGTTATCAACGACAGCGTTAGCTCAGAGCTAGCGAACCCAGCAAGCTCTATTCTTGATATCGATAAGAAAGTTGCTGACACGATCCGTTCTTCATCATTCCCAACTGACCAGTTCGGCGCTCCTCTTGCAGGTTCACTGATTCCTTGGATCGATGTGAAGCGTGAAAACGGTCAAAGCAAAGAAGAGTGGAAAGCGGGTGTTGAAGCGAACAAGATTCTCGGCCTAGATGGTCAGCCAATTCCTATTGATGGAACTTGTGTTCGAATCGGTGCAATGCGTTGTCACGCTCAAGCACTAACGATTAAGCTTAAGCAAGACGTTCCAATGGACGAAATCGAAGAGATCATCGCGACTCACAATGATTGGGTTAAAGTGGTTCCTAATGACCGTGACATTACTGCTCAAGAGCTGACTCCAGCGAAAGTAACAGGCACGATGTCTGTACCAGTAGGTCGTCTACGTAAGATGTCTATGGGTAACGACTTCCTAAACGCGTTTACTGTTGGTGACCAATTACTTTGGGGTGCTGCAGAACCACTACGTCGTACATTACGCATTATCTTAGCTGAGAAAGCGTAACTGCCTCATTTTTGAGAATAATTAATGAAGAAGCGCCTCAGGGCGCTTTTTTTTGTTTCATATAACAAAACTCTGACATTTAAACCTTACCTTTAGTGTGGATTAAGTTTGGAGTCATAAAATGAAAGCAACCAAAAAAGGCTTTACTCTTATTGAGTTAGTTGTTGTTATCGTCATTCTTGGTGTTTTAGCGGTTGTCGCAGCGCCAAAGTTTTTAAACATACAACATGATGCTAGAGCTTCGGTTATAGAGGGTGTTGCGGCTGCTCTGAGTAATGCATCAGAAATTGGTCACGGAAAGGGTATTCTTGCGGGGTTTGAACACGATCAGTGGGCTGATAAAGCAACCGAAGATGAAAGCGGTAGACAGTATCATTATGGGTTTCCTGCAGTAAAACCCAAGGGGATGCCTCTCTTTATAGATTTAGATGCGGCATATAATATGTCCGATGGCACTGAATTTGTTTGGGCAACCTACGATAATTACAGTCCAGGATATACCGTTCCTGTCTACATGATTTACACCTTGTCAGAACTTGTAGAAGCGAAGACTCATTTCCCTTACCCAACGACAGCAGAAATAGAAGCAACGCAGTGTTACGCACGTTATGAAATACATGCTTTTGCAGACAGTAGTGGTGCTGAGACAAAAGTAGTGACAGAAACCAGCGGTTGCTAATTTCTTCATATTTACGATTCGTAAATTAAAAAGAGCTCTTTAGGAGCTCTTTTTTTTGGTTTTTATTCTGTTTCGTCGGTGACTACACGCTTATCTGGATCGGCCAGTTCACTCGCACAGTGCTTGCAATACATTGCATCCGAATCATGGCCAGCGCGGTTGCAGTTAGGGCACTTAACCAACTCTTTGTGAGAGGTCATCTCATTGCTCAGCTCTGCGGTAATAATTCCAGTCGGCACCGCTAAGATGGAGTAACCCAAGAGCATGGTAAGCGAAGCGATCGCTTTACCTAACGCGGTCTGAGGGATCATGTCACCGTAGCCAACCGTTGTGATGGTCACGATTGCCCAATAAATACTGTGGGGAATACTGGTGAAGCCGTTTTCTGGCCCTTCAATAACAAAGATCAGAGCGCCAAAGATAACGACTAAGATACCCACTGTGCTGAAGAAGATGAGGATCTTGCGTCGTGCCATTAATAGTGAACGCAGCAAAATATTGGAATCTTGTAAGTAGCGAACCAATTTTAGGATGCGGAAGATACGCATGACACGAAGCAGTCTCACCACACCCATAAACGAAGCGCCGGGGAAGATGATCGCAAGGTAGGTCGGAAGAATCGCTAATAGATCAACAACACCATAAAAGCTGGTGGCATAGGATTTTGGTTTTGGAGAGCAATAGAGTCTCAACAAATACTCGAGAGTGAAGAGGGCTGTAAAAGTGTATTCGATATAACGCAACTGTTGTGACCATTCGGTCATGACATTTGGGATGGACTCTAGAATAAGTACCAACAGCGAAGCCAAGATTGCAACGATCAGTGATATATCAAATGCACGACCAGCTGGAGTATGGGTACCAAAGATAATGACGTACAAGTGATGCTTAAGTGGCTTGCCTGACATAAGGAGAGATTCATCTTCTGTTAAATGTATTAACAGTCATTATACAAGCTTCACAATAACGAGGCGAGTGAAAGCCAATTTGCTTTACTTGCCTCGTCGATAATGTCGTGCAGGCTGGCTTTGAATCGCCAGAATCCGGTTTAGCGCTATGCTAATCCTGGGAATAGGTTACGTAAGCCGTTGGCGATAAACTCGATGCCCAGAGCGCCAAGAATCAACCCCATGATACGCGTGATAACGTTGATCCCAGTTTGACCTAGAAAGCGCACGATAACCGGCGCTGAACGGAACAGAAGCCAAGAGCAGGTTGCGAAAGCAATGATACTAATGCCAATGCCTACCGTGTCGATTGCGGCTGGATAACGAGAGCCGTAGACAATCGTTGAACTAATGGCACCCGGGCCTGCCATTAATGGCATCGCCAAAGGAACAACACCGATTTGTTCTTTACTAACGTACTCAGATTTCTCTTGCTTGTTCTGCTTATCTTCACCGAGTTTACCGCTCATCATCGAAAACGCGATGCTCAGTAATAGCAATCCACCGGCTACACGAAATGAATCTAGCGAAATGCTAAACATGTCGAGAAGCAATTGTCCTGCAACTAAAGAAACAATCAATATAACGGCAACAGCAATGTTGGCTTGTAATGCGGTCCTGTTCCTCTCTTCTGGCGGCATATGAGCCGTAAGAGAAACAAAAACAGGCATGATGCCGATAGGGTTTACGGCAGCAACAAGCCCAAGGAAGAATTGCATAAAAATTGCGATTTCTAAACCTTGCATGTGGGTGATCTCCAAATAGCGTACTTAAGGAAGAGGGGTTGATCTGTCTATAATCAGAGCGCGTAATGTAAGTGACAAATCTGAATTTCACGAATGAAAAAAACTAACCTGAAATAGGGTCTTTTTTATAGAAAAACTAATTGAATCCAAATGCTGACTTTCGTCATGTTACGAACCGACTATTCGTGTTTCATGTTGTAATTATTTTTTGATCAAATGTTAACCTACGCACGCTTTTAATAAAAATTATGTCTAAATCTAGCCCGTTGCAACGGTATGGATATACTCTCAGTAGCACGAATATAGCTGTATACATGTAATTTAACGGACTAAAAATGAAACTTTTTTACAGTTTATGACGCTATGTATAAAAAAGTTGTCTGTTTGCTTGTTTTTTGCACGAACGAAAAGTGTGATTTTAATCTATATAAATCATACTCTTAAGTTCATTTTTGCGATTGCCTTACTACTTTCTAGTTAATTCTTTTTGGGTAACTGATCTGGGTCAATTTTTTTCACACTGTGAAATAATATACTCAGCCCTGAAAGCAATTTACTAAGAACGCTGATGTTTAAGGTTAAAGGCAAGCAGCGAATTTAATAAAAAGTTTTTAATATTTATTATTTTAGGAGATCCACCATGCCTGTAACTAACTTAGCTGAACTAGATGCTCTGGTAGCACGCGTTAAAGCAGCACAAGAAGAGTTCTCAACATTCTCTCAAGAGAAAGTTGACGCAATCTTCCGTGCAGCATCTCTTGCGGCTAACCATGCTCGTATCCCACTAGCACAACAAGCAGTTGCTGAATCTGGAATGGGTATTGTTGAAGATAAGGTTATCAAAAACCACTTTGCATCTGAATTTATCTACAACAAATACAAAGACGAAAAAACATGTGGCATCTTAGAAGAAGATGACAACCTAGGCACGATGACTATCGCTGAGCCTGTAGGTATCATCTGTGGTATCGTTCCAACAACGAACCCAACTTCTACAGCAATCTTCAAATCTCTAATCTCTCTTAAGACACGTAACGGCATCATCTTCTCGCCACACCCACGTGCAAAGAATTCAACTAACGACGCTGCTAAACTTGTTTTAGACGCGGCTGTTAAAGCGGGCGCACCAAAAGACATCATCGGTTGGATCGACCAACCATCTGTAGAGCTTTCTAACGCGCTTATGAAGCACGACGGTATCGCGCTTATCCTAGCTACTGGTGGTCCAGGCATGGTTAAAGCAGCATACTCTTCAGGTAAGCCTGCTATCGGTGTTGGTGCTGGTAACGTTCCTGTAGTTATCGATGACACAGCAGACGTTAAACGTGCTGTAGCATCTATCCTTATGTCTAAAACATTCGATAACGGCGTAGTATGTGCTTCTGAGCAAGCTGTAATCGTAATGGACGAAGTATACGACGAAGTGAAAGAGCGTTTCGCATCTCACAAAGGTCACGTACTAAGCAAAGCAGACGCTGATAAAGTTCGTAAAGTTCTACTTATCGACGGCAACCTAAACGCAAAAATCGTTGGTCAACCTGCAACTGCAATCGCTGAAATGGCGGGTGTTAAAGTTCCAGCTGATACTAAGATTCTTGTTGGTGAAGGCCTTGGCGAAGTATCTTACGACGATGAATTCGCTCATGAGAAACTGTCTCCAACTCTAGGTATGTTCCGTGCGTCTTCTTTCGAGAACGCAGTTGCTCAAGCAGTAACAATGGTTGAAATTGGTGGTATCGGTCACACGTCTGGTCTTTACACTAACCAAGATATCAACGCAGACCGCATCCGTTACTTCGGTGACAAGATGAAAACGGCTCGTATCCTAATCAACATTCCTACTACTCACGGTGGTATCGGTGACCTGTACAACTTCAACGTTGCACCGTCTCTAACTCTTGGTTGTGGCTCTTGGGGTGGTAACTCTATCTCTGAGAACGTAGGTCCTAAGCACCTTATCAACAAGAAAACTGTAGCGAAGCGAGCTGAAAATATGTTGTGGCACAAACTACCTAAGTCTATCTACTTCCGTCGTGGTAGCCTTCCAATCGCTCTTGGCGACCTAGAAGGTAAGAAACGCGCATTCCTAGTAACTGACCGTTTCCTATTCAACAACGGTTACGCTGATGACGTAGTTAGCCTGCTTAAAGCACAAGGTATTGAAGTTCAAACATTCTTCGATGTAGAAGCGGATCCAACACTATCTGTTGTTGAGAAAGGCGCTGAAGCAATGAAGAGCTTCCAACCTGACGTAATCCTTGCTCTAGGTGGCGGTTCTCCAATGGATGCTGCTAAGATCATGTGGGTTATGTACGAGCACCCAGATACTCACTTCGAAGAACTAGCAATGCGCTTTATGGATATCCGTAAACGTATCTACAAGTTCCCTAAAATGGGTCAAAAAGCTGAGCTTGTATGTATTACTACAACTTCAGGTACAGGTTCAGAGGTTACTCCATTCGCTGTTGTTACAGACGACAAGACTGGTGCTAAGTACCCACTAGCTGACTACGAAATCACGCCAAACATGGCTATCGTTGATGCGAACTTAGTAATGAACATGCCTAAGTCTCTAACAGCGTTCGGTGGTTACGATGCAGTAACTCACGCTCTTGAAGCTTACGTGTCTGTTCTAGCGAACGAATACTCAGATGGCCAAGCTCTACAAGCTCTTAAGATGCTTAAAGAGTACCTACCATCAAGCTACAAAAACGGTGCAGCAGACCCAATCGCTCGTGAAAAAGTACACAACGCGGCAACTATCGCTGGTGTAGCATTTGCGAACGCATTCCTAGGTGTGTGTCACTCAATGGCTCACAAAATTGGTGCTGAGTTCCACCTACCACACGGCCTTGCTAACGCGCTGCTTATCTCAAACGTTGTACGTTACAACGCGAACGATAACCCAACTAAGCAAACTGCATTCTCTCAGTACGACCGTCCACAAGCACGTCGTCGTTACGCTGAAGTTGCTGACCACCTAGGCCTAAGCCAAGCTGGTGACCGTACTGCTCAGAAGATTGAACGTCTACTGACTTGGTTAGAAGAGCTTAAAGTTGACCTAGACATCCCACTGTCTATCCAAGCTGCGGGTGTTAATGAGTCTGACTTCGTTGCGAAACTAGACGAGCTAGCGGTTGAAGCGTTCGATGACCAGTGTACAGGTGCTAACCCACGTTACCCTCTAATCACTGAGCTAAAAGAAGTTCTAACAACGTCGTACTTCGGTACTCCTTACGTTGAAGGTGAAACTTTCGAAGGTACAACAGTTATCCTTAAGAAAGCTGACCAAAAGCCAGCTGATGCGAAAGCACCAAAAGCTAAAAAAGAAAAAGCTAACGCATAATAAGTAAGCATTAGTTTTGAGATAAGTTTTCGCTAGCACGAACCTTATCTAATCGGGAAAAGTACAAAGCCCCAGTCGAGAGACTGGGGCTTTTTTTATGTTTGTCGTTGGACGGATATCGTGAGGTGTCGAAGGTAAATGTTAATGTTCAACGTTTTCTTGAGTAACAGGAACCTGAGTGCCAAAACTTGCCATGGACAACGGTCGTCAAAGAGATTCTCTAAACTTCTGCAGCAACCACACGCCCACTAAAGTAATCATTAGAGACGATGTATTCGGTTGTTCTGGTCAATTCGTCTTGCAGCTGCGCCCAGTGGCATCGGTTAAGTTTGCCATCTGAATTGTGAACCGCAGGGACAACACCACCAACTCGAATACCAAATGGAGTCAGTTCCTTAGCCCAACTGTGGGTAAAGCCGGTGATCATCGAGTTTGCGCTCTCTAAGCCGGACACATCATGGAAATCGTCATGGGATATCACATTCACGATGACACCTTCTTTGTCTTCTTCTCGTAACCTTTCAGCACTGATTTGCCCAAATGCGAAAAGGGTTGATGCCATCGATGATAAATCGTTGATAAAACTGCTGACAGGCTGATCACCAATTAAACTCGGCATTGGTGAACTGATCCAGTTATTGACCAATACATCGGGTGTGGTGTTGAAGGTGGTTTGAATGAAATCAAACACGCTCAAGATATTTTGATTGTCGTTACCTTTGAGTGTGTAACTGTATACAGATTCGGAAAAACGAGCACATTGTTCATAGGTTGCCTGAAGGGCATCTGGGTCGTTATCACAAAGAATAACGGTCGCTCCAAGGTTAACAAAGTGGTTCGCAATCGTCCCTCCCAGTCGCGAGCCGGCAGATGTCACCAATATGATTGAGCTTTTTATTTCCATCCCAGTACCTAAACAAATCGTCCATGTCGGATAAGGATGGGTCAAATTTCATACAATGGGTGTGAATTGGTTCAAACTAAGGTATGCCAATTAATAAGTTTTTATGAACTTAGTGGCACGTCACATTTTGTAGTAACTTCAAGAGGTAATCGACAAACTGGAAATGATAGATGCCTAAGGCTAGTGGTTCATATCACTCGTATCAATGAATCTGTAGATGCACACAAGATGGGGGAAAAGAGGAGCCCTAAGAGAAAGTCAGAAAGGGGAGCCGGTAACTACACCTGAGCTTGAATCTGATATTGACGCTGAGCGGTCGACAATTCGTTGTAGAGTGTGGCATGAGGTAAATCAGGCAAGTGTTTATTCGCCAATTTACGTCGGTCATGACCAGAAAGGTTTTGATAAACCTCTTCGGGAAAGTCATGAGTATCTTCAGGCATGAAAGCAAGCGCTTCAGGTTTCAAGTAATGGCTTAGCTTTGCACTGGCAAGGCTTGCCTGATGAAACTGAGCCGACTGTTGAGCCGAAATTTCATAAGACGATTGGTCTGAGCGCAAAGGTTGTGGATCTGCTACGCCGAAGTGTTTACGCAGGCGATCTTCATTTGTCTCACTAACTTCAATGGTGTCGATGGGTGTGCAATCACGAACATCATTAGAAAACATAGATAGCAGCAACGCGAAATCTGCACGGCGACCTTGCTCAACCGCTTGGCTGATCCCGATGCCGAACTTCAGTTCGTTGATGATTCCTGCTTTGTCTAAAGTATGTATTTGCATGTAGCCTCTCATTCGATACACCTTTAACGGCATGGAGTCGGCAAACTTTAGTGTTTAATTACAGGCAAATAACGAATTTCTGCAGGGTTGATATGAAAGGTAGGGAGAGGCAGAAACTACGGTCTGTTGGTTGATGCTGATTTTTATCTGAGAGACGACAGATACAAAAAAGCTCACGCCGAGGCATGAGCTTTCAATAGATAACTCGCTATAAATAGCGCAGCATAAGTAATAATTACTTAGCTAGGTTCTCTTCTACGAAAGACCAGTTTACTAGGTTCCAGAATGCAGCCATGTAGTCAGGGCGAACATTGCGGAAATCAATGTAGTAAGCGTGTTCCCATAGGTCAACAGTTAGAAGTGGAGTAACACCTTCTTCTGTTAGAGGAGTAGCAGCGTTAGAAGTGTTAACGATGTCTAGAGAACCGTCAGCTTTCTTAACTAACCAAGTCCAAGAAGAACCGAAGTTGTTGATTGCTGAATCAGTGAATTTCGCTTTGAATTCTTCGAAAGAACCGAATGCAGCGTTGATAGCTTCTGCAACAGCGCCAGTTGGTTCGCCGCCTGCTTTAGGAGCAAGACAGTGCCAGTAGAACGTGTGGTTCCAGATTTGAGCAGCGTTATTGAAAACACCACCAGTAGAAGTCTTAACGATCTCTTCTAGTGTTTTGCCTTCAAACTCAGTACCTGGGATAAGACCGTTTAGCTTAACAACGTAAGTGTTGTGGTGCTTACCGTGGTGGAAATCTAGCGTTTCTGCTGAGATGTGTGGTTCTAGCGCGTCTTTCGCGTAAGGAAGAGCCGGTAGTTCAAATGCCATTGCTCAATTCTCCATTGATATGAAAGAGTTAACTCTTTCGATTGCTTCCAGTGATATTATTATTCATGGTTCGCTATGAGGCCAACCACGGTCAATTTGCTGACTTGCGATATAGTTTAGCAAGTTTTTACTTTATTAAAAGCTTATTTCATCACTTTTATGTGAATTGTTAGCTTAGCTCGTAAACCGCTTTTTTTATATGGTTTTTATTCTTTTGGTTTGGGGTAGAATAAAGGCAATAAAAGCCGTAATCCATTAACGAGGAAGCAATGGAAACTATCGATAAAATCAAACAGCAAATTGAAGAAAACACCATTCTACTTTACATGAAAGGTTCTCCTAAGCTGCCAAGCTGTGGTTTTTCTTCTCAAGCATCTCAAGCACTAATGGCGTGTGGCGAAAAATTTGCTTACGTAGATATCCTACAAAACCCTGACATCCGTGCAGAGCTTCCAGCTTACGCACAATGGCCAACGTTCCCACAACTATGGGTTGACGGTGAGCTAATCGGTGGTTGTGACATCATTCTTGAGATGTTCCAAAAAGGTGAGCTTCAGCCAATCGTTAAAGAAGCAGCTGCTAAAGTAGCTGGCGACGACGCTGAGTAAGCTTTAAGCCTTTGCGCTTAAATATTGAATGGAAGGGGCCTTAATGAGGCTCCTTTTTTGTTTGACTGGTTCGAAAGACTCGATAAGGAATGAACAATGGACGTAAAACTTCATTATGTGCATGACCCAATGTGCAGTTGGTGCTGGGGTTATAAGCCAACATTAGAACTCTTAAAACAGCAGCTACCTGCGAGTATTGAATTTAATTATGTCGTTGGCGGTTTGGCCCCGGATTCTGATGAGCCAATGTCAGAAGAGATGAAAGGCAAGCTGCAAGCTATTTGGAAGCAGATCGAAGCAAAGCTTGGTACTGAGTTCAACCATGAATTTTGGACAGAGTGTCAACCTGTTCGCAGTACTTACCCAGCATGTCGCGCTGTGATCGCTGCTGGTTTTCAAGACCACTACGAAGCGATGCTTGAGGCAATTCAACACGCTTACTATCTTCGTGCGATGTTGCCACACAGCCAAGAAACGCATCTGCAGCTCGCTCAAGAGTTAGGCATGAATGTACAACAGTTTGAAAATGACCTTTCTAGCAAGTTATTGGAAAGCGAATTAGATGACCAATTAGGCTTTAAAGAAGCGATCGGTGTGCATTCTTACCCGACGTTAATGCTTGAAGTAAATGGTATTTTTACGGCAGTAGAACTGGATTACCATTCAACGGAAGCGACGCTTAAGTCTATTCGCGAAGTACTTGTGAATAACGCTCCCGCTGCATAATTCAGCGAGAGCTGTCTGTATTAACGCAAATGATGCCTAAGGCTTACTCATAAGAGTAAGCCTTTTCTTTTGTCTGCCGTAACTGGTTCATTTCGTCCATGAATAAGTCAAATGTCGAATTCACTTCTTCGATTGAAGCTTCAATTTTTGATTCGACTTGCTCCAAGCGAATGACTCCTGTCACGAGGTCATTGGTGAGTGTCTCGATGTTTGCCAGCGGTGAGGCGATCGGCTCACAGGCCACCATTCTCGCCGCACCTTTGAGTCGGTGTGATGTGGTTTTGACTTGCTGATATTCCTTATTAGTCCACAGCGTTTTTATCTGTTCATTATCTTCAACAAAACTTGCAGCGAACTCATCGAGTAAGGTCATCACAACATCGTGATCTTCAAATAGATCATAGAGTGCTGTGTAGTCGATGACTTGATTGTCCACACTAATGAACGAATCTTGGAGGATAGTAGGACCAACATCTTCGTTCAGTGCTAAGTTGTCACTTTCCGCAAAGCTGTGTTCAATGTCTTGGAACAGCATCGAAAATTCATTGGCTTCTTCTTCCGTTGACGCAAAGTTTGATGAAGAGTCTGATGAGGAGTTCATGTCCTGATTTTGTGTATCTAGTTGCTCTGTATTAGGATCCTCGGTTTCAAGCGTTGGTACAGAATCTTTTATCGCAGGTAACCACTTCTCAATGGTTAGCTTCATCTGTTTAATCGAGACGGGCTTAACCAGGAAGTCGTCCATGCCATGCGCATAACAGTTAGCATCTTCACCTTGTACGGCATTCGCTGTCAGCGCGACGATAGGTAATCTTTGAATCTCTTGCTCAAGCTCTTCTCGGCGTTGTTCTATCTGACGAATACTTGAAGCCAGCGTATAACCGTCCATCTCGGGCATGTGGCAATCAGTGAGCAGCAAGCCATAGCGTTTGTCTTTTAATGCGTTGAGCGCGAGCACTCCGTTATCAACGATATCGGCGTGAACACCAATATTCTCAAGTTGCTTAGCAATGACTTGTTGGTTGATGGGGTGATCTTCCGCGACAAGAATCAGCCTACCGTTGAGCTCAGCTTGCTCACGAGTCTCTTTGGCGACAGGCGTTTTAGTTGGGTTGTCTAATGGCGAGATTAGATTGTCGTGACTGACGGGTTTCGTTAGAACGTGAATAAGGTTGTCGGGTAACAACGGGTTGACCGACAAGCACCAAGAGTTGCCTAAAGGCTCAGGTGATAACATAGGATTTTGGTTGATCACAGTGAATCGTGTTGAATCCGCATGTTGTTTAATCCATGCATCGGTAATCGCCAACTGTTGCCATACAGACATCGCTACAAAGATGTGTTTTGGCTGATGCTTAACGACCATCTCTTTGAGCAGGTGCTTCTGGTTAATATGCAGAACCTTGGGTTCAAGGCTGAAGTGTTTCAAATATCGACACAGCTCTTCTTGTTGAAGAACGTAACCAATCACATACACCTCTTGTGAGTGATTGCTCATATCTAGCTCAATAGGATTCTCAGCCTCCGAAGTACAAATCAGTGTTTGTGATAGAGCTAAAGCGTTGCTAACCGCATGTTCAGGAGTACAAGTTGGGAGGGTAACGGTAACCGTAAAGTGGCTGCCTTTTCCTTCTTCACTCGACAGCTCTATGGTGCCATCCATTTGTTCAATCAACTTCAAAGCGATAGACAGTCCAAGCCCTGTACCACCGAAACGGCGGCTGGTGGTTTTGTCAGCTTGTTCAAAAGGCTGAAACAAGCTTTGTTGTCTGTCTTTTGGGATACCAATCCCTGTGTCTGAGACGGTGAGGCTAATTTTCTGCTGATGCTCGTTTTTCTCAATCACATCGACATGCAATGAAATAGTGCCATGTTCGGTGAACTTAATGGCATTATTGAGGAAGTTATTCAGAATCTGATGGAGTCGTATGTCGTCTGCGAACAACCATTGAGCGAGGTTTGGGTCTTGCCAATAGTGGAAGGCCAAGCCTTTTTGCTGTGCGTGAATGGATTGCGGTTGCACGATACGCGCGAGTACTTTACCTAATTCAATTTCGGTTGGATTAAGCTCTAGTTTACCTGCTTCAATCTTGGAGTAATCGAGTACGTCATTAACGATGTGTAGTAGGTTACGGGCAGACTGATTCAATCCACCATGTAGGTTTAATAACTCTTCGCTTAATTGATGTTCTTGCATTAACTCCAGCAACCCTAAGATCCCGCTGATTGGGGTACGAACCTCATGGCTGATAGTAGCTAGGAATTGCGACTTAGCCGCGGTGGCACTTTCTGCTTTTTGGCGCGCATTATCTAAAGCCTGTTGTTGTTTTTTCAGTAGGGTAATGTCTGTAATCACCGTGTTCCATTCGATAGCCTTGTTATTTGATATCTGGCTATTAAATTTCACCCATTTCACTTCACCAGACTCTAACTGCACTTGCTGTTCGCTTTCCCAATGCCCAGATTCAATGGCGTCGATCATGCTAGCTTCAAAAAGGGGCAAGTCATCCTCTGACAGCAGGTCAAAAAGGCGTTGAGGGTGACCTTTTACGCTATCCACAGATAAGCCGAACATATCGCTTACACCCGCACTCACGAAGCTAAATTGGATATTCAAAGGCTGTTGAGGGTTTGTTTGAATATGTTTTAGCACCACTCCATCTATGTTGTCGGCCAGTGTTTGTAAATGCGTTTCTGCGGCTTTGGCGCGCAGTTCTGCGACTTTTCGCTGCTCGATTTCAGCCGCCATTTTTCGGTTCCAGAATACGATCACGAAAATGACCATAAAGATTCCAAGCCCGATGATCATCGACCATTTAGCCACTTCGCGTGGCGACAAGCCTTCTTGGTATTCATAGGTCAGCCATTTGCTTTCCAAACGCTCTAATTCATTGGCTGGCAATGAGCCAATGGCTTTGTTGAGAATACTCAGCAGCATGGGGTGGCGGAAGTTGACTGCTAGAGCCAGTGGTGCACTGTTTTGTTCGTTGATGGTGCCAGTGATTTTGAATTGCCCTACATAGTCTTGATGTAATAAAGGCGCGGCATGATGAAGAGAAGCAAGCGCGAAACTGACTTCGTCTTTCTGTAATGCTTGGAAGGCGCTGACATGATTGATGTAAGGCACTGCTTGGCAAGTCAGGCAGAGTGAAGGGAGAACCGTTGCGCCTCCGGAGTTTTCAATCACAGCGATGGCTTCAGTTCCACTTGGAGCAAAGTTACCTAGTCGATCAGAGCGACTTAATAACACCCAAGGTTCAAAGCTGTAAGCTTGCGTGAAGTCCATGTATCGGGCTTTATCTGTGGTTGGCGTGATGTTGGTCAGTACCATTGTCTCGCCACGATTGAATGCGACCTCTGCCGCTTCTGGTGTTAGGTAAGTGGTACTTTCGAATGATACGCCAAGCACATTGCTCACTAGGTTTAACACATCAGCGGATAACCCAGAGTGTTGCTGTTGCTCATCGGTAAAATCGTAAGGGTACCAACTCGAGTGGGTACCGACCGGGATGTTGGGATTGTTGTCGAGCCAGTTCTTCTCGTCCTGGGTTAAACTTAATGTTCCGTAGTTCAGCAGCATCGAGTGTTGTGATGGAGCAAGCCATTGATTATAAATAGATTGCAGTGACCCTTCCTTGATGTCTTGTAAAGCGAAATTGATTCGGCTGAGTAACTTGTGCTTTCCTTTTTTGGTCGCGAAATGTAGGTGATCAGCAGGTAGATCGGGAAGTACTGATAATGTAAGTGAGTCTTTTGGTTGCTCTCGCAATAATGCAGAAAGCGCCAGTGCATCGCCAATGTACGCATCTACGCTATTCTCCTGAATTGCTGTGAAAGCCGCTTGCGTGCTATTGAGCGTTGTAATTCGACTGTCTGGAAGTAGGGTAGGAAGGAGGTCATTGAGCGCAAACCCTTTCTCCAGCGCTAGGTTTGCCGTCGCAAGCTCACTCAAATCGTTTATTTTTCGGTTTTGAGTAATCACCGCTCGTCGAATAGAGAACATCGGCTCACTAAAGGCCATGTAATCTTGGCGCTCTTTGGTCGAAGAGACACCGACCAACAGATCTAATTCACCTCTTTCAAATGCACTCAGTACGTCACTAAATGTTGCGTACAGTTCAATCTGATATTTGAAGCCCGCGTTTGCTGATACCTGATCCAACATACTGATGAGTAGCCCTTCAGACACGATGTTGCCTGAGGGAGTCTTATGTTGGTAGCTGTAGGGAACCATGTCGTAAGAAGGCAGACCGACCCGCAATACGACTTGGTTATTCGATGAATTCTCACTCTTATCTGGTGATGTGTTTGCAGAGAAGCCATGCAAAGGCCACATCAATAGCGAAAGACAACTCAATAAAAAGGCGACACACCACGTTTTCGTTTTTGAAGCACGGTTTTGCATAAAGACATCCTGTCGTTTGCTTGCTGATATTGGGGGTGACGGCATCCTTAACTAACTGCAGCCAGAGGGGCTTTGGTTAGTGTGGGTAATGCAAAATTATCAGCTTGCTGTAATGCCATGCGTTGTAGCAGGGCAAGACTCGTATGGTCTGCCTTTAAATGAACTTCAATTTGGCGCTTTATTTGGTCGACTTTGTCTTGTAATCCTAAGGCTTGATAGCACAGTGCTAACAAGAAGAAGGCTTCGACATCATTGTCTGAAAACTCGTTTGTCGAAATACTCTCGATGCGCTCTTTCGCAACCTCGTGCTGCTCGAGCTGAATCAGTTGTAAGGTACGGCACAGCTTAAGCAGTGGCTTACTCAGGGCGTAGGACTTTTCAGAATGAGAGAGCCTCTGCCAAGCGGCTTCAGGCTTCCAAAGAGCTCGTTCTTTTGGGGTGAGCGATAAACTGTCTGCCCATAAGATAAGTGCTCGCTTACCTGTTGAATCCCAAATTGAGTGGGGAATGAGTTGGGCAAGCGATTTGAGGTGTTGGGTCGCTTGCTCGATGTTTTTATCTAACAGTTGCAGCCAAACCATGGTGTTGGTTAACTCAATATTACTGCCATTCACGGTGAGTACTTGATCAATCAGGTTGTTAGCTGACTCGAAGTCACTGGTATTGAGGCAGATCTTGACCTTAAGTTGCTGAAGTTTGATATTGCGAGGGCTGCTTTCTATCAAGCCATCTATTTGGCTGAGAGCATCGTGATAGTGCTGTTTGGCGATGTGGATTTCAATGAGTTTAACCTTAGCGGGCAGGTAATCATGGAGCTGTAAAAGCCCATTCAACATCGCTTGTGCTTCATCGAACTTCTGGTTTTTTATTAGAACGTTCGCCATATAGATAATGGCATCTTTCAAAGTCGAAGGGTCAGGGGCCTTACCAAAGAGTGGCTTTACCGCGTTGAGGCCATGCTTGAGATAAGCCTGTTCTAATGTTGAGAAATACTGCTGTCGAGACAATGCAGATGTGACGCGCTTGATGATGTCATCGGCTCGTATTGGCTTAATCAAATAGCCGTCAGGTTCGAAATGAGCATAACCAAAGAAGATATCTTGGCTATCGTTGCCTGTTACTATAAAGACAAGGGTTTGAGGTTTGATCAACTCTTTTTGCTGCAGAAATTCCAGCAATTGTAAGCCATTACTTCCTGACCCTAAATCGTGATCAATCAATAAGATATCGAATCGATGTGCGCGACAAGCCTCAATCGCATTTTGTGCATTGGATGCGCTGATCACATTGTTGTTCGGCACACCTAACTTGATAAGCAGCGCACGGGTTGCACTTTGAATAACGCTGCTGTCATCAATGATGAGATAGCGCGATCGGGCGAGTATATCCATATATTAGCCTTCTGACGTATTGAGCCTTGCCACTTTATTACACCAATCGTAGTAAATAACTAATCATCCTAGCTGGTTAAAACGCTCGATAACTGCGTTAGAATTTTTGATTGTAGAATAACTACTTACCAAAAAATCTGCCTTGTTCTCGAACCTTTTTCCTGCGCTATTTCTGATCATTTACTTACTGTGATTGGTGTTCTCTATGAATTAGCGGCTTATTTATTAAACACTTAAGTGTAGAAGTGAATATTACGAATAGCCATAGGTTGCATATCAATGCGCACGGAATAATGTATAGAAAGTGATGTTGGTTCAGAGGGGAGTTTGTCTAAAAATTAAGGGCTTAAGAAGAGAATGAGGCTAGATACAAAAAAGACCGCACAAGGCGGTCTTTATAAAAGTGAGCGTAGGACTCTTTAACTACAGAACTTAATTACAGAACCATGGCTGCAATCCAACCGAATACGATCAGTGGGATGTTGTAGTGTAAGAACGTTGGTACTACGGTTTCCCATACGTGCTCGTGTTGACCATCAGCATTAAGACCCGATGTTGGACCTAATGTAGAGTCAGAAGCAGGAGAACCTGCGTCACCTAGCGCTGCCGCTGTACCCACTAGTGCGATTGTTGCCATTGGCGAGAAACCAAATGCTGCTGCTAGAGGAACGTAGATAGTCGCAAGGATTGGAATCGTAGAGAACGAAGAACCGATACCCATTGTTACCAATAGACCAACGATGAGCATAAGCAGTGCTGCTAGAGGCTTGTTGTCACCAATGCTTGTTGAAAGCGCTTCAACCAGAGACTCAACGCCACCAGTTTGCTTCATTACTGCTGCAAAACCAGCCGCTGCAATCATGATGAAACCGATCATTGCCATCATGTGAACGCCCTTAGTGAAGACATCGTGTGTCTCTTTCCAAGCGATTACACCACCGAAGGTGAATACCATGAAACCAGCCAAAGCACCGATGATCATAGAACCTGTCGATAGTTGAACCGTTAGCGCAGCAACAATACCAGCAGCAGCCACTAGGATGTGCTTCTTGTTGATCTCTTTCACTTCGGTTGAAACAACAGTATGAGACGTTTCTTTGTATTGACGTGGCTTACGGTAAGTAAAGAATACTGCCGTAAGAAGGCCAAAGATCATGCCTGCAGCTGGTAACAACATCGCCATTGGTACTTGGCTTGCTACTACGTTTTCAAGACCGTTGTCGTGAAGGTTTTTAAGCAGGATGTTGTTTAGGAAGATGCCACCAAAACCGATAGGTAGAACCATATACGGAGTAATCAGACCAAAAGTAAGTACACACGCAACCAGACGACGGTCTAGGTTCATTTTTGCGAATACGCCTAATAGAGGTGGGATTAAGATTGGGATGAAGGCGATATGTACAGGAATCACGTTTTGCGAAGACATGGTCACTAAGATCAAAGACGCAAGGATGCCGTATTTTAGACCATTAGATGCCGCACTGTTCTCTTTGCCGTGAATACGCTTAATCACGCTTTGAGCAAGGAGATCTGTGATACCAGAACGAGAGATAGCAACAGCAAAGGTACCAAGCATTGCGTAGCTAAGTGCGATAGTTGCACCGCCACCTAATCCACTTTCGAAAGCCGCTACTGCGTCGTTCAAACTCATACCAGAGGCTACGCCACCGATAATTGCGCTGAACGTAAGAGCAACGACAACGTTTACGCGCATCAAAGCTAAAACAAGCATGATGCAAACTGAAATTACAACAGGATTCATATTTTTCTCGGGATGTTGTGTTTTTTATGAAGGCAATACGAACGAACGTTTACCGACTCTATTTTTTATTCTTCGTCAACAAGAGGCCAACCACCAAGGGCTTTCCATTTGTTTACTATGCCGCAAAATAACTCTGTGGTTTTTTGCGTATCATACAAAGCAGAGTGTGCTTCTTTGTTGTCAAATTCCATCCCAGCAGTGCGGCAAGCTTTAGCCAAAACGGTTTGGCCGTAGGCAAGGCCACTCAGGGCAGCTGTGTCAAAAGTTGCAAATGGATGGAAAGGGACGCGTTTAAGCTTACAACGCTCACTTGCTGCATTAACGAAGTTTAAATCGAACGTAGCATTGTGAGCGACCATGATTGCGCGACTGCAATCTGAAGCTTTTTGTTCTTTTCTCACTAGCTTGTAGATTTCTTTAAGGGCTTCTTGTTCCGACACAGCACCACGTAATGGGCTAAATGGGTCTTTAATTCCGTTAAAGTCTAATGCTGCCTGCTCTATATTTGCGCCTTCAAAAGGCTCAATGTGAAAATGAAGCGTTGATGCAGGTTGCAGATCTCCGTTCTCATCCATTTTTAATGTAATGGCACAGATCTCTAATAATGCATCGGTTTCAGCGTTAAACCCTGCGGTTTCCACGTCGATGACCACTGGAAAATAGCCACGAAAGCGTTTTTTTAGGGTCAGAGCTTCGTTTTCTACAGTCATGTTAGCCCAAATAAGTGTGATTAAGGCTGCATTATTGCAGATAATAGCGGTGATAAAAACTAGGAAAGAGCAATAAATCATAAATTAGCCGTCCCATCTCGGCTTGATAATTGCATATTTAAACATGAGAGAAAAATGCGGCAATTGGCTGCATTGTTAAACGAATTGCTTAAGAGATACTCCACTTTATGAAGAAACAACTCATAACAGGTTCAATGCTATTTTCGCTACTTATGTCGCCATCGGTTTTGGCGCAAGAAAAGCGTTACGGAGCATCTCCTCAACAGTCGACATGGGAGATGGTGGCCAACACGCCACTAGAATGTCGCTTAGTGCATCCAATCCCCAATTTTGGCGATGCTGAGTTCTCATCTCGCGCGAGTAAAAAAATCATTTTGGACTTTGAGCTTAAAATGCGCCGCCCAATGGGTGCTACGCGTAATGTAAGCTTGATCTCTATGCCACCACCTTGGCGTCCGGGGGAAAGTGCTGATCGCATGACTACCATTAAGTTTTTCCAACAATTTGATGGTTACGTTGGCGGTCAAACAGCTTGGGGGATCTTGAGTGAATTGGAGAAAGGGCGTTACCCGACATTCAGTTACCAAGAGTGGCAGAGCCGAGATCAGCGTATCGAAGTATCGTTATCGTCGGTGTTATTCCAAGAAAAGTATAATGTGTTCAGTGACTGTGTTGCCAACTTGCTGCCTTACAGCTTCGAAGACATCTCTTTCACTATCTTGCACTACGACCGCAACAGCGATCAGCTGAATAAGTCTTCACGAAAAAGGCTAAGCCAGATTGCTGACTATGTTCGCTACAACCAAGACATTGATCTGGTGCTGGTGGCTACATATACCGATTCTGCTGACAGCAAAGGCATTAGCCAGAATCTTTCAGAGCGAAGAGCAGAGTCGCTAAGAGAATACTTTAAGTCACTCGGTTTACCGGAAGACCGCATTCAAGTGCAAGGTTATGGTAAGCGTCGTCCAATTGCTGACAACAATTCACCAATCGGTAAAGATCAAAACCGCCGCGTGGTTATCTCATTGGGTAGAACGCAGGTTTAGCCTGAATTAATCGAAAGCTCCAATCAAAAAGCCCGTCGAAATGACGGGTTTTTTGTATCTGAATCAACAGGCTAAATATTTCTTCTGCGAAAGGGGCTTGCTTAGTTTAAGCGGAAGCGAGCAATTATTTCACAGTTGGTCGCGGTATCGATCTTTTCCACCATAGAAGCAATTTTAGGGTTTGGATGGCGTTTCATGAAATCGATAAGGGCTTTCTTGCAGCAACCAATAGAATCTATAAAGCTGGAGCATTGTGTATTCGGGCACTGCGGAATCAGTGTAAGTACTTTTTCTGAAGCAAGCTGAAGGTACTTGAGTTCGTAGTCTGTATCACCAGCCCATCGCCAAAACTGAGCAAGGTTGTGGCAAGAGATAACCGAAATCAGCAAACGCTCATCAGCCTGAATATCGGTGCGTTCAGTAATTTCTTCGCTTAAGTTTAACGCTTGCTGATAGTGAAGAATACTTCGTACAGGATCGTCGAGCTGCAATGCAGTATCGGCAAGTAACGTGTGTTTTTCCCATTCGCTAATCATTGTATTACCTCACTAATCAATAGGTGGTTAATTTAAATGATAATCATTATCATGTAAAGTTTCATTGGTGAGATTGTTAATAATAATTGGTGAAGGGTATTGTTCATGCGTGGAAACATAAAAAAGAAGCGAGCATAGTGCTCGCTTCTTTTTGGATTAGTCTTGGCTTTATTTTCAAAGCCAAGCTTCATAGCGGTTTGTTAGGAATTAACCTTCTAGACCAGCACTTGCTTGTTTGTTCTGAATAAGCTCAATCATGTAGCCGTCAGGATCTTTAACGAATGCGATGTGTGTAGAGCCGCCTTTTACTGGGCCAGCTTCACGTGTCACATTACCGCCTGCTGCTTTAATGGCGTCACACGTTGTGTAGATGTCATCAACACCGATAGCAACGTGACCAAAAGCTGATCCAAGGTCATATTCAGTCGTACCCCAGTTGTAAGTCAGCTCAATCACAGCACCTTGAGATTCGTCACCAAAGCCAACGAAAGCCAGCGTGTATTCGTACTCTTTGTTTTCGTTCTTACGTAATAGCTGCATGCCCATTACATTGGTGTAGAACTCGATAGACTTGTCTAGATCACCAACGCGTAGCATGGTGTGTAAAATACGACCGTTTGACATGATTTGCTCCTAGCTTTAACTATGTATACGTTTTTGTAATTCTGTTTTATGCCGCTAGAAAAATGCGGCGCTTTTTAGCCAATAGGCCAGTTAGCTTCTTTCGCTTAGGGCTAACAGCTTATGAGCCTAGACGTCCGTCTTCTCTTTGAACGAGGATTATATTCACTAAAAAATAATCTTACTTAGTGAGTGAGTGAGTGAGTTTCCAAGTATACAAGGGCTCACAAGGCCTTTCTATCTAGACTTTCCTTTACGAAAATAGAAAGATTTGTAAACCTAGTGCTTTAATGGATGAATTCTGTTCAAAATTACCTCCATTATTCTTTACAAAAATAGTAGCAAATTAAAAACGACTGCTCTATAAAATTTCTTTCCAGAAGGCTTTGTAAGGCGATGGCCTCACTGCGTGAAACCATCACCCTGCACTAAAAGGGTATTTAGGGGAATGATGGTAAAGTAAAATAATAAAGCCACTCCTGACGCTCGCACAGCTCACTACTCGCTAGGCATATATGATTTTCCTTGACCATCGGTATAACACTCGTATAAGAGCCTCCGTAACTCGCTTTTGGACAGAACCTTGTCAGCCATTTTACTAAATTAGCATTTAACGGATTACTTGGGGTATTGAAAACCTAATTGAGTGGCCAAAATCACTCATTCACTGTACTAATTTAGACTTGATCTGACAGCTAAACCTATTCAGGAATAGTTACTCTCTGCCCAACCATCCCTAACTTGACAATATCACCCATAATATTACGTATGTGGGCATAAGATGAAGGCCCAGTATGTTGTCTTCTTTTTGCGCTTGAAACTAACAGCCTCGACTTTGCCCTTGATAGTGCAACAAAAACTGTAGAGCGCTCTTCATCAAGCTTGCTGTTACTCATACCGAATCGAAAGAATGGAAAGTCTTCAAACCCCAACAAGATAACAGCTTCGAACTCAGCCCCCTTGCTCTTATGAATTGTCATCATTCGGACAGCATTAACACCAGAAATCAAATCAACAGCATCAGCCCATGAAGCAGTCTTCAGTCTTGCTTTTTCCAACTCACTAAGAACCCCATAAACAGTTTTTGTGACAAAAGCCTTTTGTCCGTACTGACTCCATGCATGGCCGAGGCATTCACAAAAAAACTCATCGATGAATTGATTAGTAACTTCTCGGATTTGATCAGCACCAAATGCCTTATCTTGCAAAATGTCTCTTACATTAGATGTATAGTATAAGAGAGTGGTTAGTTCGTAGTCCTCATAGCGGTCGTACCTAGGGTGGCTATAGAGATAAAGATCTCTCAGGCACTCCCAAGAGGAAATATCTCTCGTTCTCGTAATTAGTGTTAGGAATGAGACAACAATCTTTCCCAAAGGCTCTGAGAGGTGGTCTTGCATAGCAGTTTCGTCAAAGCTCAAAATACCATGATTAAGCAATGCATTACTTATGTATCGACCATAGTTGTTATTGGAATTGATTCGAAAAAGCACCGCAATATCATGGGGTTTAATACCATCTTCATTGACCCACTGAGCAATCCTCTGGGCCAATTGTTCCGCTTCTTGCCCTTCATCATGATACACAAGCATTGCGTAGTCGTTTGAATTAAGCTCGGTGACTTTCGTTTGAGGGTTTGAACTCTTATCATTAATTGGCCACCACAAAGAACCCAAGCAATTTAAGTATGCCTTAAGCTCGGGAGTCGCTCTAAAATTCGAATAAATAACTTCCAGCCCAGCATTAAAATCACGCTCGAATCGGCAGAACCCATCAGGCAACGCTTTAGCAAACTTCATAATCGCCTGCTTAGAGTCACCGACAACCGTAACAACACTTTCCGAGTGACAAAACAGCGCTTTTACAAATTCGTATTGGACACCATTTAAATCCTGAAATTCATCGATAAAAACATACTTATATGCAACCCGAAGTGAAGTCAACAGGTCACTAGATGTATTACAGATTTCAAGGGCGATTGACGTTATATGGTCGAAGTTCAAACTCTTGGGGAAGTTGGAACTCCCACTCACTATCTCATAGTCTGAACTTGGTTGTCTGTGCTTTGGTAATACGCACATAAACCTATCCACGATACTTTTTGTAAAAGCCTCAATTGTGAAGGAGTGAAATCTCTCAGACAATTCATTCCCACACCGCAGTTGCACACGTTCTTTAAGATTCGAAGCCGCTTCCCTTTTACGAGAGATCGATAAAATATTAAATGGCCATTCACAAAGTTCCGTCTCTAATAGAAAACAGGCTTTCTGCGCTAAAATTTCAGTTTTGCCCGCTCCAGGACCAGCCCAAACAGCCAAATTGGCATTGCTTTGAATGATTTCAAGTGATTTATCATCAAATATCAGACCATCTTTGGGAACCCAAGTGTCAATCATATCGCTTACTCCGGTAAAGAAGATACTTCACGAGTAATATGCTTTATCATCTCTTTAAAGCTATGAGGGATCTTGTTTTTGTTGTTTTCCGATTCAAAATCAATTTCTTCAAGAGCATGAATATGGGAGACCGGTTTTCCTTTGCTACCTAGAAAACGATAGTTGTACCAATTGAATCGTGCGGCATCATTTTGTTCGTTATAAAAGGCCTCAGCTATAGCTTTCGAGTAACTAGGCTTCAAAACTGCAGACTTTAAATCACCCCAAGGTTTTGTCCTTGGTCCTTTCTCCCCATCAAGCTTTACATCATAATATTCTGGAAACGCTACTTGCATTGAGTAGTCCAAATCCAAAGGAGTAGAGAAAAACACTCCTTGCCCACTCAGTATCTCCAAAGCTGTTTTATTGTAATCGTTATATATACATTCCATCGGATTCATTGAGGGATCATCAAAATCAGAATGGGGTGTTATTTGTGGTTCTATACCCCTCAACTTTTGTTGTTGGAGAACGTAATCAATTCGACCCCAGCCGCCACCATTTCTGCCGTAGTCCAAGTCAAGCAATGTGACATAAGGGATATTTAGTCCTTCTAATAACCGCCAGAAATGGTTTACATGCCTGCCCCCTAATGGAGCAACACTGATAAAGCTATCGTCTATATCAACGCCACAGTGTGATAATAGTTTTGGAATGACGATTTGCTCACTCTCACCTTCCCCCAAAACAACTAACCGGGCGAAGTAGATCTCTGGGTATGCCTTGACCGCACCAGCAACAAATTTATATTGCTCATCGCCTGGATCTGGTAGGTCTATTTTAGAAACAATCGTATTGAGCGATTGTTTCTCTCGCCGGAAATGTCGAATTTGTTTAGGTTCAATCCTACCAACCAAACTAGGTGAGTGTGTAGTAACCGCAACCTGAGCATTGGTCTTTTTAGCAAGCTTTGTCATGGATTTAACTATGCGCCCAAGATAGTGAGGCGCAAGATGATTTTCCGGCTCCTCTAAAGCAAGCATGGTGTATATGGGCCTCTTGAGCCTTTTCTGATTAAAATGACGTCTGTTTTCCATATTCTGGAGGGTTTTTGACTCCATTTCATGGACTGCTTGGATAATTGAGATGTGTAGAAGTGATCTCTGACCGTCGCTCAATCTTTCCATCGATGCAATAGCACCGGACGTAGACTCAAAAGATAAAGATATTGTTTTCAACAAATCTTCCGGCTGTAAGGGTAAGAAATTAAGCTTTGCTTTACTGAAGATCTCACCCGAGTACATCTGTTTCCAGCTATTTTTTAAATGGCCCTCAATAAGGCTTACAGCTCCATTCTTTGATATTTCATTGCTAGCCTTCTCGGTATATCCCACCGCTTTTTGAAGTTCACCGTCTGGCCCTTTATCCCATTGGATTGCATCTAAGAGCCTTCCGAGTAAAATTTTGGTAGAAGAACTTATCTCCCTAAAAGGATTGCGGCTCGCTGGGATATAGTGAACTTGGATGTTATTTCTGTCAGACCGACGAAGATCACGTTTATCACGAGCTTCAAAATCATCCCTATCACTAAGAACGAAATAGACAGATTCATTGACAATACCTTCAGGAGACACGTCATCGATGGTTAACTCCGCCTCGAGCCTTATCCTAAGCATTGTTTTTCCATCACCCTCAGAGTTGAAACACATTTGATTAAATGCACTCGCTACTGCGGTCAGGTCATCTCCTCCTTGAAGCTCGGGAAATTCAAACCAAGCCTCTATAAAAAGCTCTTCAGCACGCGAGTCACTTGATGATGAACAATGAAAATCATCAACCAAAACTTTTCTAGTGGATTCTGTTACACCAAACATTCTACTTAGAGCATGAAGTGTGGAAGTTTTACCACTACCGTTGAGCCCTATAAGGGCCGTGAGGTCTTCCTCAAACTCTATTTCTGTTGGTTTCTTACTAAAGCATTGGAAGTTTGAAATGCGGACTTTAGATAACTTCATATTTAAATCAATAATTTATTAGTTGAGAAACACGTTTGTACCATGAGTTTCATAAGGAAAAACTTGATTTAGATCGCACGAGTAGACGAATGCTTAATGATTAGTTTTAGTAAGTAAAATCTCTCGCCTTACAAGTAAAGTGAATCACAAGATTAAATGAAAATGGGGCACTTTCGCCCTAGTAAGTACCAAGTGTAACAAATCTAGATTGAAGGGTATCAGTAACTGTGCAAACTTGACAAGAAGCAAGACATTAGCCTGCTAGTTCTTCATAATCTTGATAATACAAGCGATTAAAAGAATAGATGACATGAGCAGCATTGATGATAAAAAGATAATCAGTTGGATTAAAGACCAAGAATTTTCGAAGCTAACTTTTTTAGATAGCTGTTGGCAGTCTGATGATAATGAATGGCATCTAGGTTTTTATTACTTTATCCAATATCTAAAGCAAGAATGCTTAGATGATGTTATTGCCGAAGTAATTTCACGACACAGTGATGAATCGTCCGCCTATAGCTACCTTGGGGATACCGCCAATAAAATTTACAGCTCATTCAATGAACAACACATTCCAGCATGCTTCTATCGACATGCTAAAAAATTAAACCCAAATAACGCTCACGCTCATTGGGGACTTTTCATAACGGATGATGATACGAATTCATGCATCACATCTTTAAAACTCGATTATGAAAACAATGAGTTTGAGAAACTGGGCCGCACAATCGATAACCTGTTCTACCGCAGAAAACACTTCTCAAACTTTAATCTTCAAGACTGGCAGTTTATCAAATCTTTAACTCAAGACAGCAAAGTTACCTGCAGGAGAGATATGCTTGTTTTTGCACTTTTCTATCTTGATGAAGTTGAGGATTGCTTAGCCCTAATAGAATCAATGGAGAGAGTAAGCGTTGAAATCATTGAGGCGTATTTCAATTGCAACTTAATCAGTAAAGAGTTTGCGCTAAGCAAGCTTAGTTACTGGCAGGTCGATCAGTTCTTGGGTGACGACCACAAAGCAATTTACCAAGCTTATGTTAAAGAATCAGAGAAAGGCGAAGCTAACCCTCTGAGGCAGGTGCTAATACAAAAAGCTTTTCAGGCTGGAGAATATAAAGACGTCGTTACTTACCATGAAGAAGCTTCAACAGACGATTTGCATTACCGACACGATGTAAACGGCCGCCTGTATTACTTGCTAGCGTTGTCACACCTAAAGCAACCGGTGAACAAGCAAATTTTGGAGGTTGTTAATGACAAGGCAGATACCTTGCGCGATGAATCTAAAATTCTGTATCAAGCTGTTAGATGCAAACATAAAATCGATGAGCTAGAACGACTATTCCTAGAAAAGACACACTTCAACGATACGATTGATGGATGGGGAATATATCAAGAAGTGATTAAGGCATTTGACTCCCCCGACCTAATCAAACACCAAATCTATGAGCATTTGAGTAGTGAGTTAAAGTCATTAAAAACCATGTGGAACGACGCATACTACAATACACAGCTAGCAGAGATGAAAGTCAAATTATCTAATGGAGATATGAGTAGTGACGATTTCATACGTTTATACAACTTAGGCATAGAGTGCAATGAATTTGATTTTGTCATAGAAAATGTCACTAAGTTTCATGTTAGCAATCAACCAACTATGTCATCGTACAATTGTATTGGCGTGTGTCATGAGCGCAAAAAAGAACTTAGTTGCGTATTTCGGCTGATGTGACCCCTAGTTTCGTTTTTAATCGACCACCTTTTTAAGCCTCTCTTTTCTCTTCCTTAGTTTTACTCCAAGTGGTCGATTTAAGCCAGTTTTCTCATTGATTCCCCTCGTAACTCGATTCTATGACTTTGATGAACCAACCTATCTAAGATCGCATCAGCGATCGTCGAGTTGTCGATCATCTCGTGCCATTCTTTTACAGGTAGTTGGCTGATAATGATTGTACTGCACTCTTGGTATCTATCTTCTAGCACTTCGAGAAGATTACTTGCATGCTCTTGGCTGAGTTTTTCCATTCCCCAGTCATCGATAACCAACAGTTTTTTCTTAGACAAGCTCAGTAGCAGCTTTTGATAGCTGCCATCAAGGCGGCTACTACTCAGGTCATCAAGTAAACGATTTAGGCGATAATAACGACTTGGGCAGTGTTGCTCACACGCCTGCTCGGCGAGCGCACAAGCAACATAGGTTTTACCTGCACCTGTTGCACCTGTAATCAGGACATTCTGTCGCTTTTGTAAATAAGTGCCTGATAATAACTCTCCCATCATTGCTCTTTTTAAGCCTCGTTCTGGGCGGTAGTCCAGTTGATTACCGCTAGCGCTTAGGCGCAGCTTGGCTTGCCGTTTAAGTCGTTGGATTTTGGTTTGATCTCGGTTCACTATCTCATGATCAAGGATGAGTCCTAACCTTTCTTCAAAGCCAAGTTCAGCATAGGTCGCGGGGTGTATCCTTTGCTGTTCCAGTGCATCAGAAGCATGACTTAGGCGTAGTGATTTTAACTGTTGGATTATTGCGTCCATATTGTTTCTCCTAGTGGTAGTAGTTGGAACCACGAACATTAGTGTGTTTAAGGTTTGGGGTATCAGTGGAAGGCTGAGAGAGAGTGCCTTCTCGATGGTTCTTCAATAAGTTTTTGACGAAGCCAAGGTATGGCTTCTCTGTCACTAAGGCATCTCGGCAAGCTTGTTCTAACCGTGCGTCTGAGTGCTTTTTGGCAAGACTTAGTAACCCAAAGCAACTTCTAAAGGCCAATGCTTCATGCTCTGGGCGTTTGAGCAACATCTGAGTCAGTTCACCTGTGGCTGGCCCAATAGATTTTCCCCAACGGATAAAACGCTCGGGTGTCCATGATTGGTATTGATGGTTGCTTGGCATATGCTCGTAAACGGTAGAGAGACCATATTCTTTTTGGCTTGTGCAGTGGTGAGCAACAATGCTCCCTTTGTGGTAGATACGTATTATTTGATGCGTTGCTTCAAGCTCAACTTGTTGCCCAACAAGTTGGTGCGGCACAGAGTAGAAGTGCTTTTTATATTGAATGTGATAATCAGGGGAGACGGTTGCTCGTTTAGTTTCGATATACACATATGGTTGCGATGGCAGTGGTTTTAACGCTGGACGGTCAACTTTGTTGAACAAGTCATGTCGATTGACACCAAGCTGTTTCATCTCTCGTTGGTTTAAGTCATGCATCAGCTTTCGGATAGCCAGGTTCAGCTCAGCCATTGTATAGAACACTTGGTGGCGAAGGCGCATCATTATCCAGCGCTCTACGATGAGAACTGCGTTCTCAGCTTTGGCTTTATCTTTAGGCTTGTAGGGCCTGGCTGGCATCACAGCAACGCCGTAATGTTGTGCCAGTTTTCGGTAGCTCTCATTGAGGATAGGGCTATGACAGTCTGCTTTCGTTACAGCAGATTTCAGATTATCAGGTACAAGTAGATTCGGAGCACCACCAAAGTGATTAAAGGTATTCACATGAGCCATGAGGAAGTGTTCAAGCCCTTGGCTCTCACTCGCCTCGACATAGGTGTAATTTGACGCTCCTAAAGTGGCGACAAATACCTGAGCATGTCGGCATTCTCCTGTATCTGGATTCACAACAGGGATCGTTGGGCCACAGTAGTCAATGAAGAGCTTGTCACCAGCATGGTGAAGTTGGCGCATACTGCGTTTTTGTGTCTTTAGCCAACGTCTATACAGTTCGCAGAACTGTGTATAGCCATAGGCTTTGTCTTGATGCTGATGACAATACTCTTCCCAAAGCAAAGCTTTAGTCATCCCTTTACGCTTCAATTCTAAGTAGCAGAGAGTGAAATCAGGCATCACTTTATGCTGAGAAGATGAGCGACCATCAAACAAAGCTTGGGTGACTTGATTTTCATGATGAGTCTCTTCCAGTGGCCACGTGAGGCCACTGGATTTAAATCGGGATAGATGCTGGGATACAGTGGAATGAGCAATATTGAGGCAAGCGGCGATCTGTCGATTAGAAAGATTGCACTCGTATCGGAGGCGTAAGATTTCCTTAATTTTATTCATTGGCATTCTCTTTTTCGGCATGATTTATCCTTAGTGCTCTCAACATGAAAGACTCAGGTTAAACCTATTGATTTAAAAGAGAAAAGAGGTTTATTTCGGTAAATCGACCATCGATTTCGGAAACACACCGAAAAGTGGATGATTAAAACCGAAATGAGTGGTTGGTTAAAAACGGATTTGGTGGTCGATTAAAACCGAAATAGGCGGTCGGCTAGCTCCGAAATATGCACTACAGTGCCTGATAATTCGGAACAAAGCCTTATTCATCAAGAGCTACCGCCAGAAGTTGCAGAAAGGTTGTCAGTGATGCTGGCTGATGTTGAACATGTTGTTCATCAAATCAATGATCATGCGCACTATGTTGTTGAGCAGAGGCTAAATAACGCGATTGCTGAAGCCAATGAAAGAGCCGCCAATGCTGCCAAACGTGAAGCGGAATCTATCCAAGAGCAAGATAAAGCTTTTGAGCAATTAGAAGATGCTTTAGAAAAAATTGCAGAACTGCAAGATAGACTGAAAGTTGCAGAGCAAGAAAGTAGCCAGTTAAGTGCAAAACTGAACGTTGCTCGCAGTGAAACTAAATCGGCTTTAGATACTATTTCTGAACGTGACGAACGCTTAGCCGAGCAACAAAAGCAATTCAATGAGATTCAGGCTAGGTTGAGCCAAGCTGATTCAGATAAGGCGAAAGCTCAAGGACAAGCTGAGTCTTTGACTAAGCAATTAAACGAACAAGCTAAAGAGTTAAAAGAGCTAACTCAAAATCATACACAGTTGCAGAAGCAACACGCAAAATATGAAACTAAAATCGAATCTCTAAATGAGCAGTTGGCCAATGGTGAGAAAGCCCAGAAGCAACTACAAGGTCAAGTTGAATCCTTAACCGCTGAGGTTGAGCGCGGAGCTACAGAACAAGTCATGACCAAAGAGTCATTACAATCTAGTGAGAAGCACGTCGCATCACTTAATGATCAAATGAGTCAACAAACTAAGGAGCTAAAAAACCTCACTAAAGACCATACGCACTTACAAAATCAACACGCAAAATCTGAAACAAAAGTAGAATCTCTAACTGCACAGCTAACTAATGGCGAGAAGTCCCTACAACAGTTGCAAGATAAGTTGGGAGAGTCACAACAGCAGTGTGCGAGATTGGAAGGGCAATTGCTTCAATACCAACAAAAGTAATAATGGACTGGTAAACTTTCGGCAAAACTTACCACTGATTAAGTGAAAGTTTACCACCACTACACAAATTTATTTACAGCCTTATTCATTGCTGCAATGAGTAAGCTTTAATTAAATGATCTTTTTTACTGGAGATCGATAGAGAAAATCGATCATTTTAAATTTTAGGCTCAAAGGTAGCTTAAGCAAGATTGTTTTCCTGTGCATACTGAGCGTATAAAATATCAGCGAAATCAGTTTCCGAAATCTCAGTAAGCACCAAATCTCGAACAGCATCAGCTAATAAATCATTATCACTGGTCAACTCAAAGTCGTTCAAAGACAAATACTCCAAAGCAACCATTAAGCCGGTTCTTTTATTCGCATCTGGAAGGGCATGTGACATCGCAATACTTGTAGTATATTTAGCTGCAATTTCAAAGATATCATCTAAGCCATCGTAAACAATTGCATTATCAATTCGACCTAATGCACCTTGCAACTTGGGAATATCAACAGCCCCACTCATACCAGGTTCACTCTCCAATATAAATGTATTTATTTCGATGACTCGCTCAAATGGAAAGCAAATAATATCCATCACATGTCAGCCAACTTCTCAAACGTCTTACGATGAGTTCTCAAGGCTAACTTAGACTCTGACTTAACAATCTGCTGTCCATAAGTACCAGAAAGATCAAGCTTTCTTGTAGCTTTAATCTTAGGTCGTTTAACAACATCTACGCCATAAGATTCAATTCTCTTATTCATTTTTTCACCAAAAAAAATCAGATTTAATTTGATTATACTATCAAAACTACCATTAAAAAATAATGAGATATAATCACTTCATCCTATAACTTTATAAACTGTTGTACGACTGCACCCTAACTCCTTGCTGATAGCATGCTTGTTCATCCCTTGCTCAGTAAGCTCTTGAATGCGTTGGTGAAGCATTTTGTCAGGAAACCGTCCAAGGTGCCTACCCTCAGAGCGTGCACGCTCCCTACCTTCATTACAGCGCTGTAATATTCGTTTTCTTTCCATTTCAGCAAACGCCGATATGGTAGTGTAAATAACTCGACCTACATCGCTATTGATGTCTAAATCGCCCAAATCATGAAAGACCAAACCAGCTTTCTTTTGCGCTAGTTGATCAGCAATTTGCAAAGCATCTATGGTATTTCGAGCAATGCGGTCGACTTTGGTAACATGAATAATATCTCCTTCCCTTGCAAAATCCAGCAACAGGTTAAGCTGTTTTCTATCAGAGGATTTACCGCTCGCTTGCTCTTGGTAAATTTTGTCACAACCAATACGTTTAAGCTGTTCAAGTTGAACATCGAGCGTTTGGTCTTGAGTGCTGACACGGGCATAGCCAATTTTCATGAAAAGAGCCTAAAAGTGAACATTAAGATAATTAAACATTAGTGTACATGTACATATGTTATTTTAAAGACTAATTGGACAGTATTGAGATGGGTGAAAGATAATGTTCACAAAGTTACACCTTTATGGACACTACATTAGATTACCTCCAATCACAGAATCATACAAATTGGTTAAATCGTTCGATTCGTTTATAATGAGCGAAAAGGGGAATATTATGCAATCACTTACTGCGAATACAGCTAAAACCAAATTTGGCGACTTACTGATGAAAGTTCAACGTGAACCTATACAAATTAATAAGAATGGTTCACCCGTTGCGGTGATGATGTCTTGTGAAGAATATGAACAACTTGAAGCACTGAAATTGATGGTGGTGAAATCACGCTTCGAACAAGCAGAAGCCGATGCTCTATCAGATAAACTAGTCGACGGTGACGATTTCATGAATGCACTTAACCAAGGAAAGTTTGATTAATGACGCACTATAAGCTCTCTTCTTCAGCGCAATCTGATCTGATTGAGATTCGTCGCTATACATTAGAGCGATGGGGGCAAGCACAATGGACTACTTACTTTTCAGAACTAAAGCAATCAATGGAATTACTGGCGAACAACAAGTTGCTCGGCATAGAGGTTTCTGAGGTGGGCCAAAACTACTTCCGTTTTCCTTTAAAGCGCCATGTGATTTATTACATCCAGAAACAAGATCACATAATTATTGCAGCCGTTCTTGGTAAGCACATGTCTCCGGCCAAGCACTTTTCACAACGGTGTTAATATAATTAACACCCTAACCGCTAATGGTCATTCATCAAATAAAGACCCTTAATCATTGCTACAATGATTAACCGGCAAGGCCGACTGAGTAAGAACTAGGTTAAATGATATTTGGACATTTCAGTGTCAGTGTCAGTGTCAGTGTCAGTGTCAGTAAGCATGCTAATTTAGAGCTATACGGCTTACTTTAGTGCAAATTAACATTATGTGAATGAGTATTTAATCTAAGTGATTTCGAGGCAATTATCATTTCGGAAAATCGAAGAAAATTTTGTGATCATATATGCTAGGCTCACATCCACCTCCGCCAAGTGAACTGACAAACTATATTGTTATCTGACATCTGCGATGGTTGGGAAAACTTCGTGATGAGACATGATAGCTTGGAGCTTCGAACTGGCCAGCTGGTTACTGCTCAACAAGTGTTGATAGGCGTTGCATTATTTGAGTTAGGCGCTTCAAATGTAGCTCACCAGATTCTGAAGTATGCGAGAGTATTAAAGAGAATTGTGTAGGAAAAAAGGCTCCGAATGGAGCCTTCTTATTAATAAGTAGCTAGAAGATCACAGTGATTTTTTAATTTCTGCAAAAATGTCTCGATACTTGTCTGAGATGTGTAGTCGCGATAATCTCCTTTGTTCTCCATATCTAAGAGAACTAAACCTGTAGCCGTATATAGGCTCTTCAATACTAAGCGCTTACACAACATGTCATAACGCTTCAGGTACGAAACGCCTGCAATTGGCGAGTAGACACCCTTTTTATTTCGTTGATGTGCAGTGCGCTCGGTTTCATCGTTCAAGAATCCCGGCATCACTTGAAAGTGGCTCATGTTAACTTTTGCCGATTTCCTAGTTTGTTCTGAATCCTCGACAAGAATCAAATAGCCACGGAATACTTCAGCATCACCACCAAAAGCCTCTTCTTGAACAGCAGTAAACAAATCAATGCCACTCCCTAAAACTTCTTCTGCCCGGTTGTTGAAGTTATTACCAATAGAACCGACTTGAGATTTAAGCTCAATCGCTGCTACCAGTTTATTATCTGACAATATAACAACGTCCCAAGACTTGTGAGGGCGGAAATAGCCGGGTAGTTGTGAGTCATTTTTACCTACGCAAATTGAAACATTTTCTAAACCGGAACTTTCAACAACGCTTTGTATAACATCGCGAAAGCCATCGAGTGTTTTTCCACTTCTTACACCTTTAGCTTTGCGTACATCCCAAAATAGTTTGGTGGCTTTTTGAATATCTTGTTTCATTTATATTCCAAGTATTTGTTTTTCTTTTTCGTTCATAGAGTAAATTCGTGCGACTAAAACCTTAGCTTCTTCAGTGTCTTCACTTCTACCAATCCTTGTTAACTCAGTTTGGATACAAGAATCAATATCATCCCAGGTAGGTAAGCGTATCTTCCTCAAGTGTTGAGCTTGAAATCGGAGATTACCACCAGATATTTTTGTGGAATATACCTGAACGAACATCTGCCCAATGCCAGATAAAAGGACAGCCCTTAGAGCATATAAGTTCCAAGTATCGGCGCATACATAATAAATTGAGTTATTAGGATGGTAAGAGCCGTCATCAAAAATAACTGAAAGATCTGACTTAATATCAGGTATTAACAACTTTTGTGCAGCCGCGCGTTCTGGATACACACGATCAATCGTTTTGAACCAGTGCAATGGTGCCATCTTAGCTATGTGGCGACCTTTCAATGTTTCTTCAAACTGTAAGAAATAATCTCTTAAGAGAGGATATTGCTCTAGTTCAATTACACCATTGTCGTCATAAGTATTGATAATACAATTAGTGTTGCTCTCGATAACACCAGATTTCAGCTCTTTAGCGGTGATAACTGGTATCTTTCTACTTGCTTCAATATTAAAGTCTTTATCAACAATATATACTTTGTTACTACCAGTAGCCGCACCGATATAAACTGAGCAACCAGTTTCCTCTAAAGTAGGAAACTCCCTCTCAAGGCGTGAAAGCATTTCGAGTTCATCAGACGAACCAAACAGCCATGGCTTATCGTCCTTTACAAGGTCATTACGAACAATAAGCTCAGCACCGTCCACAGTGTTTACTTTAGCATTGGTTAAACACTGTCGAACGTTATTGGAAAAATCAAAAGTTACATTGGGGTTATGTAGTACACAAGTTCGTTTTTGTTTATTTTTTGAAAGCTGTGTGATTGCTGGATAAGTCATGACGTCAGACGTGAACGCATTTTGGCCGTAGAGATCTATAAACAAATCTAGCTGAAAGCTCTTGGCGATCTTACTACGCAAACCTGCACCATATCGGTTCTTAGTCCATCTATCAGTACAAATAAATGATAAAACTCCATTATTTGACAGAAGATCTAAGCACTTCTCATAAAACGCTATGTAGATATCAGCGCGCTCAATCATAGTAATAAAACGGTTTCGATACTCCGCTAATAAGGCCGTCGGAATAGTTTCGATTCTGATGTAAGGTGGATTACCAACTATATGAGTAAACTTTTCGTCGAAACCCGTTAATAGGAAATCTGCGTGAATAAACCAAGTTTTTAAAACTACATCAAGCTCTTGAGAGGTATAAATACTACTCAAAACAGCTCTAACATTGCTCTTTGCAATGTCTATGTTGCTAGAAGATATGTCATATGCCTTTATTAGATTAACTAATTGAACTAAGGGCAGTTTTACGTTTACTCTCTCGTAGTTGAGTTTGATACGCTTCGCGATGGCAATTATAAATTCCCCTTGACCACATGAAGGCTCGAGAATTCGTGTACCTACTGAAGTCAGATCATCCACGACACCAGATGCGATAAGCATTAAATCTACTATCTCTGGTTTTGTAAATACTTCGCCTTTTTCTGCTGACGACTCACCCCAAAGTAGGGATTGGTTTTGCAATTCTGATGTAGCTAATTCCACTTGAATCTTCACTCTCTGTATTTGTTACGATATTACCACAAAAGTCTCAAACTGAAGTCGTGAAACAAAAGAGTTCTGTGGAATTTACCCGTAATACAACACGGGGTTTACGACGAACTGCATTAGAAAATGGATAACTTTTGGTAGGTAGGGGAAATGCACACCCTGAAAATGTGTAGAGTAGAGCAGGCTTTCGCCAGTTCTTTCATGCACTTGACCATGTGGTCATAGAGGATAAGGCCGTTGGCTTTCGCGGTTTCGACGATACTGATCTGCTCCAGTTAGACTGGACACCGCATTAAACGACATATTGTTTTTCAAAGTTAACTGGGCTTAGATGCCCAAGAGCATTGGGCCTTCTTGTTCGATTATAATCAACTTCGATATATTCAAAAAGCGCTTGGCGCATCTCTTCTCGCGTCATTATCGGCTCGTATTGGATGGCTTCTACTTTCATTGAGTGGAAAAAGCTTTCAACACAGGCGTTATTCCAGCAATGTCCCTTCCTACTCATACTTTGTTTTAGGTTATGGGTTGAGATTAAGTATCTGTAGCCTTTTTGAACAATATTGACTGCCTCTATCACTATGGATAATCACCCCTTCGGGCATGCCTCTACGGAACAATGCCCTTGATAGCGCATCACAGACCAAAGTCGCGGTCATTCTGGTGCTCATTGACCAGCCAACTACTTGCCGTGAGTACAAGTCGATAACAACCGCTAAATACATCCAACCTTCGCTTGTCTCTAGATAGGTAATATCTCCAGCCCATTTTTGGTTCGGTGCTGTCGCATTAAAGTCTTGCTCAAGCAAATCCGGGGCAACTGGAAGTCTATGCTTACTGTCTGTCGTACATTTGAACTTACGGGCGGCTTTCGCGACTAAACTCTGGCGCTTCATGCTCGCGGCAATGGTTTTAACATCATGTTTATTTCCATTTTCTTCAAGTTTTTTTGAATACGCCTTGCACCATCGCGTTCCTTGTTATCATCAAAAGCTTCTCTAACTTTGCTGTCAAGCTGCTTGCGGTACTCGTTGCGTTGAGTGACTTTATGGCGATTATCAATCCAATAATAAAACCCACCTCGAGAAACCCCAAACACCTTAGCCATGCGGACAATACTATATTGCATCAGGTGTTCGAGCATAAACTCATAGCAATCTACTTTAGATTCTTCGTGAAGTAGGTGGCGGCCTTTTTTACGATATCTAGCTCTTCAGCTTGCTCAGCCAATAATCGTTTGAGTTTGGCATTCTCAGTGGCTAGTTCTCTTTCTCTATCGCTGATTTTCGCGTCTTTTTTGACGGCTTTACGCCATCCATAGGTTTGAGATTCATATAACGATAGCTGTCGTGCAGCAGCAGCGACACCGACTTTGTCTGCTAACTTAAGCGCTTCAGCTTTGAATTCAGGAGCATGTTTGATTTGTGTTTTCTTAGTTGTCATTGTTCACCTCGTTAGTGATTGTACTCACTTAACTCAGTGTCCAAAACTTCTGGTGCGGATCACTACCATAAAGGATCAGATTACAGGACTTGGAAAAGGTTCAACTGATTTAAGCAACACGCCTTGTTCAAGCATAAAAAATCCCCATCAACGTTGTTGATGGGGATTATCTGCTAACTGCAAGATCGTTCGATAGTGATCGTTATATGAATAGAGATCTCGAGTGAAATATGGTTATTGAGATTGCGAAACAGAAAAAGACACACCTGAGAAACTGCGGAACGCGTTAATCATAATGTAAAGGTCTTCATCAGCCTTAAGTGCATCGCAAGACTCGAAGTTGCCGGAACGATACGGACGACAGTCGTAGTCACTTTTCGTTGGCTGCTGTCCTGAACGAATGTATAGGTCCGCATCCCCAACACCAGACTTAATCGTAACGCTAACACTAGCTGTACGATTCGCCGCCTTAAGTACAAACAGTTTTTTATCGCCTGAAGTCAATGCGATATCGGATACTAAACTGTCTAAAGTCACTTCTGGGATCTCATTCTTCGGCTCACCAACCGAGCCGTTAGGTAGCGCGTCATTGAAATGCGAAGCCACTAATGGCCAAATTTTACTGATTTTCACGCCTTGATTTTCGCAGCCTCCGAAATGATGCAAAGCAATGGCTTTGTTGTTATCGGTTCGCAGAACCGGTGAACCAGACGAGCCTCCAATCGTGTCACAGAAATAACCAGTATCCGTATTTGACCCTCGTCCATTCGCTGAAGCCACATCGATCTGACACAATCCTGAGCCATTTTGATCGCTCTCAATGGCCAACTCTTTCGGATTACCCGATCCGTGTTGAGGAATATAAATTCCATCACCGAACATCGGCTCTTCGGCATCCAAACCTAGGTAACCAAACGACGCTATTTTGGCGAAATCATCAACAGTGAAAAGCGTGTAATCCAAATTATAATCCGTGCTGAGTATTTTATTTCCCATCACTTTAACCATTGTCGCCATAGAACCATCACACGTGCGACGCTGATAGTTAAACCATACCTCGGTATTTCTCAACTCAGACTCTGATGCGACACAGTGGTTATTAGTGAACATATGGTTGTCTGGCCCCACACGCCAAGCGGTACACAAGCTGCGACCATTAATGAGCAGCCTTGCAACAGGCGTTGCCCAAGCTACTTTGTCTGCGTGAGAGTCTTCCCAGCAAGCAACATCTTTGCGTTCATTCACGCCACAAGTCGATAGCGTCGATAAGGCCTCTTTGTCTGCAATTTTACCTGCCATGTAGTAATCAATTTCAAACTGAACATGCTGTCCGTTTGAATTGGAGATTGATTCAATGACGACAGAATCATTGGAAATCGATTGAGCGAACCAATCTATTTGGCTGTCACGATACTCCACACCCTCACTACTGGTGTTTGACTTAAGACGTAACACGCTGCCTTTCGGTACAGTAAGAGACTTGAAGTGAAGCTTGATGAATGACGAATCAGCGTGTTCAAGTTGCAGTGTGCGTATACCAGCCGATGTATCAACCAGCTCTTGGTTCGACAACTGATGTTTCACTTCATCGGCAATAACCGGAAGATCTGGTTGAACGAAAAGGTGCGGTTGTGCATTAACGAGCGAAGAAAAGAACCATATTATCGCAAGCCCAAGGTTAGATAAGATTACTTTCATTGAATTTCCTTTATTGTTTTGTGGTGTTCCCTTCATAAACATATATGCAAAGAACAGATATGACATAAAATGCATATAAGTTTTAGTGTAAAGAAAAGTCCACATTCGCGACAGTTTTAGGAATTTAATTGGATTGTAGATACCATATCTCTGAAGCAACCACAAACTTAAGTTAAAGTTAATTCAGACTGATATCTTGTCTGATTTTTTATAACGCCAAAACATATTTGAATTAGCTTTCTCATAGCAGCACCTAACGCTTGCTTTTTTGCTTTACCAGCGACTAACGAGTTGCTTTTTTGTGCTTTGATATAGGGATTGTATTTACCAACGCTAACCGCGGCCAAAAAGATTTTTGACCGAATTCAAGATGGGCCAATTTCGCTCAATGTGGTTCTACCTTTAAATGAGCCAGACTCATTTGCTTGGCGTAAGACCTACAAATGCTGCCGCTTGCTTGGCTGTTGAGAAGATCTTAGCTGAAAATAAGTACACCAGCTTTCTCGGCATCACCTTTCTTATACCTACAACACTCATTAGTAAATCATGGTTTTTATTCATAACGGGACAAGCCGAAATGATGATGTCAATTTCACATTCAATGTCTTTTATTTCATCATCTAAATGTGGATCATTCGTTTAATTGACTGCAGAACTCGCTCATGAGAGCCACTAATTGTGCAAGCTTCAAGTCGGTTGCTTTCTCTCAAGCGATCTTTTTCCAACGCTGACAGTCGGCTTTGTTGACGCGCTCATTAAATCATCAATTTTGATTTGAGCGTGCCTTACTTTATCATAGCCATCTATCTTCGTTTCCAGTTAAAAAATCATGCCTTACAAATACAACCAAAGTCTTCGTGACCGTGGGCGCATTGATATCTGGTTATCTGACGACATCATAGAGAACTGGCAAACTGAGCAACGCTCTTACGATGGCACAGGGTCATCACCAAAATATCCAACAGCACACTCATGGCATGCCATTATTTGAGACTCGTATTCAAACAACCTCTCCGCCAGACTCAAGGCTTTATCGATAGTCTCCTCAAGGAAATGGGTCACACAAACCTCTCCTGTCCTGACTTTTCGTGTCTATCAAAGCGTCTCTCTAAGCTTGGACTTAAGGCCCCAAGATTCAAAAAAACAGACAAACCCGATGAAGATTTAGCGGCGATAGCCATTGATTCCACAGGCCTGAAAGAATTTGGCAAGGGTGAATGGCACCAGGAAAAACATAAAGTTAACGTAAAGCGCAGCTGGAAAAAAGCGCACTTTGCTGTTGATGATGAGCATATTATTCATGGCGCGATATTGACGAAGAAAGACACCATGGACTTTCAGGTTGTCGAGGAATTATGTGAGCAAGTTGATGTGGGCGTTGACCATATTTCGGCAGATAAAATGTACGATACTGATGACGTCTATGATGCTTTAACGAACAAATTTCCAGAGAGTGACATAGCCATTCCTCCCAAAGAAAATCTGTATGCAGACGACGCTCATAACACTAAAAGGATGAGTAGTTTGGTGGCGTATTCTGCCTTAGGTCCCATGCGATGGCAAAAGAAAAAGCAGTATGGTAAGAGGAATGTGTCAGAGAATGCGATGCACCGTTACAAAACAATTATTGGCCCCAAATTACACAGTAGAGAGTTTAACAATCAACAACAAGAAATGATGCTAGCGGCATCAATATTAAATCGATTAACGCAGCTTGGTATGCCCGAGAGCTACCGAGCTGCCTAATGACATCAAAAGGCAGGGTGGGTTGAGTACGGAAACAAAGCCCACAGCAAGCAATAACGGATTACCTAGTTGGTTATTACAACCAGCATCGTCCACATCAATATAACGGTGGATTAACACCAAATGAGTCAGAACGACAGTTCTGGTTCCCTTATAAAACTGTGGCCAGTTTTACTTGACCACTTCAGTAATTCTGGTCAAGTCTACAAAGCTGTATGCAAGGCTGTTTATATATATTGATATTATTTTATAAACTATCACTAGTGGTAACAGAGGTTTAACGTTCTAATGTATGTGAGTGCAGTTGCTATTAACTTTGTTTAAAAGGTTATTGTATTAGTGGTCTGGCTTATTTTTAGTATTTATTGCGTTAATCCCATTAAAGGAGTTGAATTATGAAGCTAAACAAATACTACCTGTTGATGCTCGCAACTAGTCCAGTTGTCGCAGCCGAGAATAGCTCCCCCCCTCCTATGTTTACTGGTTCTGCTGAAGTGTTCGATAGTGTTGCTAACTCAGTAGATCCTGAGGCCGTATGTCAGACATTTAATAGTCTTACTACCCAAGCGAATGAGTGGCTACAGACAAATGGATATCCAGATTCGACTGTAAGTAAAGACTTTTGTAAAGCTGTAACAGTCGAAACTAGCTATCCTACGTTGAAGTTTAATGATATTAAGGACAGTGAAAGCTGGGGAGTTGCTGCTCGGTGGGAGTACTGGTTGGATGAGGAAGTTGATGTTACTGAGAAAGTTGCTCTCGTTTTACTCTCAGAGTCAGTGGCAAATACAAAAAGAGCTCGTTATATGCTCTATAATTTATCGGATGCCTCCCTCGTGAAACAATATGGTCAATATAACTACGATGATAACATTGGCCCAGGGCACGATGATCACTGGGGGGACTATGGACAGATGTTCACTCAAGATGATAGTTCTCCAAGTTCCGACGGGGCCATTATGCCTACTTTTTGGTATAGGGGTAATTCTGGGGCTAATATTCTATCCAATACTTGGCATAACAGTAGTTTTAGAACTTTTCTAATAGATCGGAGTAATGAAGAACTATATGAGGAAGTCAAAGAGGATGCTATTCAATATTTACAGGCTACTGAGCAATCAGTTACTTCAACCGCTATTGAGCAAGTTCTTCCTCATTTCTACTATCAAGTATGTACGACTGATGGTAATGCTGATCCTCGATGCCTTCCTGGTGGAGAGAGTAACACCAATAACTTTTATATTCCGTTTATGTACCCCCAGAGTGATTCGACATCAAGCTATACTCATGGAACAAGCAGCACTGTTGGAATGAGTCTCTCAGCTGGTGGAGACATTTCTGGAGAAGGCCCTAGTGCTGGATTTGATATATCCGTGAGCCAAGAGTTTTCAGAGGAGTTTTCGAAAGAGGGGGAAATTACTTCTCTAGATAGGAATGACTTGAGGAATAACTTTGGTGCTGTCTGGAAGTATCGTATAGACCCTATAATTCTAAAAGGCGTAAGAAGTGAGGCCTCTTTGGAGAAAAGTGGAGAAATGGACGACCGATTTGCTAATGCGAACACTGTAATTGGTGAAGAAAGTTGGAAGAATATTGATTTATCCAACCAGGTAGACTGGCAAGAAACCATAACTTCACAAAACTGTCCTGAAAGCAGTGAGAGAGAAATGTGGTTTATGACCACGTACGACTTAGCACGCACGGCCTTGACTGTTTATGATGGTTTAAATAGCTTCAGTGATGTAATTGAAACTCATGAGGGAGGTTACACCGACAACCCTCAACCAGTTACAGCTATTTCTAGAGGATCTATCATCAAGCTAGACACCATTTGTAAAGAAGGTTTTCGTCAAGCTAAAACTGGACTGTTAAATTAAGGAGTTATCATGAATAAGAGTTTGTTGCTTACCTCACTATTGACACTGATGTCAATGAGTGCATTTGGGGCTACATTTGAACAATATGTCCCAACCGCTGATACTTTCGTTGAAAGCTTATTACTCACTGCAGAAAAGCTAGAAAAACAAAAAGCTATAGACATCAGCCATAAAAACGTGTTGATTGTTGATACATCTCTTCTAGATAATGGAGATTATGACAAGGGTACCTTGGATTCCTATAAGAACCTAATTTTAGTCGGCAATTCTGGGAGTGTTCAAAAAGCGATGAAGTATCTACTTGGTTTTTCCGTTGATGGTAACTCGGTATTGATATCTAAAGATGACAAAGGACATATGACGGTTAAGCGTTATGCGCCAAACCTAGAAATTTCGGATGACCAAAGAGCGCTTGGCTTCCTTAAGTTGTTGTAACAGCGTTAATTTGAAGGTAAGGATTCTAAAGGCTTCCTTACCTTCAAGAAAGGGCTCTATCGTATAGTTATTCTCAAGTGGTATGTGTGAAAGGGCTTTGTTTCCGTACTCAACCCGGCCTGTCTTTTGATATCACTAGGCGACTCGGTAGCTCTCGGGCATACCAAGCTGCGTTAATCGATTTAATATTGATGCCGCTAGCATCATTTCTTGTTGTTGACTGTTAAACTCTCTACTGTGTAATTTGGGGCCAGTAATTGTTTTGTAACAGTGCATCGCATTCTCTGACACATTCCTCTTACCATACTGCTTTGTCTTTTGCCATCGCATGGGACCTAAGGCAGAATACGCCACCAAACTACTCATCCTTTTAGTGTTATGAGCGTCGTCTGCATACAGATTTTCTTTGGGAGGAATGGCTATGTCACTCTCTGGAAATTTGTTCGTTAAAGCATCATAGACGTCATCAGTATCGTACATTTTATCTGCCGAAATATGGTCAACGCCCACATCAACTTGCTCACATAATTCCTCGACAACCTGAAAGTCCATGGTGTCTTTCTTCGTCAATATCGCGCCATGAATAATATGCTCATCATCAACAGCAAAGTGCGCTTTTTTCCAGCTGCGCTTTACGTTAACTTTATGTTTTTCCTGGTGCCATTCACCCTTGCCAAATTCTTTCAGGCCTGTGGAATCAATGGCTATCGCCGCTAAATCTTCATCGGGTTTGTCTGTTTTTTTGAATCTTGGGGCCTTAAGTCCAAGCTTAGAGAGACGCTTTGATAGACACGAAAAGTCAGGACAGGAGAGGTTTGTGTGACCCATTTCCTTGAGGAGACTATCGATAAAGCCTTGAGTCTGGCGGAGAGGTTGTTTGAATACGAGTCTCAAATAATGGCATGCCATGAGTGTGCTGTTGGATATTTTGGTGATGACCCTGTGCCATCGTAAGAGCGTTGCTCAGTTTGCCAGTTCTCTATGATGTCGTCAGATAACCAGATATCAATGCGCCCACGGTCACGAAGACTTTGGTTGTATTTGTAAGGCATGATTTTTTAACTGGAAACGAAGATAGATGGCTATGATAAAGTAAGGCACGCTCAAATCAAAATTGATGATTTAATGAGCGCGTCAACAAAGCCATGATAAAACCCATATATCGACACTTGTATAGCTGCATCAACCGCCATTAAAGGCAAATGCTAAACATATATCGCCTTTGAGCTAGGAGCACATTGCATTAACTGGTGAGTACCGTTGGCCAAATCCTTAACGTAGGGTAATTTACTAATTCCCTGTCTACCCTTTAACTGAGATCAGAAGTGATATTGGATATTTGTTATTAATGCAACATCATCTTCTATTTTTACAGTTCTATAAACATAATTATTTGAAAGATTTTGTTGTTCATGGGTAGTTAAAGAAATTTCACCTCCTAGACTCCAGTTTTTTGCAAATTTATAGTCTATACCTGTTTGTACACCTCCGATCGTGCCGTGTATATCATTTAAGTCGTTATCAAAGGCAAATTCATAGCCCATATGCACCCCAGTAGTCCAGCTCAACTTTTCAAAGAGTGGTAAAATATAATCGTAATTTATAGAGATAACACCGAGATCGACTCCTTCAGGAGCATCGTCCGGTTTGATATCATCGTAAACAAAACTCATTTTTATACGGTGGTTATTATTTATAATTACACCAGAATTAAGACCGACGATAGGTTGAGCTCTTAAATCGTAGCTGGAAGTCTCAACCCCCTCATAACTTCCTGTTAAATATTGTCTTTGCTGTTCTAATTTCCCACTAATTCGAGTTCCAACGTCAAGTCCAACAAAGTAATTATAATTGTCAGATGCATTGGCGATAAATGGTGTGCTAACAATCAGAGCTACCAGATTGTTTACTAGTATATTTCTCATAATTTTCTCTTTTGATAAATTTAACCGGCATTGTTGCTCAAATCAGCTTGAGGTTCAACGACGCCATATTTGACTAATAGTTAGCTTCTAACAGGCATACCTAGTCCTATGACTTTGTTTATAGCTTTGACATTCGCCATGACTTCTCCCACTTGAACGTTGTAACATCTCAAGCTCAATTTACCGCTAGTTAGTCCTTTATATCGAGACATTGCAGTCTCAGATATTGAGCGATAGTGGTAACCAGACTCAGATTTCCACTCCGTTATTGTTCCGTTTTCAAGAGCCTCTACAGCTTCATTTCTGGGATGCCCACCTTCCCAAAGAGCCGCATTCTTTCGAGGTGGTATCAACGGAGTACAGCCCTTATTTTTCAGAGTCTCATGGCAACTTTTTGTGTCATATGCTCCATCAGCAGATACTGTATGGATCTTTCTACGTAAAGGGTTGAGTAATGTTGGCAGCACTTCGTTATCGCCAAAACTTACAAAACTGACTTCTGCACGAATAACCTCATGAGTTTCTACATCAACAGCTAAGTGCAGTTTGCGCCAAGTTCTGCGTTTTTCGGCACCATGCTTTTTCACTTTCCATTCACCCTCGCCAAAAACTTTGAGACCAGTCGAGTCAATGGCTATATGGCGAATATCTCCTTTGGATTTATTGCGATATTTGACCTGAACTGTCTTCGAGCGTTTGCTGATACAGGTGTAGTCAGGGGACGTCAGTGGAACATCCAATAGCTCAAAGATAGAATCAATAAAGCCTTGAAGAGCACGTAATGGCAGAGAGAAGATCCCCTTAATCATCAAAGCAGTTTCAATCGCGGTATCAGAATATTGGAAACCTCTACCACGCTTGCACAGAGCCTTATTGTATTCCGCCCAGTTAGTTATCTTCTTTTCCGCTTTACCTATGTCACCACCGTTCTAACTACCATAAAGGATCACAGGACTTGGAAAAGGTTCAACTGATTTAAGCAACAACGCCAATTTAACCTGTAAAAACAACCGCTAAATCATATTTATAATAGACTACATCATCAACCCTGGCTTACCAGGAATATCAATTATAACCTTTTATTATCACAGAAGGCTTGAACACCCTATAGAGGTGCTTGTGGTTTTGTTGCGTAATTCGACGGAAATAAATAATGAAATTGCGATCTGATCAACCACGTCATCTAGCGATTACAATTGAGATCATGGTGAGGCGAATGTCAAGGTAAGGATGGCAAGAGTTGAGTGGCTTTGTTGACGCGCTAATTAAATCATCAATTTTGATTTGAGCGTGTCTTCCTTTAGCCTTGCCATATATCTTCATATCTAGCTCAATAACCATGCCTTACAAATACAACGAATCCAGACGTCATAATTTCAAAAAGCCCACCTATCGGCAAAGCAATTATGCCGAATACAACCTAAGTCTGCGTGATCGGGGGGCGCATTGATATCTGGTTACCCGACGACATTATAGAGAACTGACAAACTGAGCAATGCACTTACGATGGCACTGGGTCATCACCAAAATATCCAACAGCACACTCATGGCATGCCATTATTTGAGACTCGTATTCAAACAACCTCTCTGGTAGATTCAAGGCTTTATCGATAGTCTTCTCAAGGATATGAGCGACACAAACTTCTCCTGTCCTGACTTTTCGTGTCTATCAAAGCGTCTCTGCAAGCTTGAACTTAAGACGCCAACATTCAAAAAAAGACAAACCTGATGAAGGTTTAGCTGCGATAGCCATTGACTCCACTGGCCTTAAAGAATTTGGTAAGGATGAATGGCATCAGGGAAAACATGAGATTAACGCAAAGCGCACTTTGCTGTCGGTGATGAGCATATTATTCGTGTTATGTGGGCAAGTTGATGTGGACGTTGACCATATTTCAGCAGATAAAATGTACGATACCGATGACGTCTATGACGCATTAACGAGCGAATTCCCAGAGACTGACATAACCATTCCTCCCAAATAAAACCTGTATGCTGACGACGCCCATAACCGAAAAGGATGAGTAATTTTGTGGCGTACTCTTCCTTAGGTCCCATGTGCTGGCAAAAGACAAAGCAGTATGGAAAACGGAATGTCTCAGAGAATACGATGCACCGTTACAAAACAATTGTTGGCCCCAAATTACACAGTAGAGACTTTAATAATCAACAACAGGAAATGATTCTAGCGGCATCAATATTAAATCGATTTACGCAGTTTGGTATGCCCGAGAGCTATCGAGCTGCCTAATGACATCAAAAGGCAGGGTGGGTTGAGTACGGAAACAAAGCCGATTCGAAGTACTCATAAGGCTGACAATCGTTAGCCTTCACGGTTTCGATAAAACTTAATTAACGAGTTCTGTGGTGGACAGTTTGTTCAAAAATGCCTTTTGATTTAATGGCTTCGAATAGTAATAGCCCTGATGTAGAAACACGCCCTTTTTCCGTAAGTAATCTGCTTGTTCTTCATACTCGACGCCTTCAGCTATCATGGTTATATTCGCAGTGTGTCCAAATTCTATGATGCCGTCTAAGACGTTAATCTTGATGTTATTTGACATAATTGTGTCAACAAACATTTTGTCAATTTTTAAAATATCAAAACCTAATTCTTGTATGTATGAGAAACTTCCATAGCCTGTCCCCGCGTCGTCAAGCTCGAAAAGAACACCGAGCTGGGATAACTTCTGCATTACTAATCGTGCTTTTTTGGGATCTTGAAATGGTTCCCTTTCTGTGATTTCAAAGGCGAGTTTAAATGGAGGAGACGGATGACAAAAATCCAGCAGCTCTTGCACAAATTCAGGACGCTCTAGTTGAGAAGGCGTGAGATTAAAACTAAAGATAATTTCCTGACATATCGTGTTATTTTCTTTTACCATTATCCGTGTTTGATTAAGTAAGGAGACGGTAATTAAATCGATGTATCCCGTTGATTCCGCCAACGGAATAAATACGTTGGGCATCATAATCCCCTGTCCGTGTGTCCAACGTGCAAGTACTTCACAGTGTTGTCTTTTATTGTCTCTTGAATCCACAATTAACTGAAAATGCGGTACGATTTCGTGATTATGGATGGCTAGCTTTAGGCGGTTTTGGGGCGACTGATGTTGGTTTTTCCTCCAAATCACAATATAACTAAGGACGAATATATAGAAACAGATGGAAACCACACTTAAAATGAAGGCATGTTTAGCATAAAAGTTGTGGATGGTCTTGATGTTGAACTTGAACGAAACAGGGATGTCCCCTAGGTAAAAACCCACCGGATGACCAGGTTGCTTTCCAATGCTGACCGATGCGCAATTTTGGCAGTCATGAGCACTAAAATACAGAGTCCATGGCTCTAATAATGAGAACCAACGTTTGTCACCGATTTTTTTCGTCAACATTAGCTGTGAGCGACCATCAAGCAGTGATATTACGTCTAACTCTATGTCTTCTTCGTAAATGTATCGATTCAGAATATTAGGTTTTTCAATTATCACATGGCTGTAACCAGGTCGGCTGGTACACGCCTGACGGTTATCCTCTAACCAGCCAATTAGTCGAGAGTTCAAGTCAAAGAACTCTTCGTCTCTTAGTCTAACTATGGCATCTTTATCGCAAACACTTAAATCAGACGATAAAGTGATGATTCGCTGTGAGGTGTCGTTAAGCTGCTGTTGAAATCCTTTGTGAAACGCGCTCTGAAAGTTCTGTTTAAACAACGTAGAATATGTGTAGAGTGTAACCTCAAATGAGGTTACACCAATAACTATTACGCCCCCTAAGGTAAGTAATACTTTTCTTTTTGAAATGCCTGATATCATTAATATTAGTCCTTAACTTGTGACACTGTTGTATAATTAATAGCTCTTTTCTGACGAAATTCCAAATTGTTAGTGTTCTTAGTTGCGCTCGTGTTTTTACTGCTGCCCCCCCTTGCTATATGGACTTTCTAATCTGAAAGGAAGTGGTGATGCGCCACTCTGTGATTGATACATAAAAAAGCGTAAAGCCGTGCGCTCCATTACGGTTTAGGATGTGTTGAAACACCGTCACGAGGTTGGTGTTTGCTTTTTTATTCCTTAGGATCTTTGATGTCTAGGGGCGCTCGAACAAAGCCCCTAAGTTTTTTAATGTCTGTTTTCAGTCAGTACAGCTGCTTATGCAGCTGACTAATGGCGAAAGTGGGCTTTGTTACGTAAATTTAATACAACCAAATCAATAATCTACGATCTGTTCAGCTACATTCACTCCCTCCCTCTCGTAGCCCTATTCCTAAACCTCGTTACAAAACAACCAACTGGAAGCAATACAACCAATCACTCATTAACCGTGGTTCTCTGACCTTTTGGATTGAATGAGTCGATTTTAAAGAGTTGCTAGGAGGACGATTGAGCTTAAGAAATTACAATGCACAGGTGGGTGAAACTTACGCGATGATAAAAGTGCTGAACAAGCTTACTGGGCTTGGTGTGCCTGAAACTTGCCGCTTTGATTAAAAAGCAAACTAAGCGAAGCATGATCGTATCTAAAATAAATTACGGAACAAAGCATCAGTACGTCTAAAAGCTCATGCAAGGTTTTCTCCTTATCCTCACATCTAATCCCTTTAAAGGCTTTGAATCGGTGACCCACGAATTATCTTTATCTGGATTATCAACCTCACCACTCAAGGTTAACGCGGTAATACCTCCAGCACCTGCGGAGCACTCTGCACACCTCTAAAGTTGGCGTATACCGTGACTGAACCTTCCTTTCGAGCAAAACCTGTTCGCTCTTTTTCTGAAATGTACAAGATCTCCGGATCCGTGGATACAAACGTGATCTCAGATAGGGCTGAAATGTTCACACTGGATGGTTGGCTATGTGTGGTAATCTCTTGTGAGTCATCAAACAAAGCTTCCGTTTCAGCGAACACCTCAAACGTGACGGTGCTATTCACAGGTAAAGTGTTGCTGTTGACGGTGACGAGTAAGCTGCGGATCTGAAACGAACGTGTTTTCACCTCCACGTTACCGAGGTCGACCTCTTTGTGCTGGGTCTTGTCTTTACAACCGACCAATAACATACCGCTGATGAGTAACGTACTTATCCATTTTATGGTAGTTCTGTATTTTTTCATCCTTAATATCCTTACGACATTTTAACGTACTACGAGGAATATATACATTATGGTCTTAAATTAATAATGATAAGGTAGTTATACCGTAAGCGTCCCTAAATCGACTCATTGACTTTCTAATATCTCCGCAGATACCGCCAACTAAGGCTGTATCTGTCATTCTGAACGCTATTCGGGGAGGGTGGACTATTCCGTTTTTGGCATGTTCCAAGGTAGAAGATGACCATGATCATCCTCACTATTCAGTTTCGGGATTTCTCGTATCACGAACTCGAGGTACTCATACGGCTCGCAGTCGTTAGCCTTCGCGGTTTCGATAAGACTGTACAGCACGGCACTGGCGCGTGCTCCATTATGAGTATTAGAGAACAACCAGTTGTTCCGTCCTACCGTGAACGGACGTACTGAACGTTCCGCTCGGTTATTATCCATGCTTAACCGGCCATCATCGATAACTCTTACTAGCTTCGACCATTGATTGAGGCTGTAGCTAATCGCCCCACCCAATTTACTTTTAGGGGGCACCTGAGTGACCGATTTATCTAACCACATCTTAAACTCATTGAGCAGAGACTGAGTCTTTGATTGGCGGGTAACATATCGCTCTTCCCTCGGCATATCTTTGAGTGCTTGTTCAACACGATAGAGCTTTTGGAACCAACCAACTGCCCACTGGATCTTTCCCCTGATTTATGAATTTAGAATTTTTTCGCATTCAGCATCAACGGCTGAATTAAAGCCTTTGTGCCATTCTTTGAAGTGAGGAATAGCAGAACCAACTACACCCGTTGTATTAGCCTGTAGCCACGCCATTAACACCGGATCATGTGCTGGCATGGTAATGCCTTTAGCGTGAGCTTCTTTGCCTAGTTCAAGTGGTGATTTGGTCATACAAATTCCTCTCTGTCGGTACAAAGGCGGCGAACCGCCCAATGATTAGTCAATTAGTTAGCGACCACTAAGGAAGCTATTAACCCGTTTAAATAAGCGCCTTTGTGCTCTCTCATAAGTGGTACTGGTAACAGTGGCTTCTTTTATTGCACGTTTCTCTTCCATCATTTTCGCCACTGCTGTATGTGAAGTCGGCTCATCAATACAAGATAGGTTCGCTCTTTGCATATAAAGAGCGTTAACTTTTGCTTTCTGCTCTCTCCACTCATTCAACTGCGGATAATAAACGTCTTGTCTATCACTAAATTCTGGAGTTCCTGATGCGTCCATCATCCATTGCGCCGTTTTCTCTAACTTAGAACCCAAGGAAGTAAGTTGCTCTTCCTCCGTTTTTAGTTGGCTAATAATTGGGTTGATAGTTGCGTCCGTCATAGTTACTTACCGTTGTTTGCCTAACCGATAAATAAATTATAAGCACAACTGTTTATTTTGTATTCTTTAAAATCACTTTCTTTGAAGTCGCTTTATAGATCTCACCAGTTTCCAAGTGAACACTGTGAGTCTTCTTCCAACGTGTAAGCTCTTGGGGAAGTATGTGAGGATTGTCCTTGATGAACTCAGCTTGTGCGCCTCTGTGCGTCCCGTATCGAGTTTCAATGTATTCAGCTAATGTCATTTCTATGTACTTACAATTAAATCAGCCTTAAATATAAACAAACGTGCTTATAAACACAACCGTTAATAAAAAACCACTTCGTAGTGAAGTGGTTTTTAAACTATCGCCATACGTGAATAACGACTATATAACTGCCGTTATACCTTTCTCATCAATGATATTCAAAAGACGCAATGCAGCCCCTTGAGGTTTAGTTTTACCTTGCTCCCACTTTTGAACGCTTTCGCTACTCATATTCAGCACAGTTGCTAAAACAGCTTGGCTTATATGCTCACGCTTTCTCAACTTCTGAATTCTGGCTGCGGTCATATCTTCACGCTTGGCACTCATAGCCAAGGCATCAATTTTACGCATGGTTAACTGATCAATTGAGCCGTTGGCATTAAAGCGCTTCGCCATTGCTTGCATTCTTTCTAAACGATCATCCATCATTTCTAACCTCTCTTAGCAGACCATCTAAGATGTTTTGTTCAATCTGTTCATCCGTTAAGCTACGGAAGCTTTCACCGAGTAACTTGTAGGTTTCCAATAACTTATCTGGTATTTCTTTACCTTTTTTTGGGACATCTTTCTTTCGCCAACCATCGATGAAGAACACCCTATTACCTTTTTGAATAGCTATAACACTTCGGTTTGACTCTCGTTTACCTTGACCTGGTGACGGAACACGCTTTTTATATAGCTTTCCACTTTGTAGCTCACCATCATGCAAACCATTGTTAAGCTCATTCGCCACCTTAACGATAATTTTATTATCTAATCTGGCTTTAATCATCAATTTTTCAAATTCGTCAGTGATATAAATCTTCACTATTTCCACCTACAAAGTGTAGTAAAGAATACCATAGTTTCAATTTTGACAACAACTTCAAAATGCCATATCAGCAATAGCTAACATACTTACTGTATCTGTTTCGATTAGTCTTAAGGTTGTTTCAAGAGTGATCCGCACCAGCAGTTTTGGACACTGAGTTAAGTGAGTACAATCACTAATGAGGTGAACCATGACAAGCAAGAAGAAACGTATTATCCATTCTCCTGAATTTAAAGCAGAAACCCTGAAGCTGGCAGATAAAGTGGGGGGTCGCTGCAGCCGCAAGACAGCTCTCATTACATGAATCTCAGATCTACGGTTGGCGAAAAGCCACAAAGAAGAATTCTAATATTAGCCAACGAGAACAAGAGTTGGCCGTTGAAGTCGCTAAGCTAAAGAGGCAGTTGGCAGAGCAAGCAGAAGAGCTAGAAATCGTAAAAAAGGCCGCCACCTACTTCGCGAAAAATCTAAAGTAAATTGCTATGAATTTATGCTCGAACACCTGCTGAGTTTTAGTGTTACTCGCATGGCTAAGGAGTTCAGAGTTTCTCGAAGTGGGTTTTATTATTGGGTTGAGAATCGTCACAAGGCGATTCAACGCGAGGCAGCTCGCCAAAAGCTTTATACCAAGGTCAAAGAAGCCTTTGACGTTAGCAAAGAACGAGATGGCTCAAGACGTATTCAAAAGGAATTGGCTGAGAGCGGTGACAACCATAATGTTAAGACCATTGCTGCCAGTATGAAACGTCAGGATTTAGTAGCGAAAGCAGCACGCAAGTTTAAGTGTACAACGGACAGTAAGCATAAAATGCCCGTTGCTCCAAACTTGCTCGCTCAAGATTTTAACGCAACAGCTCCGAATCAAAAATGGGCAGGAGACATCACCTATGTTGCCACAAGCGAAGGCTGGCTGTACTTAGCTGTCATTATTGACCTCTATTCAAGACAAGTTATTGGTTGGTCTATGAATACGAGAATGACGGCCTCACTGGTCTGCGATGCCTTATCAATGGCTTTATTTCGCCGAGGTTTCCCTGAGCAGGTTATTACTCATAGCGATCGAGGTAGTCAGTACTGTTCGAAAGACTATCGAGACCTAATAAGCACTTATAATCTAAGGCAAAGTATGAGTAGGAAAGGAAATTGCTGGGATAATGCTTGTGTTGAGAGCTTCTTCCATTCTATGAAAGTTGAAGCAATCCAATACGAACCGATCATGACGAGAGAGCAGATGCGTCAAACGATCTTCGAGTACATCGAGGTTGATTATAATCGAACGAGAAGGCACAGTGCTCTTGGGTACCTAAGCCCAATGAACTTTGAAAAGCAAAATGTCGCTTAGTTAAGTGTCCAGTCTGACTGGAGCAGATCAAAACAATTACTGGCCCCAAATTACACAGTAGAGAGTTTAACAGTCAACAACAGGAAATGATGCTAGCGGCATCAATATTAAATCGATTAACGCAGCTTGGTATGCCCGAGAGCTACCGAGTCGCCTAGTGATATCAAAAGACAGGCCGGGTTGAGTACAGAAACAAAGCCGTAGAGCCACATATAGGGGTTTTGCGCCCATTTCGGTGAACAATCCAATATAAACCGCCAGACCTTTATTTATAAGGGCAGGCGGTTACGGCATATTTTCTTTCGTAGCCCTCTGAAATACGAACATATGACAACGTCGCCTGGTGTTCACAATTCTTGAAAAGTGAAGTTGCGGGACTTAGCACAAGCAGTAAGCTTGCGCTCATTGGAGGGTTTGATTCTTATTGGCACGCACTAAGTGCTGTTACGTTAAATCCAGATAAAATACAAACTCAATATTCATACAGTTTCACATTTAGTGTATCATTTAAAGAAAACCATTTTCTATAAAAATAAAAGCGATGAGCATGATTAAAACTTTAATATTCAGTCTATTAAGTGGGTTTTTACTTGGATCTTCTGTTGAGGTCGTAAAGGAATACTACGAGAGTGGTGCTCTGAAGAGTGTGTTTGAATACCGGAATGGAAAGCGAGAAGGTATAGGAAGAATCTACTACGAGAGTGGAAACCTTAAAAGGGAGTTTACTTATAAGAAAGGTAAGCTAGATGGGATTGGAAAAGTTTATTACGAAGACGGAACTGTTGATAGTGAATTTACTTATCAAAATGGTACGTTAAAAGCCTACACAAAAAAGTAAAACTACTTAGCTCAACAACTAGGTATGGCATTAATAAAAATAACAGCAAAGACAGGCACGCATGACTTTAGCGGTTTTCAACTCAATGAAAAAAGAAATGGTCACATAGTAAATGTGACATTTTAAAATTGTTGCAACAAGAGATTGGAAAAAGCCTCTAGCACAACGGGGATTACGTTAAATTAACGGCAATTATAATATAAAACTTTATATTATAATTGCTTAGTACTACATTTAAATCAAATTACTATTCATTCTTAACGAGTAAGTGAAATATGCGTATTTTTTTATATTTTTTTTCCCTATTTGTTTCCTCTCTATCATTTGCGGGTTTCACCCCCCTGCATGATAAGAAAACTGAATACATAGCTCTTGACACTTTAGAGGTACATTTAGTCGAAGAAGGATTGAAAAGAGAGGATGCAGAAATAGCTCTCGCATATATAGACGGAAGAACAAAGATTTTTTTCTTTTTAGTACGTGAGCATGGCGAAGATGGGGAAGAGCTGTATAGAATAAACTGCATCAAGGATAAATGCCGATTTAAGTATAATTAATCTACCGAGACAGATAGATCTAGGTGTTCAAAGGTAAGGAATCTCAATGATTCCTTACCTGAACAATCGCGGTTTAACTCACGTCAAAATGAATGCCTGACTGACCCAACTCCTGCTCTACAATCTAAACACGGGTATTTAATGAACGCCTTCAGGCTGTTTTGGCAATTTCAGATACACTAATCCTACGAAAACCCTAAATTGACCGTAAGCGTCTGCGAACCGACTCATTGACTTTTTAATATCAACACAGATACCGCCAACTAAGGCGGTATCTGTCATTAGAGGCTCTTCACTTGCCGCAGCTCGACATCCGCTCGCAGTCGTCCCTCCTTCTTCAAGCGAGCAATCACATTGGCGTATGAGGAATGTTTGTCGGTGTTTAATGTTTTAGGCTGATTGTCTACGTCGTAATATCTCAGGCGACGCCTAAGAAACTGATAAGTAGCTTCTTTATTACGTTTGTGGGAGAAATAGAAATCCAGCGTCTCGCCTTGTTTATTGATAGCACGGTAAAGGTAGTGCCATTTCCCCTGCACTTTTACATAGGTTTCATCGAGCTGCCACGAAGAGTCTGTCCGGATAAATTGATGGCGACGTAACTTCTTACGTAATGTCGGGCCATATTCAATGAACCAACGATAAATGGTCGAACGATTAACCGAGATCCCCCGTTCTGCCAGCATGTCACTGAGGTTTGCATAACTCATCGGGCTCGAACCAGACAAGCGAAGGCACCAAAGGATGATCTCAGGGGCAAAGTGTTTCCATTTGAATTCGGGGTTGGTCATTGAATCGCTGGATTCGATGGGAAAGAAATGATTCTGAGCCCTGGCCTGATTTTTTGCAACAACACCGTATAAAGCACTTAGCCTCCATAGGGCAATCAAGTGTTGCGTTTCATCTGGAGGACGGGGAACTGAGTTATATAGCCCGTAGCATAATCTCTAATTAATGTGATCTCTAGCCCAATCACTTAATATGCACTTGATTGGATCATATGTTGTGCATTAAAAATGAACAGCTTTTTTAGCGCATACTAATAACGTCAAGGCTTAACAATATGAAATTAAAACAAATTATCGCTTTCAGTGCTCTGCTCATGGCTTCATCAGCTTTTGCGAATACCTCAACCTACGTTTATTGTGGGCTGCCTGATGGCAGTGATTGGGATTGGCTATTAGATGGCAATAACAATTATGAGACCATTGAGGGGCGGTGGGCACGTATCAATCAAGCGAATGGCACATACTTCAAGGTATTTCGAGTAAGCGAGGCTCTGTTCGATTCTAAAGCGTTTAGCTGCCCTGGGGGTTACGTCCCTCAGCCAGCAGATAGTGGTACTTCTCGCTGGGAAATATTTGAAGTCATTAGAGCTGATGGCACCAGTTATTTTATTGATGGCTATAAAACCTACTACAACTCCGGTACGAACTCAGCTGCGGATAATTTCCAGTTAAGAGTTTAAAGGCCGTATAGTCTAAGTAAAGCTAGGGCGTGTTGATCTTTGTTGTACATTTCGTGTTCAACAATACATCGGTAGCCACATTAACATGAATGCCAGCGATAACATGCTGGCATAATCCCTTTCTAGCTTGTCATATCTACTTGAAATAGCTCGATAATGCTTAATTCTCCCAAAGGCATTTTCGACCAAGTGACGATACTTGTACAGACACCAATCCATACTATCTTTGTCTATATCTTGTCCGTAATTGCGTTTAGCAATTACCGTTTCTCCGCCACACTCCTTAACAAAAGTACGGAAAGGTTCGCTGTCATATCCTTTATCACAAACGATGGTATTAACTTCATCGAGTTGCTCAACTAAGCTTTCGGCATGCACTATATCGTGGCGTTGTCCCTCTGATAAATCAAAGCAAATCGGCAGGCCACCACTATCCACGGCTAAGTGAATTTTGGTTGAGTTGCCCCCGCGACTTTTGCCTATTTGCTCTGAGCTTTCAGTAGCTGCACCTGTACTATGCTGATGCGCTCTAACTATAGAGCCATCAAGAAATACCCATTCAAAATCAGCCATACTAGATAAGCTTTTGAAAATATTATCTAAAATCCCTTTCTTTGAGCAAAGATTAAATCGTCTGTAAACGGTACTCCACTCTCCGAACTCAGAGGGTAGATCCCTCCAAGGAATACCTGTTCTCATTCGATAAAGTATTCCTTCAAATGTCATTCGATGTTCAGTTTTATCGTAAATACGACTTGTATTTTTCATAACTTGGAGTAGCAGTTCCCAACGAATATCAGTTAGCATTGTTCTTGGCATGGTATTGGTTATGGTTTTACTTTTGGCGAAGCAAATTATAACTCTTTACCATGCTGTTCAAAAAAACACTCACGAAAGATCAACACGCCTTAGTAACTCTAGCATCGGAGGCTTCTTTTTCATTCACAATATGTAAAAGAACTGAGCTTGGATACGAAGGTACTGAAGGTTAAGCATTGATGCTTTACTAGGGTAAGCATGGCGGAACCTGTAAATTGTTACTTTTTGAATATCTATTCGAAACATACTTAATAGCAACTGAGATAAATGCTATTTTTCACCCAAAAAAGTAATATCAGGAGAGCTAATTAGAGTTTTATATCTAAGTAACTTTTGCCCAAAAATCAGTTAGTCTAGATTTTGTTCGATTGTAATTTAGCGACAATTGCCCTGTATAACTTAATTGCATATTCTTGGTTGTGAATAACTCTCTTGTTATTTAAGCCACTTACGTTTTACCACTTTCCCTACTCTTGGAAAGTGGTTTTTTTTAACTTTTCCATACCTGTAGGGCTCTTCTCCGCTTAGATGAGCTTGACAGAAGGGTATAACATTGAATTCACCTCAGGTACTGAAAGCTGTTTGATCTTCAGTTTGAAGTATTCGGTATCTCTGATCCCTCGTGCTCTTCTGCGCAACAATCCTATTGATACATTGCCAGCTTCGATTATGGCTATTTTTGCCCATCCCCCGATATGGTCTAATCACAGTATCTAGACGAAATTAAAGTGATAAATAACGATAGAATGTTGCTCGAGAAATAGACAAGGACTGACAGATAGCATCGATTGGGAGAGACTTTTTCTGATGCATTTCTTTCGCCATCTGAACTTTTGGATTGCTGTCACGAATCTTTGGTCTGCCCCCATTCCTTCCTCTGGCTCTAGCTGCCTTCAGTCCAGCATGTGTACGCTCCTGTATTAGGCGACGTTCAAATTGTGCCAGTGCACTGAATATATTGAACATCAACTCACCAGAAGCTGTGGTTGTGTCGATTGCACCATCCTGAATCGATTTAAAGCCAACGCCTTTTTCAATTAAGGATTCAATCAGGTTTATCAGATGTGACATCGAGCGGCCTAGCCGATCCAGTCGCCACACTATAAGTGTGTCTCCAGAAACCAGCGTTTCTAAGCACTCTTCCAGTCCAGGCCTAGACGCATTTGCTCCCGAAATCTTATCTGTAAATATTACTTCGACTTTACACCCTTCTTTTATCAGAGCATCAATCTGAAGATTCAGTTCTTGCTCATGGGTACTGACTCGCGCGTATCCAACTTTTCTGCTCATCGTCTCGTTTATTTGCATTTTAATGAGTTAATGTGATTATGATAGTAGAGATGTGTATATGAGACAACTAAGTACAGGTTTCTTGTACATAGTGATTCTCCGTTCATGCCTCTCAAAAAACGACCGTTTGTTGAGATGGATGAGAGTCCTTGATAATAAAGAAGGGTTAATAATTGTCTATGGCAGTGAATCCCAACCGACTGAACATTCTTACTCAATCTGAAATTCAGGATTATTTCGGTTTCCCTCGATTTACCCAGGAAGACCGAGAGTATTACTTCGATATGACCAACAGCGAAGTCAGCCTTATTGAAGAAAAGTGGCTGCTTAGCTCAAAGATATATTTCGTGCTTCAGCTCGGCTATTTTAAGGCCAAAAGAATGTTTTTTAGGTTTGATGCTGAAGAGGTGGTAAACGATACTTCCCACATTGTCGGCACATATTTCCCATATAGCATCGACCGTGATTTCAAAGTGCCAAGTAAACAAACTCGTATCAACCAGCAAAAAATTATTTGTAGGCATTTCAGTTTTCGTCGATACGACAAACAAACTGGCACTGAGCTAAAAGATGTTGCTGGGCGTATTGTTCGCCGATCTGCCAAACCTATTTTTATTTTACGGGAGCTGCTTGGCTTCCTGAATAAGCAGCACGTTGTGCCACCGGCGTACAGTACATTTCAGGATTTGATTGGTCGTTGCCTCTCTGAAGAGCGTCAACGGATCAGTAAACAGCTGATGCGAAGTATGGAACCTGAAATTGAAGAGGCGCTTTCCGCTATTCTGGCTGATGATTCTACTGGCTTGCACTGGGTCACTCAGCTTAAAAAGGAGCCCAGAGATTTCAGTTACAAAGAAGTACTCAGTGAGGCAACGCGAGTCAAGCAACTCAAACCACTGTATGACTTCGGTGTGCGCTGGTTGCCGACCATTGAGCTTTCTAATGAAAGCATCCGGTATTACGCTGCACTGGTAGAGTACTATTCCGTATACAAGCTTCGTCGCTTTGATACGCCGACTGCTTACTTTTACCTAATCAGCTATGCTTATCATCGCACCCATACGATCCATGATAATCTCATCGATGCTCTGATTTACAACGTGCGCCATTACGAAGAGCAAGCCAAGATGTATGCGCGAGACATCATCTACCGGCAAACCTCCCAGGCCAGCGAAGACATCAAGATGACGGGCAAAATTTTGGAGTTCTTCCTGAGTCCCGACATTGATGACCAGCTATCCTTTGGTGAAATTCGAGAACGCGCTTTCCAACTACTGGCGCGCGAGAAAATGGTGAATGTAACAACTTTTATTAATTCTGCCGGATTTGATGAGGAAGAGTACCAGTGGCAGCATTTGCAGTCATTGTCTGGCTCCAACAAGAAGAATGTACGGCAGATCGTCAGGGCCATTGATTTTAAAAGTAACGCCGAAGAAACCCCTTTAATCGAAGCTACTACCTTTCTTCAGACCAATTTTGAATTGGGCCGTGTCATACGACGAATATCCACATCCAAATTTCCAACGGGTTTCCTGACCAAGGCACTTAAAAAATATGTTTATGCAGATAGCACACCTGGCAGTCTCATTGCGGAACGCTACGAATTTGCTGTGTATAAACTGCTTCGCAAAGCGTTTGAGTCTGGAGATATATTTAATCATAAAACCAATAAATACCGCAGTTTTACCGACTATCTCATCCACGTAGAGCACTGGAACAAGCACAAGGAAATAATACTGACTGAGCTGGATCTCCCCATTTTAATGGCACCGATCGAACAAACCCTATGTGAACTTAAAAAGACACTGGAAGACAAAATACAACACGTGAACCAGCGTATTATGGCCAAGGAAAATAAGGATATTAAAATCACTGGCCAAGGTGAAAAAATAAAATGGACACTGCCATACCAGCGGGATGAGGAGGAGGACAATCACCAGTTTTACCAGTCAGTCCCTATAATTGGTATCGCCAGCCTGCTCAGTTATGTCCAGCGAAAAACCGGTTTACTTGATGGCTTTACCCATGTGCTGGATCGCTATGTCAAAGGCACCAAGGATGAGAAAACGGTTTTCGCTTGTATCGTTGCGCTGGGTACCAACATGAGTCTGGGCCGGATGGGGGATATCTCTGATGTGGATACCCAGGAGCTACAAACCACTTACCGGAATTTCTTCCGCCTGGAAACACTGAAAGAAACCAATGATCTGATTGCCAATGCCACCGCGAAACTTCCCATATTCCGGCACTATGACATTGAAGCTGATGTGTTGCACTCGAGCAGCGATGGTCAGCGATTTGAAACTCAACGAAATACTTTCAACGCCCGACATGCCTCAAAATACTTTGGCTTGAAGAAAGGTATCTCAGCGCTAACCCTGATTGGAAACCATGTACCGATCAATGCGAAGGTGATTGGCACGCATGAACATGAAAGCTACTTTGTATTTGATCTGCTCTATAACAACACCACCGATATTGACCCTGATCGTCACTCGGTCGATACCCACGGCACAAATCAGATTAACTTTTGGATCCTTCATGCCTTTGGTTACCAGTTTGCCCCCCGATACCGCAATTTTTCATCTAAGACTGATAGTATCGTGGGCTTTCAATCTCCAGCGAACTATGACGATGAGTTTTTGGTCAAACCTGGTCGAAAAGTCAATGAAGAGCTTATTATCGAGGAGTGGTCCAATATCCAGCACATCATGGCGTCACTGGGACAGAAAGAAACTACGCAGTCTGCCATCGTGAGAAAGCTCAGTTCATACGCAAGGCAAAACCGAACCAAGAAAGCTCTATGGGAACTCGATAATATCTATCGCAGTATATACTTACTGGATTATCTGGATGACCGCCTGCTTCGTAAACATGTGACTAAAGCGCTAAACCGGGGTGAGGCTTACCACCGACTGAAGAAAGCTATTGCCCATGTAAACGGTGGTAAGTTGCGAGTGAAAAGCGAAATTGAACAACACATCCTGCATGAATGTACGCGTCTGATCGCCAACGCAATTATTTATTTTAATGCGGAATTGCTCTCTGGGCTGATAACCGGTGAGTCACCTGATTCAATACTTACGCCTGAGCAAATCAAGAAAATATCACCAGTCGCCTGGCAACATATTAATTTTTATGGTCGATTTGAATTCAGCGATCTGGGGGCATCATTCAATGTGGATGAATTTATGCAGACAGTTGACTTCAATAAATTAGCCGCGGCACTCAAATCGGCAAACATCAGTACAAATGATGAAAATTTGGCCAAGGAGAGAGAAGAGTTTACAACAATAGCAGGTTAGTAGAATGCAAAGCTGGTTGTTGCGTTGGACATTGAATATGTGATTGACATCATATTAGACCATTTCGGGGGATGGGCAAAAATGGCCAGAATACCCCAACTACCATCAGGATGATTTATAGGTAAAGGTAGAAGATCGTCAGATGAATAGTTTAACCAAAGTTGAATCTGATGCTCCTCTCTTTCCGCTCCCACAGAAATAGCCACATATACATCGAAAACCACACTGCTAGGTGTATCACAGCGTCCCCCTAAACACTTAAATTCAAGCAACTCAAAATTATCGAATGTTTCTTTGACTTCTTGCGCTGATTTACCTCGGTGCTTCCCCACTAGATGGTACATATGGGGAACTATCTTACCCCATTGTTTTTGCTGCCAGCTTTCAAAAAAAGTATTGGCGACTTCTGATGCGCCTGTTCTTTCAATAAATAAAAGATCATTCTCACGCTTATCAAACTTCTGTAAGTAGTTCGTCAACTCTTCATTTTCTTTCGAAACATGTTGCTCAGCATCGAGCTTACGCCTTTTGTAAGACTCATCTTTTTTATCACGGTACCAAGTACGTAATACAAACAATATATTCCAACATTTAGCTGACACACTCGCATTGGCATAATTCACATCTCTGCCATGTAAGATTCCATTCCTGAAAGGAACGAATATTTCATCGAAATTTGTTTTTGTTCGACTTTTGGTCAGAAAGTTTTTTTGTAAATACGTAAAAGCATCATCATATTGACATATAGAATCCCACACGCCTATGTTCGATTCTTGGACGAATTGCGTATTTCGGCTGATGTGACCCCTAGTTTCGTTTTTAATCGACCACCTTTTTAAGCCTCTCTTTTCTCTTCCTTAGTTTTACTCCAAGTGGTCGATTTAAGCCAGTTTTCTCATTGATTCCCCTCGTAACTCGATTCTATGACTTTGATGAACCAACCTATCTAAGATCGCATCAGCGATCGTCGAGTTGTCGATCATCTCGTGCCATTGTTTTACAGGTAGTTGGCTGATAATGATCGTACTGCACTCTTGGTATCTATCTTCTAGCACTTCGAGAAGATTACTTGCATGCTCTTGGCTGAGTTTTTCCATTCCCCAGTCATCGATAACCAACAGTTTTTTCTTAGACAAGCTCAGTAGCAGCTTTTGATAGCTGCCATCAAGGCGGCTACTACTCAGGTCATCAAGTAAACGATTTAGGCGATAATAACGACTTGGGCAGTGTTGCTCACACGCCTGCTCGGCGAGCGCACAAGCAACATAGGTTTTACCTGCACCTGTTGCACCTGTAATCAGGACATTCTGTCGCTTTTGTAAATAAGTGCCTGATAATAACTCTCCCATCATTGCTCTTTTTAAGCCTCGTTCTGGGCGGTAGTCCAGTTGATTACCGCTAGCGCTTAGGCGCAGCTTGGCTTGCCGTTTAAGTCGTTGGATTTTGGTTTGATCTCGGTTCACTATCTCATGATCAAGGATGAGTCCTAACCTTTCTTCAAAGCCAAGTTCAGCATAGGTCGCGGGGTGTATCCTTTGCTGTTCCAGTGCATCAGAAGCATGACTTAGGCGTAGTGATTTTAACTGTTGGATTATTGCGTCCATATTGTTTCTCCTAGTGGTAGTAGTTGGAACCACGAACATTAGTGTGTTTAAGGTTTGGGGTATCAGTGGAAGGCTGAGAGAGAGTGCCTTCTCGATGGTTCTTCAATAAGTTTTTGACGAAGCCAAGGTATGGCTTCTCTGTCACTAAGGCATCTCGGCAAGCTTGTTCTAACCGTGCGTCTGAGTGCTTTTTGGCAAGACTTAGTAACCCAAAGCAACTTCTAAAGGCCAATGCTTCATGCTCTGGGCGTTTGAGCAACATCTGAGTCAGTTCACCTGTGGCTGGCCCAATAGATTTTCCCCAACGGATAAAACGCTCGGGTGTCCATGATTGGTATTGATGGTTGCTTGGCATATGCTCGTAAACGGTAGAGAGACCATATTCTTTTTGGCTTGTGCAGTGGTGAGCAACAATGCTCCCTTTGTGGTAGATACGTATTATTTGATGCGTTGCTTCAAGCTCAACTTGTTGCCCAACAAGTTGGTGCGGCACAGAGTAGAAGTGCTTTTTATATTGAATGTGATAATCAGGGGAGACGGTTGCTCGTTTAGTTTCGATATACACATATGGTTGCGATGGCAGTGGTTTTAACGCTGGACGGTCAACTTTGTTGAACAAGTCATGTCGATTGACACCAAGCTGTTTCATCTCTCGTTGGTTTAAGTCATGCATCAGCTTTCGGATAGCCAGGTTCAGCTCAGCCATTGTATAGAACACTTGGTGGCGAAGGCGCATCATTATCCAGCGCTCTACGATGAGAACTGCGTTCTCAGCTTTGGCTTTATCTTTAGGCTTGTAGGGCCTGGCTGGCATCACAGCAACGCCGTAATGTTGTGCCAGTTTTCGGTAGCTCTCATTGAGGATAGGGCTATGACAGTCTGCTTTCGTTACAGCAGATTTCAGATTATCAGGTACAAGTAGATTCGGAGCACCACCAAAGTGATTAAAGGTATTCACATGAGCCATGAGGAAGTGTTCAAGCCCTTGGCTCTCACTCGCCTCGACATAGGTGTAATTTGACGCTCCTAAAGTGGCGACAAATACCTGAGCATGTCGGCATTCTCCTGTATCTGGATTCACAACAGGGATCGTTGGGCCACAGTAGTCAATGAAGAGCTTGTCACCAGCATGGTGAAGTTGGCGCATACTGCGTTTTTGTGTCTTTAGCCAACGTCTATACAGTTCGCAGAACTGTGTATAGCCATAGGCTTTGTCTTGATGCTGATGACAATACTCTTCCCAAAGCAAAGCTTTAGTCATCCCTTTACGCTTCAATTCTAAGTAGCAGAGAGTGAAATCAGGCATCACTTTATGCTGAGAAGATGAGCGACCATCAAACAAAGCTTGGGTGACTTGATTTTCATGATGAGTCTCTTCCAGTGGCCACGTGAGGCCACTGGATTTAAATCGGGATAGATGCTGGGATACAGTGGAATGAGCAATATTGAGGCAAGCGGCGATCTGTCGATTAGAAAGATTGCACTCGTATCGGAGGCGTAAGATTTCCTTAATTTTATTCATTGGCATTCTCTTTTTCGGCATGATTTATCCTTAGTGCTCTCAACATGAAAGACTCAGGTTAAACCTATTGATTTAAAAGAGAAAAGAGGTTTATTTCGGTAAATCGACCATCGATTTCGGAAACACACCGAAAAGTGGATGATTAAAACCGAAATGAGTGGTCGGTTAAAAACGGATTTGGTGGTCGATTAAAACCGAAATAGGCGGTCGGCTAGCTCCGAAATATGCACTTAGTCATGCATTCGAATACTACAAGCTTGCGATAGAGCTGATGCGCTCATCAAAAGACCACAATCACATTATCATTGGTAATTACATTAGCTGTGCAGAAAGATTACCCAACATAGAGATAGCAGAAGAAGAATATAAGGATTTGCGACACTGGTACAATGCTGACTTGATCAACCAGTTCAAATGGCACACCTTTACAGCAAAATCAGGCCGACTTTTTAAGTACTCGCCTTTTAACGTCAATAGTATTGATGCACTTACAAACCAGTACTTCTATTTGGCGTCAAAAAAACAGCTAAACGATCCCATTGAACTACCAACATTAAGTAAGCTTGATTCGGATAATCTCATAGATACCAACTATCGTATCTGCTCACTATCGAACAACAATAATTCTATGTTGATGTGGTCTCACTACGCACAAGAGCATCAAGGCATAATGGTTGAGTATTGGTTTGGCGGGGAATTTCCTTGTGGGGTTGGCGTTGAAAAAGTGAACTATGTGGATGAATCTAAAAGAAACTTAGAAAAAGATTTATACGTTTTTAATCAGTACCTTCTAACCAAAAACAAAGACTGGTCTTACGAAGATGAAGTTAGAATATTCACTAATGTTAAAGAAAAGATCAACTTTGAGAGTTTTGAGTACCCGAATACCGACCGCACCAAAATCAACGCTAGGATTTGCAGTATTACGCTAGGGTGCGATTTCCCTGACGATAAGAGAAAACTTATAGCAAATATAGCTAATACTATAAACTCAAAGAGAGAATGCCATGTGCCCAAAGTAACTTTACGAGAAGCTTTTATCTCACAAGATAACTGTTTCGCTTTAGAGTATCGGGATATCGATATTTCAAAAATCTAACGGAGAACCTCGGAGGGATCTTGTTTCTCGCCATTTATTACTTTTTGTATCTCAAAGCTAGCAAATTGTCTGAAACAACTATTCGAGCTATAAATCATAATGGGGCAGAAGCAAGCTTGCCACATACAGTTCTTAGCTTTAAACTAACGTTGAGAGCCTCGGGTATCCCTGCTTTTTCTTGGATGTACTATTTACTGTCTGGCCAGAAGTAATTGTATCGAATTGAACTTGGCTTAATTGCAAAGCAGACCACCGAGGACATATGATAAGTCTAGGTGCTTTCCCTTCCATATACTTTGGTGATAAAACACCCGACGCTGCACACAGAATGTGTTCCCTCTTCGTTTTGAATAACAAACATTCTGTAGCTGTTTACAAAGCCATAGGCATTGCCTGTGGCTTTGTCGTATCTGGGACTAAAAAAGCTGGTGCAACAGGCTTACACACAAATTAATCTATTGATAGTTTCTTATGCTCTAAACGTTTAGGGGCAAAGACGATTTACGAAACAACTTGTTTCGCATTTTTGCAAGACCCTCTTGCAAAATTTAGGTATTAAAATTTGTCCAACAGGCTGTTGGACAATTTGGGCATGTAGGGGTTGTTGCAAACTCTGCAAGTACTGAGGATTCCTCGGTAATTGTTCATTAGCTAACCCTATGGGTTTTACTGTGGCTACTTAAACGTTGGGGGATCTCTGAGTTACGATGATAGGTACCTCTAGTTTTCTAATCTGAGGCCATATGTAGCCTACCTAACAGAGAACAAGACTCTAGATAGTTTTCACTCCACATCGCAACTTGCGCATCGCAACTTGCGATGTGTGATTACTTAAAAGCTTTCAAAGTAAGATTAAAGATTTTAATAATTACAAATCATAACCTTAAGGATGAACCCCGTTGGATCATTGTTGATAATAGTAAGCATTAGAGGGAGAGCATATCACTTAAAAAACGATCCTAAACAGAGAGGTTTGCTAGTTTATTAGTAGCGTTGCTTTTGACACTTCGAGTTGTGTTCCTAATTTCGCTAGATCATACATTCAACGAATTGTCTTCGTATAGGTTAGCTAAAGAGCCCATGGCATTATATAAGTAAAGAGCTTGGAGAAGTTTCCCAGGAAGTAGTGAGTACCAATAGGCCCACATAGAAAATCTCAAAAACTTCACTTCTGTATTCCGGGGGAGGATTAATGCTTATCGATATTGAATGTTTCAGGAGCAATAACTGAGGCCACTCTAACAATGCTGGCATTTTCATTAGACGCGACAAGGCCGACAATCTCTCGACCAATTCTTTTAAACTTTTTAGTCGAAAAAGAAAGAACATTTACTTTTCTGGTCGAGATTATGCTCAAATCCTAACTTCGACCAAAAGGATCAACTAATAGAGTGCTGTGTTCGACCATGATAATTAAACCTTTTAGTCGAGTGACTATTTGAATTAACCTCTTGGGTCAGAGGCGTGATAGCTATGAACTGCGTTAGCTTGTTTCTTTGAGGAGGTAGGCTTGCTGCATTCGGTTCTTCGCTTTACACTAATAGCGAGAGCCTCGGTTATCCCTGCTTTATTCTTTGAGTTACTATTTGCTGTCTGGCCAGAAGTAATGGTATCAATTTGAATCTAACGTAATTGCAAAGCAGCCCACCGAGGACATACGATAAGCCTAAGGTACTCTCCCTCCCATATTTGGTGATGAAATACCCGGCACCGCACCCAGAATTCAAATTAATGACAACATTCTGTATGTAGCTGTTATACAAAGCCTGTGGCTTTGTCGTATCTGAAAGTAAGAGCAATTGTGCAAGGACTTCTTGCACAAATTATTTTACTGCCATCTAAATTGATTGAGGTAAAAATGAAGGTTAGCTAGTTTAAAATGGGAAGTGATCTTCTTCATACCTTTCAACCCAAGTTACTAGCTTTTCAAGCTCATCACCTTCGGGTGTGCCTGGTTCAGCCACATCAAACAAGGATTCAATTCTTTTCAAAACGGCTTTATAGTCGCTTTCTGAGGGTTCTAGTCCCACTTCATCTAATGAAACTGTAGCAAGCCCATCAGCGTGGGCAGTATTAGGTGTAATACCCTTAAGCAGTTCTTTTTCTGATAGCTTTTTCTTGCTCATAAGTCGTTTCTCGATTCGAAAATGACATTAGATTAGTTTATAGCACAATGGACTACTAGCCGTATTGTAGAACCTTATTCAAATAAATCTCATGTTAGTTTCATGCGATCTAAACACGTCTTGGGGCAGAAACGTTATAGAGTCGTCGTACTAAGGCACACTTGTCCTTAAGCATGGCGGCACAACACATCTCTGGACAGAACCTTGTCAGTGCATTTGCTAAATTAGCTATTTGCGGATTAGGTAAAGTATTGCAAACCACCGCGAGTAACGATTGACAGCCGAGGTGCCCTATGTGTGTTAGCCACAATCTTCAACCGACTCCTCGCCAAATAGAGAGAAAACTACCTCTTTTGCTATAGGGTCTAAACTGTATGTGTAGTTACGTTGAGGTTGAGTAAATACGATTGTTTTTGAAAATGCAGAAAATACTCGCTCATTATCGTAGTATTGGCTACCATTTGAGCGATTGTATCTTTTAGTGCAGATAGACTCTTTTTTCAAGAAATCAAGGAAATGCTCAACGTCTTTCGGTTGCATCCCAGTAAAGAACCTAACCAAAGCATCGCGCTTTAGTTGCTCAAAATTAGACCAAAGCTCTTCCTCTAATATACTTTTAGCCAACGTTGTTAATGCTGCCGATTCAAATCTATCACCCACGGCTGGAGTATAGATAATTTTCGCGTTCTTTAAGGTAAACAGGGGAGCGCCCTTGCGAACAGACACATGATTTTGTCGCTTCAATTCTTGGATGATGTGCAACTGGTGAACATCTAGCTCATTAAATACTAGGCGTAATTTCTCTCGCTTTCTTTGCCTTTCAATTTGTTCATGCTTTTCTTTTTGAGCTTTTTCCTCTTTGGCTTTCTGAGTTGTTCTCCAACGCTCTAAACAATCAAAAGCCAATGAAATCAGTGCATAGACTAAACGAATAACAGTTAAGAAGAACAAGCTTTGAAGCAATGTTTTAGATAATGTTTCGAATTGAACCTGTTGAGCCCTTTCGAGCCAGAGTAAGCCAGCTACAACCAAGAATATTGCTAAATTTAGCCTAACATCCTTTGCTTTATTCAGAACATCTAAAAATTCTTTCATACTGCCCATCTACACTGATTCCCCCTTCATGGTTAATGCGCTACAAGTGGTTAGGAACACTTCCACCCTTCTAACCAAAAATTGTTTCAAATGACTCTCCAAAATCATCAACATATCGATATATGTATTCAATGACATTAAATGCATAAGATTAGTTCAGTCAAAGATAAGCCATTAAAAATGTTAAGAATACTTGCTCCAACGTAGTTTGGGGCAATTATGTGTTCATAAGAATCACGATTACTACAGCCAGTATGAGAAGCAATATTGGTAGCTTTGAGGCGGCATTGTTTTTCTTGGACTCCTTAGGCGGCGTCTCTACAACATTTAAAGTGGATGCGATGTTTGTAGCACTTGAAGGGGTTCCTTGTTGCTCTAAGCTATCTCTTATCTCATCATCTTCTTTGAGTTCATCTTTGTAACGGTTAATCACCGTATCTAATGACACATTCAACAATGTACAATAAGTCTTTGCTGTATTGGAGCCTTTAACCAATTCATAAACTTCGCTTGGCTCAGTAGTTAGCTGGTCAATCAACATGTATTGCGGTCTGCCGATTCTATGATCCAATGAGTAACCGTTAATAGTTCGCTCACGCCCATAGCCAGTGACTAAAAGCCCAGCTACCAACTCTTCCAAAGGTGTTTTATCTTGGCTTTTTTCTCTTTGTACTTGCCTCAGCATAGACTCATAGGCCGAATAGGCTAGATCCCAGTCTTGCTTTTCGGTCGCTTCAGCTAGGTTAGTATGAGACTCTCTCCATCTAGCATCTACAATGGACACATTGACTTCATCAACATTCCATTCTTTTGCTAAATTTTTACGTGCATTTAATACACCCTTATTAGCTTCATACCAATCATGCCACCATCCATCTGCTAGCGCTTTCAGTTCTTCTAACAGAAACAAATCGCCCTCACGATAAAGGCGTTGTTCACCAGACAATGGCTCTTTTCTTGGGTAAATGGGCTTCTTACAAGATTTACACTTTGCTTTACGTTTAGGTACTTTCTCTAGCTCGTAGTTACAGTAAGGGCATTGTGTCGTAGTACCGCAATTAGCCGCTAGCACTTTTAACTGTTCTTTCCTTTTCATAAAACACTACCCAAGAATCTAAATAAAACCAATAATATATCACCATCTTACATTAGAAAATGTTGGTCAATATGATCAAGCTTGTTTAGTGAAGAGCAAGACAATCAATAAGGATAATGACCGTCATCAACAAGATAAGGAGAAACAGCCGCTAAGAACCAACATTAGCCAGTTAACCCATTGATAAGGAGGAATTCTCCACCTTGCAATACCTGCGCTCGCCTTGAGAAAAGCATCAAGGCCGCCACCCTTCTAGAGCAGATCGCACAATTTACTTATATAGAGGCCCGGGCTTGTTCAACACTTGGGATTTAACGTTGGCTACGCAACGCTTAATCCTTATTTGTTATATTTTGATTACATTTGGTATCTCATCAAGGGGACCACGATGTAATTCATGGTGAATTGCTTCATGAACCCTCTCACGAGTGAAGATATCAATGGAGTCCCAAAGGTCTGGTCCCAAACAAATATCCTCTGACTCACAAATCGCTACATAGTTGATAAACTTTTCGAGTTCTGTATCCATTACCCCATCAATCCACTCATTATCATCATGGTGTTCAGCTAACCAAGAAACAACGACATGGGTTTCATTATCAGTTGGAATAAGGTTAAAAGTGGACATAACCTGAGGACACGCCATTGCTTGATGATGAAACCTTTCATTAGTATCTCGCATCGGTGAAAAAACCGTACAGCTAGATGCTTTGATGACCTTATCTATAACAACCCATTTAGTTTTAATTATTCCCGAGTCAGGTGAGTTATAGACAGAATATGCTCGGTCAAGGTAGAACGGCAAGTCATTCTCTATGAACTTTTTGCGACCCAAATTTTGAAGCTTAAAATGCTTTAGGACTTCTTCGGGTAGCAACTTGGAACAGTTTTCAATTATTTTCTGAGTTTTGAAGTGCACCAATTTTTTTCTAGTAACTTCATATGTAATTGTTCTGAGAAATAACGTTGCAGCTTGAAGAGAGTCACCAAACTGGAGAGGGCGTTTTTCTACCGGAGCAAAAACCTGTCCATCATGGTTTTGGCAAAAACCTGGGTATATCGAAGCATTCTTAATCCGAGTTTTAATTAAGGAAAATGCACTTTCACCTTTAGTTAAAACCTCATACATATTGAAGTTCATCGCATAGACTTCGTCATTTCTACTTATGACTTTGAGTTGTCCACCTCGCTGCTGTGAATGCGAGCCAATTGACATATTTGAACAATGTGGAAAAAGACACTCGAACTTTCTGTTTTTCTTCAGTTTTTCAATTTTTCCGATTTCTTTTTTCAGTTTATGATCCACTGAAGCCTCCTAAAAATATAACGCTTAGCTAAACTGCGCACTCGATACACTATCAACACCCACTGAACTTCAGGCCACACATGCCTTACGTTCCTGCGTCTGTTTCAGCGTCTTGTTAGAACATGACTAGAGTCAATGATGTTGATGAGCCCTCTATCACGAACTAGGGACTAACGGTATGAAGACAAAAAATCGAAGCCGAAGTATTTGGTATCGCTCTACCTTGAAGCGAGTCTAGCGTCACTCTTCAATCGCTAGCGCGTATTAAGGTGCGCTTGAATCGCTTCAAGGCTAGCATAGAAATGCCTAATATTCGTCCTTTTCGTCGCTACAACGCCAACTCAATAAACTCTCTTCATACTTAAATAACAACGAGTTACATACAACTCGTGAGAACCGTCATGTTCTAACGCTTTATAGACGGATTTTTTCCGTAATTATATGCAATCAATAGTAATGCTAATTATATTCACGTTCAATCGAAAGCCCGCACAGCCTAGTGTCTAAGGCATGAGCTTCAGAAATTGCCGAAAGTTTCCGTATAACTCCGGCGGATTCCGAGCAATACGATTTTCACCCTGATTGCACTCCAAATGAGCATGGTCTTATCTTCTTCTTTCGTCTGATTAGATTTACTAGGGAAAACGCACGCCCCTTAATTTCGTAGAGTATTTGGTCTAACGCATTTTGGGGCATAAACGAGTTTTAAATACCTACTGCAACAAAATACTACTGCAACAGCTTTTCCAGGTAACTGTTCCGCTTATGAGAGTGGCTAAGTGCTTCGGTAATCTGTTTCATTTCCTTGCTACTACCGACAATATGAATTTCACTTTCAGCCCTCGTAATTGCAGTATAGAGCCAAGCTCTATCAACTATTCTTCCTTTTTGCAGGGCGATAATGATGCGCGGGAACTGTGATCCTTGAGCTTTGTGCAAGGTGATTGCATAACCCAACTCCATGCAGTCTAGAACGGTTTGTGTTACCTCGACCTTTTCACCCGTATCCAGTGTTACTTCACCGTAACTGTCACCAGAAGGCTTGACGCTGGTTAGAGTGCCAAGAGAGCCGTTCTGAATGCCTTTCTCGTAATGATTCTGCGTGAATAAAACCGCATCATTCAAGCTAAGTGGTAGAAAGAACTTGTCGCCATTGATTTCGAATTCAAGGCTATCGCTGTTTGGATTGACCGCTTGTTGGGTGAGTTTATTAATTTCTGATACGAGCGCCTTGGTAGGAGCCATGACACGACTGCTTTCAGGGGACTCTTGGTAAAGCTCACAACAGACTTTGGCAATGTCTGTTGTGCTGGTTTCGTGAAAGTGTATTGTCCCCGTGCTTAATTGATCAGGTATCACACCTTGATTGATGAGCATTGAGTATTCAGGGATACCCGTTGAACCTTCCTGTCTCTTGACTATATCCAGCATCGTATTAGCCACCGTTTTTGCTTTAACGATATCTGCCAGTACCTTACCACAGCCGATCGGTGGTAGTTGGTCCGGGTCGCCAGTGAATATCAATCGTACAGAGGGATGAATGTGATTCACAAGGCGATACATCGTCGGCAAGTCAATCATGCTCGCTTCATCAATCACCAGTAGATGATTCGGCTGCTCAACACTTGGCTCAATCGGTTTCTTACGAAGTAACTTAGCAATAGTTGAAGTGATAAAGCCGATTGACTCATGTAGCCTCATTGCAGCGCGACCACTGAGCGCAACCGCGTGTATCTCAAAGCCGAGTTGACGGTAAGCCCTGAGAGCCGTTCTAAGTACCGTTGTCTTGCCAGTCCCAGCACCGCCAGTAATGCAGCTTACAGAGTTGTCCAGGCATGTTATTGTGGCCTCGATTTGCTTGGAGGTTAAGTCATAGGGCAGTTCCGCAGCCGCAGAGCAATAGGCAGCATTGGCGTTTTCATCAAATAAGTCATTTCGTTTAGTCAGTGCATTAAGCCGTTTGGCAACGACACTTTCCATCAGAAGTTGCGCCGTTGGGTGGTAGGCTCCTGTGTCGGGATTTAAAATATACTGAGCTTTATCATGGCCGGATTGGAACGACTGAGTGACCAGTATTTTGTCTTTCAATAGTTTGTTGAGGTAAGGGCGCACATTGGCATGAGTGGTATAGGTGTGACCTTTTTCAATCTCCTTGCGAATCGCCATTTCCAGAGCCGCGCTGAGCCTTCTTGGGTCATCCTTCGCAACATCGCTCTTAAAATCCGTTGCCTTGATAATATCTTCAATGGCACTGAACGAAAGACCAAAGCCCATCAAAGCATAAGGATTATCCTTAATTACCTCTATAGAGGCTTCACCGTGATGCTTGAGCAGCCGTTGCTGCACACTGGCGGGGATGTTTTGCTCACTCATCCAGTTGCAATGTGCCAGATTTTTATATTTGGCGTACCCCTTAAAGAGCGCTTCCACTGAATCGTCACTCAGAATCGATGTTAGACGCTTTCTAGAGTCTGGGATGTCATTTTGCAGTGTGGCATGGAAGTCTTTACCTAAGAGCTGCCAGAGCGCCCTAGCTTTGCTTTCACCAATGCCTTTAAAGTCAGTTTCTCTTGCGATAAAACGAATGAGTTGTTCGCCAGTTTTGGGCAGCATGCATTCAACATGCTTGGGTGATTCATACGTGTGCTGCTGCATGACATAATCACCCATCTCCATATTTTCTATCTGGCGAGCGCCTTTGACTGACCAGTGCTGACCCAGCGTTGGAAGCACAGGGATACTATCGGGGTCGGCTTTGATAGTGACGTAATACTTCCCACTATTAGTTTTGTAAGAGTCTTTCGCCAGCGGTACACCGCTGAATATCACCATCTTGTTCGAGCGATAAGGGATACTGGTGACACGCATTTGGTCTTCATGCAAAGCGCTATTCATCGTGGCATCAACCCCATTTCGGATAAAGTTTCAGATAGCTCACCAAAGCGCTCAAGTCGCTTTTCAAGCTCCTTGACCTTGGCTTTCAATTCAATGTTCTCAGCTTCTAATGACGACACCCGTTTTGAATCGAGCAGCTTTCGATTTGCTGTGTTGTCGTAGGCTTGAGGTTTGCCCTCATTTTTGTTGGCAGCGTCGCTCAACGGTGGCAGGACACCTTTGCCGCGCAGTTTATCTTCTAAGGCTTTGAGCGCTTCTTTGAGGGCAGGGTTTTGGTTTAACGCCGATTTTCCACAGCCGATGCCCTTTGCCACCTCATTTCGATTAAGCTGACCTCGGAACATGATTTGCTTAAAGTCATCGTCCGTCTGTGTGGCTTTCCACACTTCAAATGCTTCCAAGTTTTGCTGTGCTTTCTGCTGACCACTTGCCATGTTATCTCTCGCTATATCGTAATTCGAGGTTTAGCTCTATTTCTACTTATTGCTGCGCTCAACGTCTTGTAAGGTCTTTTGAAACACATCCATGACACTTGGGTTAGTTTTGCCTATGCTGGATAACTTTTGAATGAAAGCCTGAAGCTTACCAATCTCTGACTGTGCGACCGTAAGTTGCGCTTCCAGTTGTATCACCTTTTCTGCTAAATCCACGTCTTTTTGCAAGTAAGCAAGCAATTCCTTGTTTTCAGGCGAAACAGGCTTGCCCCTTAAGACTTGCTTTTTCTGTTTGTACTCGTGCTTGATATTGGCGTACTTGTCGAGCGTTTGCCTCGTGGTTGCAATACCTGAGCTGGATTCTATTTTTGTGACTAACAAATCCCAAGTTAGCTTGCCTTCCCAGCTTCGAATAAGGGCTTGAATTGAGATTTGCTGTTCCGTTTCTAGTGATTTAAGTGCCATATTGTTTACCCTAGAGTGAGCCCAAAAAGCCTAAGAAATTATCTGTGGCTTTATCTCTTTTATTGTCGTTTTTTGCCTCAATAGCAGCTTGCAGGGCTTGCTCGGCATCAGGCAACGCTAACTTTTGCTCTTCCACCGTTTGGGTCTCTAAATTAGTGATTCTTATGCTGTTTGAACGAGCTAGCAATCGCACCATACGACCTTCTTCTATTGCCTCATCGGACAGCACTTCAATGAGTTTTTTTAGCATGCAAGTATTGCGATAATGGGTTTTGTACCACTTGTGCTGCCCTTCACTTGTTTCAAAGTTGATAGACGCCTGAACCCTTTCCAAGTTGTGCGTTTGCACTTTCAAATCCTTCTGGAGTAAGTCGATTGCCTCCCTATCATGGGTTACATGACAAGAAGATGAGCATAACGCACATTGCGTTTCAAACTCCGACATATACGTGCAGGGTGAGAGGGCAAGGTTTTGATCGCAAAAGCCTGTCTCATGAACAAAAGTCGGCGTTTCATTGTCGATAGCCTCATTAAATTGTTCCATGGTCGAGATACGAAGCTTTAGCTTATTTTCGACCTCGCTTTCTGGTTCATTAGAGTAAGAGATATCCCCAATGACAGAAGCGTTTTGAGCGTCAGTGGTATGGATATAGGTCAGTGTCTGCTCGGCGCTCTTTCTGCCTGACAACATAGAAATAAGGTGGTGAGGCAGTCCTTTTTTCGCAAGAAAATCATTTTGCCAATGGCGCAGTTGGTGCGGCTTGAGCAAAAAGCTGGATGAGAACCCGTGTCGCTCAAAGAGCGTAAGCTGATTTTTACTGACTTTTATCAGGTCGTTAGAAAAGAAGTTACTTAGCGAACTGATAGGCACTAAAAGAAAGGGGTGTGTCACTTTGCCGCCAAACAGCTTTTGTGTGTAGGCAAATAATGCGTTCTCAAAATCGACATGCTTAGTTTGTGCATTGTTGTAACCTTTTAGGTGAGATTGATTCATCTCGATGATGTGATTCTGAAACTCTGCCACGGTGAGTTCTTTCTTCCCTGCTGTGTACTTATCGTATTGATACTGCATTGCGAGAGGACATCCTGTAAGCGCTTGAGAGTAAGGACAGTGTTTCTTAAACACCAGTGTGTCGAAGGCTTCAAGCTGTGCAACGGGTTTGATGAACTTTGGATGCTGCGGTCTATACGTCCTATCTATTGCTCCATTCGTATCAGGCGTGACGCGCACACATTTGTCACTACCGTCAAAAAAGCCGAGCAGCAAACCAAGATGTAATAGGTTGGTTGATTTGCTCATGGAAGGATTAAGCAGGGCAATATTCTCATCGCTGGGCTTAAATTCACCGAGCACTTCTTTTAGAGGGCGGTTCGGCTTTTGATAGAACCGAGCCAGCGCTCTTGCAGGCTCTGTAGCGAGAATTGTGTAGTGCAAGGCTCTGTCTAAGCTATCGACCATTTCTGCATTAATGTGGTTTGCATTATCCTTGTACCCCTTCGAACCTCGCCAGTTGAGGTAATGCACCGTTTTTTTCTTGCCATCGACAACTTGTGTGTGAGGCTTTATGCGTTGCACTGTTAAAAGCACTTGCTCTGCGCCGATTCGATTGGGTGAAGCCATGCCAAGTGCTGCCATTGTGCAACTAAAGCTGTCTCGCTGCTCTTGCGTTGGTAATAAAAGAGGTTGCCAAGCCTCAACATTTTCCTTGTCACCATCCTGATAGGCTGGAATAACATCATAGAAGATAGCCCCGAGCGCCAGTAATGCGTTTTTCGACGGAAGCTTGTTTTGTTCCGCTTGCAATGCATCATCGCCACTTTTACGGCTAACTGCTTGGTTGGTAGTATTGATGTCGGGTTGACAGCTTTTCGCGAGCATTTTATGTTGATGCAGCCAGTTGATAAAAGGTGTTAAGTTAGCGCTGTATGTCATCAGGTTGATGGCAGATTGAATCCTTTCAAGGGTGGAGGTCGCGATATTCTCATTTAGGTGGCAAAGGAAGAGTCTTGCGACTGTGATTTTTTTTCTTTTAGAGTTTATAGATATGTTTTCTTTCAATATATCAAGTGTATAGGTAAATAATAAGTCATGCGTCTCAGGTGCTAATCGATCCTCGTCCGTGAAGCGCGTTCCCACGTTTGGCCTATTTCTATTTAGATTACAAAACAAAATATTCTGGGCTCTGTTGTCACTGTCGGTAAACGTGACAGTAATATCCTCCCATGATGCAGGCTCACCTTGAGCGTTGGTAAATCCAATCAGAGGCTGCGCTTTCTTTTTGGCGACGTAAGCGTGTTGATTATCAATATAGCGGTTAATCTGACTCATTTGCACTCTCCCACTTTCATGGTTTTTCGTTCTTCGCACAGCATAATTGTCACTCTGATATAGAGAATAATGGTTTGCAGTCGTTTAACCGTAGCGGGGTGGCCTGATTGACTATTAATCGCCAGTTTACGCTCTGCCTTATCTAAATATTGCTGATGGTTTGCGGTTTCCAAAGGTCGAAAGTTATCACAGGGATAGCACCCCATTGGGGCGGCTCCCTTTGATTGACAGCTTGAGCAGTTAGTCGGGTTAAGTTTGTGTCCCATCTCTTCATCAAACGGGCTTTTCACCTTAAAGTCAGCGTGTTGCTGTAATTCTTTCGAAGATACGCTATCAAAACGTTGTATGACACTGTTACCCGCAAAGGCTTCGTCAATTTTGACTCGTTCAGGCGCTTTTAAATCAAGGTAATCTTGTATTGACTGTATCGTGACACCTGTAATGGCGGCAACTTGCGCAGGGCTTAACCCCATCCAGGCGGCGAGGGTTAACTGGGTATGACGCCAGCGAGTGTTTTTAAATTCAAGAGGCTGATGAACGAGGCGATCACTTTTAATATCGAGCTTTTTATTGAAGAGGTAAATAATGCTGCTTCTAAGAGAACCTGAAGAGGTGTGAAATGCTTCGGATGTATCGCTCACGGATTGAAAGAGACTCTCTTTTGTATCAAATTTCGCGGAGAATAAACTTTGGTCTGGAAACAAGGGGAGTCGTTGCATCAGCTCTTTTGTTTCACTCTCAGAGAGGACAACGCCGCTCTTGCTCAATGAAGCGCAAAGGAAGGTTTCGTACACTTGGTAATACTGAAGCAACAATTCAGACAGATTTGGCTCCAAGCGATGAGAACGTGACTCGGCATCGACTCTAAACGCGCCATTTTTACCTTTGAAGGTTCGTAGGTGCAATTGCTCTACATCAGAAAAATGATGCTGTGTTAAAGGCTGCCAATCACGGTTGCTTTCTTTGTGCGACTTAAATGTTTGACCCACACGCAAAAGGTCACACCATTTAATTTTAACCAGTTGCGTAGGTCTTCTGACAATGGCCACCATCAATTGGCAAGCCAGAACGTTTCTAAGGCGAGTGAAAGGGTGTGCTGTTGCAATCTCACTGCTGAGTGCATGGAGGGTTTCAATTCTTAGTGCTTCAAGAAGGTTATCACGCTCGATTTCACTGTAAGCCCCCGTTGTTTCATCAAGGATATTTTTTGAGCCACCTTGTCTGCCTAAACTCTCATTCTTAACGAGGTCATAGAGCGGAGTAAGAAGACTGCTGCTGTACACATGACTTCGTTTGCTAAATGCGGATAGGGCATCTTTTACTGTCTTTTTATAGCTCGTGAGCGTTAACCACCACGCCTCAAAAGTCGTTGGCTCTAAGTAATCGCAAATGGTTTTTAAGGTGCTGACATGCCCATTTATGCTTGAATAAGCATAATGTTTGGCAGCGTGCGCGATAGCCAGTCGTAGGTCGAGAAAGGCTTCGCTATCTAACGCATTCATCCAGCCAAGGTTAAGCAGCTTCTTGTAGCCAAGCAACCATTCATCAGAAAAGAGATCAAACTCGTAACCCGTTTCTTTTGATTGAAAAGTTCGTTTACCTTCATAGCTTTTTTTTAAGCTTTTAAGTTCAGCGCTGTTCATTTGCTACCTCTCAGGTTGGGTACGGATTGGCTCAGGTTCTTGGATGAAATTTCAGCTACCGTCATGGCTAACTGGAACTCGTTGTAGACTGATGCCATTTTTGAATCTTCTACCCAACCCATCGCATATTTGCGAAGGTCTTCGATTTTATCCGGTGAGAACCCTTTGGCTTTGGCTTTGATTTCAAAGATTTCATTCCACTTATGACGAAGTAGATGTGGATGTAGTGCTATCCCAACACAATCTCCAATCGTCTTAATGACTTTGTGAATTGCGTTGTAAGACATTGGCTTTCCGATAGTTCTTCCTTTTTCTGAGATGAAAACGAAATCATGTTCATGAGAGTTTGGTGTACTTTTGCGCACTGTTTCGATGTAGAGCTTAATCAGCTTCATTAAATCGTGAGAGATTGAAACAGATAATGCTTTTGTTTTGTTTGCAGCGGGAAGACGCCTTGTGTCCGTAGGGTCATCGGGGGTTCGGGTGAGCAGGAATCTAGGATTGTCCCAATCGTCCACTAAATCACTCACTTTCAATTTCAAGACAGCCCCAACACGAACACCTGTATCAATCAATATCTGGGTGATAATTTGATTTCGAAGCTTGCTCGACTTGAAGGGGTTGTTTGAAGAACGCTCTTGAATAACCTCTAATAAATTAAAAAATTTATCGGATGGAATGACCGATTCAAGGGGATCTTTTGTGATGGTATTGTCTTTTCGGGAGCTAGAAATTGCTGTACTGATGTAGAGTTTGAATTTATTAAATTGGTCATCCGTGGAGATTTGCTGCTCAGTCTCAGCTTTATCGTAGTGATGGCACACATATAAAAATTCAATGTAGGCTTTAAGACGGTTGAGGCGTTGATGAAAAGTATGCGCTGATACTTCTGGTTGACTGTTGGATGTCGCATGGATTGCATCCCTAATTCTTTTATCGGTAAGGCTAACTACAGTGCCGCTTTCGCTCTCATCCTCAGTGTCCACATAGAATTTACAAGCACGAATATAACCGTCTATTTCCTCGATAGATAGAAAAGAGCCACTTGCTACACGCTCGACAAGGTCAATGTTCTTTTGCATGAAGAAGCAGTACAAAAACTTCAACTCATAAGCATATTTCTTTCGAGTGTAGAATGATGGTGACTGTTTTGATTTCCCCTTTTTTGAATTCACCTTTGAAAATGGGGACTTATGATTGCCATTGAGATAAGCGTTAAGGTGCAAGCAGCAAGGTAGACCACTCCCCCGAACAACTACGGGAAAAGAAGCGTTATCTATATCTTTGTATATCCTAACTTGAATACTTTCACTCAAACCAACCATTACAAAGCTCGTTATCTGTTACACATAAATTTACCATATGTGCTTTTTTAATATTTGTAAAGCAAAAAAAAGGATTCCAACTGGAATCCCTATCTTTATCGTACGTTAGCTCTTTACGTTTTTTTTGGTGGAGAGTACTCACATAGGTCTTCGATGATACAGCTGCCACAGCGTGGTTTACGCGCGACACAGGTGTAACGTCCATGAAGAATGAGCCAGTGGTGGACATCCAGTTTGAATTCTTTTGGAATGACTTTGAGCAGCTTAGCTTCAACATCGTCGACCGTTTTTCCCATCGCTAACTTGGTGCGGTTTGATACACGGTAGATGTGAGTATCAACGGCAATGGTTGGCCAACCGAAAGCGGTGTTCAATACTACGTTGGCCGTTTTACGACCAACGCCAGGAAGGGCTTCTAATGCAGCGCGATCTTCCGGTACTTCACCATTATGCAGGTCAAGCAGCATACGACACGTTTTGATGGTGTTTTCTGCTTTCGAATTAAACAGGCCGATGGTCTTGATGTACTCTTTTAAGCCATCAATGCCTAGGTCGAAAATAGCCTGTGGCGTATTAGCGACCGGATAAAGCTTATCAGTGGCTTTGTTGACGCTGACATCGGTTGCCTGTGCAGATAAGAGCACGGCGATCAGCAACTCGAAAGGGCTGTTCCAGTTAAGCTCGGTTTCTGGCTTTGGATTGTTTTCTCTTAAACGCTCAAGTATTTCTACTCGTTTTACATTGTTCATAGCGACATTACTTTCAAATAGTTAGGGCTTGAGTTCCGGCGAAGTTCTTTCAAACTACTCGTTTCAAAATAACAAGTTCCGCAATGGTTCAGGCTTTATCATCGGTTACGCGCTCTTATGAGCGTCATTATTATGTGTACTTGGTCAATCTATTTACCTGCTGAGCGGTTGAGCTACTCAGCAGAATTTAAGCTACTGTAACTTATCAGGCATTGGTAACGCGAGCGCGTTCAATGGCTGGTTTTTCTTGTTTGGGCTGTCTAGCTTTAGCTTGGTTGTCGATGATGTTTTTCAACGCAATCAAGAAACCAACACCAATGAAGGCTCCTGGTGGAAGCAGGGCTAACAAGAAGCTGTTATCAAATTCAAATATCTGGATTCGTAATACCGAAGCCCAATCACCAAGGAGCAGGTCTGCGCCATCAAATAGGGTGCCGTTACCAATAACCTCACGCATCGCACCCAATACAACCAGTACCGATGTCATGCCAAGACCCATCCAAAAACCATCTTGAGCAGCAGGCAAAACTTCGTTTTTAGACGCGAAGGCTTCAGCTCGGCCGATGATGATACAGTTGGTTACGATCAGTGGGATGAAGATACCCAAAGAGAGGTAAAGGCCATAAGCGTAAGCGTTCATCAGAAGTTGAACACAGGTTACCAGTGAAGCAATGATCATCACGAATACAGGAATACGCACTTCTTTTGGCACATGGTTTCGAACCAAAGAGACAGACACGTTCGAGCCGACTAGTACAAGCAAGGTAGCGATACCTAATCCAAGAGCGTTAGTCACAGTTGAAGAGACAGCCAACAGCGGACATAAGCCAAGGAGTTGCACTAGGGCAGGGTTGTTGGCCCACATGCCATTTTTGATTAGTGTTTTATGGTCACTCATTATTCACCACCACAATTTAGAGGTTGAGCAAGCAATGCTTGGTTGTTTTGATTAACGTACTGCACCGCTTGCTTCACTGACTTAACGACAGCTCTTGGCGTAATGGTTGCGCCAGTGAACTGGTCAAAGTCACCACCATCTTTACGAACCTTCCAACGGTCAAGATTAGAATCCGCCACTTGCTTACCAGCAAATGAGAGAATCCAATCACTCACGCGTAGATCAATCTTATCACCCAATCCTGGAGTTTCTTGGTGGGAAAGAACGCGAGTACCTAAAATGGTACCGTCGATTTTCATCCCAACAATGACCTTAATCGCGCCGTTGTAGCCATCGGGTGCAATCGCTTCGATCGCAATCGCACTTGGCTCACCATTGAGTTTAGCAATGTAAGCTGGCATCGCTTGTTCAGTGCCTAGCTCTTCTGCTTGAACCAGAGTACAGGCTGAAAAGAGTTCATTATCGTGCAGATCGTGCGGGATAACTTGGTTAAGAACAGACAGTAACTGAGCTTGTTCTTGCTGCTTAATCTGGTCTTTGGTCAGGTAGTGAGTTACCGCGACCAAACCTGTCGAAGCACACGCAAAAATCGCGAGTACAAGGCCGTTTTTCTTAATTGCATTTAGCATGGTATCCGCTCCTTAGTGGCCGTATGTACGAGGTTTGGTGTAGTAGTCAATCAGTGGAACACACATGTTAGCTAACAATACAGCAAACGCCACGCCATCAGGGAAGCCACCCCAACTGCGGATAATAAAGACTAACCCGCCAATCAGGGCACCAAATACCAAGCGACCTTTCACTGTCGTCGAGGCTGAAACCGGATCGGTTGCAATGAAGAATGCACCAAGCATGGTTGCGCCAGACAATAGATGAATGGTTGGAGATGCGGTTTCACCAGGCGTCAGCACTAAGAACACTAGGCTAAACAGCGCAAGGCTAGCAATAAAAGCGACCGGAATATGCCACTGAATCACGCGTTGCTTGATGAGCACCAAGCCGCCGACTAGGTAGGCAAGGTTCACCCATTCCCAACCCACACCAGCTAACCAGCTGAATTGTGGTTGAGATAGAGCTTCAGAAGCGGTGTTGCCTGCCGTCAATGCCGTTTTGAATGCGTCGAGTGGTGTCGCCATTGTGGTGCCATCAATACCAAGACGTGCTTGTTGAAGAGACAAACCTTCATTGTTGAAACCGGTAAAGATCATCAAAAATGAGTCAACAAAGCTCGTTGCTTCAGCGGTTAAGCTGGTCGGCGCATTCCAACTCGTCATCTGAACTGGGAATGAGATCAGCAAAACAACGTAAGCCACCATTGCGGGATTAAATGGGTTTTGCCCAAGGCCGCCATAAAGGTGCTTTGCGATGATGATAGCAAAGAACATACCTATGACTAGAATCCACCACGGAGAGTGTGAGGGAATCGCGACACTGAGTAGCCAAGCGGTCACAACAGCGCTGTAATCACGTAATGCCATCACTGGAGGACGTTTTCTTAACAGCATTACAGCGGCTTCAAAGGTAACAGCAAGTGCAATAGCAAATACTAACTGGATGAGCGTACCCCATCCAAAGAAGTAGGTTTGAGCTAGTAGACCTGGCAATGCACAAATAGCGACCCATTTCATGAGATCAGGGGTGCTTCTACGATTGTGCGCGTGCGGTGAGCTGGCGATAAAGAAGGCCACTACTCTTTCTCCTCATTATTCTTTTTGTCTTGCTCTTGCTGCGCCTTTCTTGCTTTAGCACGAGCAATCGCTGCAGCAACCGCTGCTTTTTTAGGGTCGACTGGTTCTTGTTGAGTCTCAGTCTTAATGTCGGTCACAGGCTCCGGTGTTTCTTCTGTCTCGGCCTGTTTCGCTTGCTGTGCTTTCTTCGCTTTAGCGCGAGCTATTGCAGCAGCAACGGCAGCTTTTTTAGGGTCGACTGATTCTTGTTGAGTTTCAGCTTCAATCACTGGCTTAGGAGCTTCTGCGGTTTCGTCTTGCTTAGCTTGTTGCTCCTTCTTGGCTTTAGCACGGGCTATTGCAGCAGCAACGGCAGCTTTTTTAGGATCACCTAACTCTTGTGGAGCCTCGGGCTCAGGAGTTTCAGTTGTCTCTTCCTGCTTAGCTTGCTGTGCTTTTTTTGCTTTAGCGCGAGCAATAGCCGCAGCAACTGCATCTTTCTTAGCATCGCCTGAGCTTTCAACCGGAGCTTCAGAAGCTGTTTCAGTTTGTTGTGCTTTCTTCGCTTTAGCACGTGCAATCGCAGCAGCAACGGCGTCTTTTTTAGCATCGCCTGATTTTTCAGCCGGAGCGTCAGAAGCAGACTCCGTTTGTTGTGCTTTCTTTGCTTTAGCACGGGCGATAGCTGCAGCAACAGCGTCTTTCTTAGTATCGCCAGAACTTTCAGCTGGAGTATCAGAAGCTGATTCCGCTTGTTGTGCTTTCTTCGCTTTAGCGCGAGCTATTGCGGCAGCGACTGCATCTTTCTTGGCATCACCAGAACTTTCAGCTGGAGCATCAGAAGCTGATTCCGCTTGCTGTGCTTTCTTTGCTTTGGCGCGAGCTATTGCAGCAGCAACTGCATCTTTCTTAGCGTCACCTGATTTTTCAACCGGAGCTTCAGAAGCTGATTCTGTTTGCTGTGCTTTCTTGGCTTTAGCACGAGCAATGGCCGCAGCGACTGCGTCTTTCTTAGCATCGCCAGAGCTTTCAGTTGAAGCTTCAGGAGCTGACTCTGTTTGTTGTGCTTTCTTGGCTTTAGCACGAGCAATAGCTGCAGCAACCGCGTCTTTCTTAGCATCGCCAGAGCTTTCAGTTGGAGCATCAGAAGCAGATTCTGCTTGTTGTGCCTTACGCTCTCGAGCTTGTCGTTTACGTGCTTCACGTAGTTTCGACATTTCAGAGTTATCAGGTTCAGAATTACTCTCTTTCTGAGCAGCAGCCTGCTTTGCTTTAGCACGAGCAATGGCAGCAGCAACTGCAGGTTTTACGGTTGGCTCCGCGGCTGTATCTTGGTCTGCCGTTGCTTTTTGAGCTTTAACACGTGCAATAGCCGCAGCAATTGCGTCGTCACCGTCGGCCGATTTCATGTCTTTACGACGGTTATCCGCGGCTTTCTTGAAGCGATTTTCGCGTTCTGCTTTGTCACGCTCCATACGAGCGTTTTTCTCTTCGAAACGAATCTTGGCGCGTTCTGCGGCCGTCGCTTCGTCTTTTCTTGTTTTGATTTCTGCTTTCGCTTGGCGATAGTACTGAACGAGCGGGATTTCACTTGGGCAGACAAACGCACAAGCACCACATTCAATACAGTCTTTAATATTTAGTTCTTCACACTTATCTAACTCATTGGCTTTCGCGTGCCATTGCAGCTGTTGAGGTAGCAGAGAGGCAGGACAAGCTTCGGCACATGCACTGCATCGAATACATTCCATCTCGTAAGTGCTTGGTGAAATCTCACGGCGCGTTGGCGCTAAAATACAGTTCGATGTTTTGGTAATTGGCACATTGGCATGTGGCAAGGTGAAGCCCATCATAGGGCCGCCCAAAATCAAACGCGGCAGTTTTTTATCGGCCTTGTAGCCAAACTCTTCAAGTAACTCATGTACTGGTGTGCCTAGTAGCGCCCAAACGTTACGAGGTTGCTTAAAGGTTTTACCGGTTAGGGTTACAACGCGGTTAACGACGGGTTCACCGTCGATTACTGCTCTCTTTATCGAGTAGAGAGAGCCGACGTTCTGAACCAAAACACCAATATCTGCAGGAATACCGCCAGCTGGAACCTCTTTATTGGTGAGGATCTTGATCAGTTGCTTCTCACCACCAGAAGGGTATTTGGTTGGGATAACACGAATCACGATATCTTTGTCTTTCGCCGCAATCTCAAGTGCTTTTATTGCGTCTGGCTTGTTGTCTTCAATGCCGATAACGGTCAGCTTTGGTTGAAGGATGTGTTCAACCACTTCGATGCCTTTTAGTACTTCTTCGGCATGTTCTTGAAGCAATTTGTCATCAGAGGTGATGTAAGGTTCACACTCCGCAGCGTTGATGATCAAAATATCAGTGCGGCCTAAGCCTGATTGAAGCTTTTTGGCGGTAGGGAAGCCTGCGCCACCCATGCCTGAGATACCAGCTTGGCGAATTACATCAAGCAGTTCATCGGATGTCTTTGTAGAAAAATCTTCAACCGGGTGTTTTACAACCCAAGCATCTCGGCCATCAGGTTTAATAACCACGCACACGTCGCTCAAGCCTGAAGGGTGAGCAGTGGTTCGTGGTTCGATAGCGGTAATTACACCCGATGTTGGTGCATGTACTGGCAAAGTAAAACCAGTCTCTAAGGCTGTCAGTTGTTGGCCTTTTAGTACAATGTCACCGATAGAAACCAACAAGTTACCAGGCTTACCGATGTGCTGTTTTACCGGAAGAACGATTTCTTCAGGAAGTCTTGCATGCACGATGTCAGTGGTATTGGACTGTTTCTTGTTTTCAGCAGGGTGCACGCCGCCCGGGAAGTTCCAAATAGAGCCCGTGCGAATTTGTTCAATTAAAGAGATCATACTAACCTACGCCTTAGGCTCTGACGCGGTCGCATCAGTCGCTTGGTTAGTGATATCAGTAACAGGAATGATGTTCATCTGCCATTTCCAATTTTCAGTCGTTGTTGCCACTGGAATCATTTCGATACAGTCAGTAGGGCACGGTGCGACACATAGATCACAACCTGTACATTCATCTTTGATTACTGTGTGAAGTGCCTTGGTGCCACCAACAATGGCGTCGACAGGGCAGGCTTGAATGCATTTGGTGCAGCCAATACACATATCTTCATGAATGAAGGCAACGGTTTTTACTTTGTTATCTAAGTCATGAGCGGAGTCTTCAACTTCTACGCCCATCAAATCTGCTAGTTTTTCAATGGTTGCTTGGCCACCGGGAGGACATTTGTTGATCTTGTCACCATTAGCGATCGCCTCTGCGTATGGGCGACAACCTGGGTAGCCACATTGGCCACATTGAGTTTGCGGTAAAATGGTGTCGATTTGATCAACGATAGGATCGGCTTCTACTTTAAAGCGGATAGAAGCAAAGCCCAAAATAGCGCCAAAAACAGCGGCTAAAACGGCTAGCGCAATGATCGCAATTAAAATGGTACTCATGCTTATTTCACCAACCCAGTAAAGCCCATAAATGCCAGAGACATTAGGCCTGCTGTGATCATCGCAATTGATGCGCCTTTAAATGGCATTGGGACATCAGCAACCGCAATACGTTCACGCATCGCAGCAAATAGGATCAGAACAAGAGAGAAACCAACCGCTGCGCCGAAACCATAGATGATCGACTGAATGAAGTTGTGGTTTTCATTGATGTTCAAAAGTGCCACACCTAACACCGCGCAGTTGGTGGTGATAAGAGGCAAGAAGATACCCAACAGGCGATATAGAGTCGGGCTGGTTTTGTGAACGACCATTTCCGTAAATTGAACAACCACCGCGATAACCAAGATGAAGCTCATGGTACGCAGGTATTCAATACCCAGAGGGGTAAGGATGTAGGTTTCTACTAGGTATGCAGATACCGACGCTAACGTTAGAACGAAAGTCGTCGCGAGGCCCATGCCAATCGCAGTCTCCAGTTTCTTGGAGACTCCCATGAAAGGACATAGCCCTAAAAACTTCACTAGCACAAAGTTATTGACCAGCACTGTGCCAACCAACAACAAAAGGTATTCGGTCATAATGGATTAATTCTTGAGATTCCGATCCCGATATTATCCTGCTTTGCTCACCTAATAACAACCAAGGATCACTAGGGATTTAGACACTTGGTGAAAAAAACATCAGGTAATCGTTTGATTATTAAAGTTACGGTAAGTATAGACGGCCAATTTCTACTTGGTTAGACAAGTTTATCGGAGTGGTTGGGCTGGATCTTTCACAAAATCATTCTTGAATTGAACTCGATCTGCTTCCTACGAATAGGGTCATATTTGTGGGTTTTAGTACTCAGAACTATCAAAAAGAGAAGGAAAGCGGCGAGTCGAATACGTCCCCAAAGCACTAAAACGCAAAAAGCCGCATCAAGTGATGCGGCTTCTTTAAATTTGGCCCCCTTGTCGAGACTTGAACGCGGGCGGGTAGCACGGTCCGACGATTCGGGTGTGACATTAACTTGGAACAAGTTAGTCGCAATTATATACGAAAAAAGCCCAATCTTTCGATTGAGCTTTGTTCTGAATTTGGCTCCCCTTGCAAGACTTGAACTTGCGACATACGGATTAACAGTCCGCCGTTCTACCAACTGAACTAAAGGGGAATTGCTTGTCAGCGACGCGAATTTTAATAAGAGTCCTATTTTCTGTCAATAAAAAATAGCAGAAAAAAATAAGATAAAAAACTTTACTTTCTTGGACGCCTTATCGGATTTAGCTTTGCTTTAGTTATCCACCAAAATTGTGGATAAGTGTGTGTGTGAAACTTTAACAACAATAATTGGGATAAATCTGAAAATGTAAAAATTATAGCTAACGTGATGTATTTAAAGGAATAGCACCAAACTATCACGATTGTATAACTTTTATAGATTATAAAGCGAACAGTAAAACAAGCGGTATTTTTAGATTTTTTGGGGAAAAGTAGTGGATTAAAATTCGAGTAATTTAGCTGGGGAAACTTTGCAGGGGCACGGATAATACCAAGTTCTAAAAATAAAAGCTATCACTGATATTCAATCTTAAGGCGCATTTCTCTAGATAATAGTTGCAACGAGATGGCTCCTAGAGTGACAATGACCTGATTAAAAACACAGTATGGAAATGGCAACCTATGAGCAAACTCTTTGATTTGGTATCGGACTACAGCCCGTCCGGTGACCAGCCGACAGCGATAACCAGATTACTAGATGGATTAGATTCTGGTTTGGCACATCAAACTCTATTAGGGGTAACGGGCTCAGGTAAAACCTTTACTCTTGCCAATGTCATTTCCCAATCGCAAAGACCTGCCATTCTGTTAGCACCGAACAAGACGTTGGCTGCTCAGCTTTATGGTGAGATGAAATCTTTCTTTCCAAATAATGCCGTCGAGTACTTCGTTTCTTACTACGATTACTACCAACCAGAAGCTTACGTTCCAACCACGGATACTTTCATTGAGAAAGATGCGTCGGTGAATGCCCATATCGAACAAATGAGGCTATCAGCGACCAAAGCGCTTCTTGAACGTAAAGACGCCATCATTGTTGCGTCTGTATCGGCTATCTATGGTCTTGGTGATCCCAAGTCTTATTTGAAAATGATGCTGCACTTGAGTCGTGGTGAGGTGATGGATCAGCGTGATATTTTGCGTCGCTTGGCTGAGCTTCAATATTCGAGAAACGATGTCGCATTTGAGCGTGGTCAGTTCCGTGTCCGTGGTGAAGTGATTGATATCTTCCCAGCAGAATCTGACCAAGACGCAGTTCGAATCGAAATGTTCGATGATGAAGTAGACTGTATAAGTATTTTTGACCCGTTAACCGGTGCTATTAAACAGAGAGACTTACCTCGTTTTACGGTTTATCCAAAAACGCACTATGTCACTCCAAGAGAGAAAATCCTTGAAGCGATTGAGAAGATTAAGGATGAGTTACGCGATAGGGCGCAATATTTAAAAGACAACAACAAGCTTCTCGAAGAACAGCGCATCTCCCAAAGAACTCAGTTTGATATTGAGATGATGACGGAGCTAGGTTTCTGCTCGGGTATTGAAAACTACTCTCGCTATTTGAGTGGACGTAATGAAGGTGAAGCACCGCCAACCTTGTTTGATTACCTGCCAAATGACGGCCTTTTGATTATCGATGAGTCACACGTGACGGTTCCCCAGATAGGGGCGATGTATAAAGGTGACCGTTCGCGTAAAGAAACCTTGGTTGAGTTTGGCTTTAGACTGCCTTCGGCGTTAGATAACCGTCCGATGAAGTTTGAAGAGTTCGAATCGATCGCTCCTCAGACTATTTTTGTGTCGGCCACGCCGGGTAATTATGAGATTGAGAAATCAGACGGTGAGATTGCTGATCAAGTAGTGCGTCCTACTGGCTTACTTGACCCGATCATTGAAGTAAGGCCTGTCGCGACTCAGGTTGATGACTTACTGTCTGAAATCAGAATACGTTCAGTGAAAGAAGAACGTGTACTTGTCACGACGCTAACTAAACGAATGGCAGAAGACTTAACAGAATACCTGAGTGAGCATGGTGTTAAGGTTCGTTACTTGCACTCAGATATCGATACGGTTGAGCGTGTAGAGATCATTCGGGATCTTCGACTGGGCGAGTTTGACGTGTTAGTGGGCATTAACTTACTTCGAGAAGGTTTGGATATGCCTGAAGTATCGCTGGTGGCTATTCTTGATGCAGACAAAGAAGGCTTCTTACGTTCTGAGCGTTCTCTGATTCAGACCATTGGTCGTGCGGCGCGTAACCTGGAAGGTCGAGCTATCTTGTATGGTGACTCGATTACCAAATCAATGAGAAAAGCGATTGATGAAACTGATCGTCGTAGAGAAAAACAACAAGCTTACAATGAAGAGCAAGGCATCACGCCGCAAGCATTGAAACGTAATATCAAAGATATTATGGAGCTGGGTGACCTGACTAAATCCAAACAACAGCGACAGTCTAAGCAAGTTCCGCTATCTAAGGTTGCTGAACCTTCTGAAAGTTATGCCGTGCTTACACCACAGCAGCTTGATAAAGAGATCAGTAAGCTTGAAGCGGCAATGTATCAACATGCTCAGAACTTGGAATTTGAATTGGCGGCACAGAAGCGTGATGAAATTGAACAGTTAAGAAAGCAGTTCATTACCAATAGTTAAGGTTAGCTCGTCGGGACTGGAATTTCAGACAAAAAAACAGCCAGTAGTAAATGTTCTACTGGCTTACGTTTGTGAACACAAGGTCCACTAACAACGTCAGTTGGCTAGGTGACCCGAAGGTCAGTTAGATAACTGCATCGTTCGTGCCACATCGATAACACATTGATTGTTTTAAACAGGGAAAGAAATGTTCCACAAATACTGTGGTTAATTTGCATAATGCAAAGCGGAATGCGATTATAATAAGAAATGCAAATTATAATGGCTAGGATATGCAATCAAAAACGCTAGATAACAAATCGAAGTATTTGTTGATGGTAGAGGATACCGCTTCAGTAGCGGCTCTATATCGCTCGTATCTTACACCGCTCGAGATTGATATCAACATTGTCGGCACAGGCCGCGATGCAATTGAGAGTTTGAATCACCGAATCCCAGACCTTATTTTATTAGATCTACGTCTACCTGATATGACGGGTATGGACGTGCTATTTGCTGTAAAACAAAAATACCCAGAAGTTCCTGTCATCTTTATGACGGCTCACGGCTCGATTGATACGGCCGTTGAAGCGATGCGTCATGGTTCTCAAGATTTTCTTATCAAACCGTGTGAAGCCGACCGACTTCGTATTACGGTGAACAACGCGATCCGCAAAGCGACAAAACTCAAAAACAGCGCTGAACATCCCGGTAATCAAAACTATCAAGGCTTCATTGGTAGCAGCCAGACCATGCAACAGGTCTACCGAACGATTGATTCTGCAGCATCAAGTAAGGCGAGTATCTTCATCACGGGTGAAAGTGGTACCGGTAAAGAGGTGTGTGCAGAAGCGATTCACGCTGCGAGTAAGCGTGGTGATAAGCCTTTCATCGCGATTAACTGTGCCGCTATTCCTAAAGATTTGATTGAAAGTGAACTGTTTGGTCACGTTAAGGGTGCCTTTACCGGTGCCGCAACGGATCGTCAAGGCGCTGCTGAACTCGCAGATGGTGGAACCCTGTTCCTCGATGAGTTGTGCGAAATGGATCTTGAGTTGCAAACCAAGCTTCTGCGTTTCATTCAAACTGGTACTTTTCAAAAAGTGGGTTCTTCAAAAATGAAGAGCGTTGATGTGCGCTTTGTTTGTGCTACCAACCGTGATCCTTGGAAAGAAGTACAAGAAGGTCGCTTTAGAGAAGATTTATACTATCGTTTATACGTGATTCCTCTGCACTTGCCGCCACTGCGTGAGCGTGGGGAAGATGTTATTGAAATTGCGTACTCGCTGCTGGGCTATATGTCTGTTGAGGAAGGTAAGGCTTTTGTGCGTTTTGCTCAGGAAGTCCTGGATCGCTTTAATCAATACGAGTGGCCGGGTAACGTTCGTCAGCTACAAAACGTATTACGAAATGTGGTGGTATTGAATAATGGTAAAGAGATTACTCTGAACATGCTTCCGCCCCCATTGAATCAACCGATTGAAAACAGTCTGCGACTGAAAGAGAAGCAGAATGAAGACATCACGGTAAAAGATATTTTCCCATTGTGGATCACTGAGAAAACGGCAATCGAACAGGCCATAAAAGCGTGTGATGGCAACATCCCACGCGCGGCAGGTTTCTTGGATGTCAGTCCATCGACGATTTACCGTAAATTGCAAACGTGGAATGCGAAGCAGTAATCACCAAACAATAAGAAAGAACGATGATGAAAGTATTAAATCAGCAAAAAGTTGATGAGCTTGCCGGCGAAATCGGGCAAGAGAATGTTCCAGTGTTACTGGAAATATTTTTAGGTGAATTGAAAGGATACTATGAGCACCTAGATCTCAATAAAGACACAGATACATCGAAGTATCTGGCCGACATTAGCCATGCCTTAAAGAGCAGCGCCGCGAGCTTTGGCGCAGATTCTTTGTGTAGTTTTGCGATTAGTGTGGATGCAAAAGTGAAACAAGCGTTACCCGTGACAGACGTTGATTTTCAAGATATGCAAGAACTTCTGCTATCAACGTACACGGAATATCAGCAGTTGATGACTGATCTTTAAAACGGTTGATGGTGGCATCAGTAGATATTAAAAAAGGAGCATGATGCTCCTTTTTTGTTTTTACTGGTCTCTGTCGTTTAGCTCAAACTACAAACTACAAACTACAAACTACAAACTGCAAGCATTAAGCTACAAGCTATAAGTATTAAGCGAGTTGAGCCCGAATCGCTTGTTGAAGCTTTAAACGGTCATGTCGCCAATCTCGGTTAGGAGAGGCAAGGTCGGTGGTCACGCAGTTCCAAAGTCCTTCAAGTTCAGGGTGCGGCGCATTGCCCAGCACGACATCAATTTTTCTCGCTTTGCAGGTACGTTCACACCATTCAAGCTGTTCTTGAAGCGTCATTTTTCCTGCAGGGCCATGTTCCGGCGAAAGGTTTTCAATGAAAATAACTTTTGCCTTGGTGTTTCCTGCGATTGCTTTACCAATTTCTGGCAGTAGCAGCGGAGGCATCACACTGGTCAGGAAGCTGCCAGGGCCAAGAACGATACAGTCGGCTTGTTCGACGGCTGCAACGGCTTCTCTGGTTGCGGGCACTTCTGGAGACAAGTCCATCATGCGCAGTTTTTCTGTCATGTCGTCAACGTTGGTTTCACCCGTAACCCAACGACCATCCATTGAAAGTGCTGTGAGATCAGAAGGATGCTCAGTCATTGGGACGATATTCACATCGACCTTCAACATGTTTCTGATCAGGTTGATGGCTTCCAACGGACGAACGGATAAGTTGTCCAAAGCAGTAAGCATCAGATTGCCGAGGTTATGGCCGTCCAGCTCACCTTGACCGCGAAAGCGGTACTCAAACATCATCGAACTGATGGAAGGCTCAGTGATCAATTGGTTGATACAGTTACGAGTATCTCCCCAAGCAATACCACCTTGGCAGTCTCGAATTCGTCCGGTTGAACCACCGTTATCTGTTGTTGCAACAATGCCAGTCGCATTACTACCAAAGTCTTTTAATGCAGCAAGCATACGACCTAAGCCATGGCCTCCACCGATTGCTACGACTTTCTTTGAAGAGTAAATATTCATTTTTTGTTCTTGTTAGATTATTACCAACTATAATTTAGGTTAAATGCTTCTCGTCAGATACTCAACAAGAGTTATTTTGAGGGTTTGATACGTTTTTTTTGCCGATGTGACCCGTTTTTTGTCATCAGAGCTAGATTCACGTACAAATATTAAGTATTTTATTACTCAGCTACTGCGCGTGTGAATATAACGTGCAGTTGCCATAACTCCGAGCTCTCGCATGCTAAGTCGCACAGTGGAATTTGCTGTACCGATACGCATCAAGAGCCAGTGACATGTTGTCACAAGGGCTTAATTGGAAATGATTATGCCTCCCGTGTTTGGAAAGGTGTTCCGTGGCGCAACAATTCGAAGATAGATTCCATCGCAAATTTTATTATTTGCGCTTGTCGGTTACAGACGTCTGTAACTTTAAATGTACTTACTGCTTGCCAGATGGTTATAAACCATCAGGGCAAAAAAACTCGTCTTTTTTAAGTGTTCCCGAGATCAAACGCGTTGTAAAAGCGTTTGCAGATTGTGGCACCTCAAAGATCCGCATTACAGGCGGAGAGCCGAGTCTGCGTAAAGACTTTCCTGAAATCATACATACAGTTGCTTCTACTCCAGGCATCGAAAAAGTAGCCACGACAACCAATGGCTACCGCATGGAGAAACAAGTAGGGCAATGGCGTGATGCTGGTTTAACTCATATAAACGTTAGCGTGGATAGCTTAGATTCACGTATGTTCCATCAGATCACTGGTGAGAATAAGTTTACTGAGGTTATGCGAGGTATTGATAAAGCGTTTGAGGTTGGCTATGAACAAGTCAAAGTCAACGTTGTATTGATGAAAGACCTCAACAGTCAGGAATTACCAGCCTTCCTTAATTGGATCAAAGACAAACCTATTCAATTACGTTTTATCGAGCTGATGAAAACTGGCGAGATGGACGAGTTGTTCGATAAACATCATGTATCTGGCGTTGCGATTCGCAATCAGCTTATTGCTAACGGTTGGCTGTTAAAAGTCAAAGCTGTTAACGATGGCCCAGCACAAGTGTTTGTCCACCCAGACTACAAGGGTGAAATTGGTTTGATCATGCCTTACGAGAAAGACTTCTGTGAGAGTTGTAACCGACTGCGTGTTTCTGCGACCGGTAAACTTCACCTATGTCTGTTTGGCGACCACGGTGTTGAACTGAGAGATCTGATTCAAGAAGATCAACAAGAGCAAGAGCTCATTGATCGAATTCAGGCTCAGCTTCAAACCAAGTCCGTTAGCCACTTCTTGCATGATGGCAACAGCGGCATGACTCCAAACTTGGCGTCAATCGGCGGTTAACCCGCTATACATACTCTAAAGCATTTTATCGCTCAGCTTCTTTAAGCTGGGCGAATCAGTCTAATCATTGAAAATTTATATAGGTGAGCAAATGGGTCACGCAGAAAGCAAATTCCAAGCAGCAAACATCGCAGTACTAACGGTTTCAGATACTCGTACAGAAGAAAATGACACGTCAGGTGGTTACCTAGCTGAGCATGCTAAAGAAGCAGGCCACAACGTGGTTGATAAGCAAATTGTTATCGATGACATGTACAAGATCCGTGCGATCGTCTCTAAGTGGATTGCGGATGAAAGCGTTCAAGCTATCATGATCACGGGCGGTACGGGTTTTACATCTCGTGACAGCACACCGGAAGCGCTTAAGCCACTATTCGACAAAGAAGTAGAAGGCTTTGGTGAGCTATTCCGCCAAGTGTCTTACGAAGAGATCGGCACATCGACGATTCAATCTCGTGCGATCGCGGGTTTTGCTAACCACACGGTTATCTTTGCGATGCCAGGTTCTACAGGTGCGTGCCGCACAGGTTGGACTAAGATCATCAAGCAACAGATGGACGCTAGCCACCGTCCTTGTAACTTCATGCCACATCTTTCTGTATAAGGTGGTTTGAGCATGAGCCAATTTACCCACATTAACGCGTCTGGCGAAGCAAACATGGTCGATGTATCGGCTAAAGCAGAGACAGTACGTGAAGCGAGAGCAGAAGCTTTCGTTCAAATGTCAGCAGAAACACTAGAGCTGATTGTTTCTGGCAGCCACCATAAAGGTGATGTTTTCGCAACGGCACGTATTGCTGGTATTCAAGCGGCGAAGAAGACGTGGGACCTGATTCCACTGTGTCACCCATTGTTGCTGACTAAGGTTGAAGTTCAGCTTGAGGCTATCGAGTCTGAAAACAAGGTTCGCATCGAATCTGTTTGTAAGCTTGCTGGTAAGACAGGCGTAGAAATGGAAGCGCTGACGGCTGCTTCTGTTGCTGCGCTAACCATTTACGATATGTGTAAAGCTGTTCAGAAAGACATTGTTATCGAGAATGTGCGCCTGTTAGAGAAGACAGGTGGTAAATCAGGTCACTTCAAGGTGGAATCATGATTACGGTACTTTTCTTTGCACAAACGCGTGAACTTGTCGGCGTCGATAGCGTTGAAGTTGATGCACAGTTCAAGACGATTGAAGCGATTCGCAGCCACCTTGTGCAGCAAGAAGGTAAATGGGACATCGCTTTGGAAGAGGGCAAGCTTCTGGCTGCGCTTAACCAATCTATCGTACCTCTAACGACTGAAGTGAAAGACGGCGACGAAGTGGCTTTCTTCCCACCTGTTACTGGAGGTTAGCCATGAATGACTCTCAAGTTCTTGACCAAAGAGTATTAGTTACTACAGATGATTTTTCTGTGGGCGACGAATACGATTACTTGGCTCAAGGTACAACCGCTGGAGCGGTAGTGACGTTTGTTGGTAAAGTTCGTGACATGAACTTGGGCGACAACGTGATTGGTTTGTCTTTAGAGCATTATCCTGGAATGACAGAGAAGTCTCTGAGTGAGATCTGTGATCAAGCCGAAGCGCGCTGGCCTATCCAGAAGATGCGAGTGATTCACCGCGTGGGTGACCTAGATATTGGTGACCAGATTGTTTACGTTGGTGTATCAAGTGCACACCGTGGTGCCGCCTTTGAAGCGTGTGAGTTTGTTATGGACTTCCTGAAAACCAAAGCGCCGTTTTGGAAAAAGGAAAGAACGACAGAAGCGACTCGTTGGGTTGATTCTCGCGATTCAGACGCGAAAGCAGCAGAGCGTTGGGAAAAGTAAGCTATCTCATATCGTGTCTCGTCCTTAACGTGAAAACGCATTTCAGGTTGTGACGTGAATAATAAGAAAGCCGACGTTGAACGTCGGCTTTTTTGTGCGTGCTACAAAGTGATTTATAAATAAACACTGCATTTAATAAATGGTTAAGCATTCAAGGTGCATATAAATTCTAGGTGGGATTTTGTCTGGTTTGGTGCAGTGTTGAATCTGTTTTGGTGCAGCGCATTATGCTGTTTTGTAAAAAGTGATAATCCTCACAAATAGTGGAGTCTGTTTAGGTGATATGTGATGTGCAATTAGATTTCATGTGGCATTAATGTTAATTTGTCGGCAGTGTTCTAGCATAAGATGCTAAAAAAAAGTATCAATACAGATACATCAACACTAAAGGCTGTTTTTTAATAATTCCCTATGTGTAACTCACTATGTATTAGGTTTTTATTAGAGATTTACACTGATACCTTGAATACTTCGGAGAATTATCCGATTTTTTGCGACTTGTTTATGGCAAATTACTTCAATGGTTGATAGTGTGTGCCTCAATCTTTGTAAGGTTTTAGATTTTTATGCTTAATTTTTGAGCTAAAGAAATCTAAATCACTGCCGTTCAGTGAACCTGCCAAAGAAGTCATGGATGCAATAAGAAAAACTTGGAGTTTATTAAATGTACAAGAATAAAATCACTCAAGCCCTTCTTCTAGGTGCTGGTTTGGCAGTGGCTGCCACTTCTACTCTTTCTATCGCTGCTGACGTTCCAGCAGGCACTGAACTAGCAAAAGTTCAGGAACTGGTTCGCGGTAACGGTACTGAAGTAGCAACACTCGACCCTCACAAATCTCAAGGTGTACCAGAATCTCACGTAATTCGTGATCTTCTAGAAGGTCTAGTGAACCAAGACGGCGAAGGTAATACAATCCCAGGCGTAGCCGAAAGCTGGGAAACGACAGACAACAAAACATTCACTTTCCACCTGCGTAAAGACGCTAAATGGTCTAACGGCGATCCTGTAACGGCAAATGACTTTGTTTACAGCTTCCAACGTGCCGTTGATCCTTTAACTGCTTCTCCATACGCTTGGTATATGGAATATACCAAGATGGCGAATGCGAAAGATATCGTCGCGGGTAAGAAAGACAAGAGTGAACTAGGCGTTAAAGCTTTAGATGACTACACGTTAGAAGTGACTTTAGATACAGCGGTCCCATATTTCGTAATGATGATGGGTCACACAACAGTTAAGCCAGTACATAAAGCAACTGTTGAAAAATTCGGTGACCAGTGGACTAAGCCTGAAAACTTTGTTGGTAATGGTGCATTTGTTCCAAATCAATGGGTAGTTAACGAGCGTCTTGAACTAGTACGCAACGAAAATTACTGGGATAACGAACATACAGTTCTTAACAAAGTAACATTCCTACCAATTGAGAACCAAGTTGCGGAAATGAACCGCTTCCTTTCTGGCGAACTAGATTTCACATACGAAGTTCCTAACGAGCACTTCCGTCGCTTACAGAAAGAGTACCCAGAAGATGTAAACATTAAGGGTAACCTGTGTACTTATTACTACCAATTTAATGCACAGAAAGCACCTTTCGACGACGTACGTGTTCGTAAAGCAATGTCTTACGCAATGGACCGTGACATCGTGACGAAAGCGATTCTTGGTCAAGGCCAAAAACCAGCTTACTTCTTGACTCCTGAAATTACTGCTGGTTTTGACCCGGTAACTCCAGAGTATGGTCAACTTTCTCAAAAAGAGCGTATTGCTGAAGCGAAGCGTCTTCTTGAAGAAGCTGGCTACACGAAGAGCAACCCACTTGAATTCAACCTGCTTTACAACACATCTGAAAACCACAAGAAGCTTGCTGTAGCAATCGCATCAATGTGGAAGAAAGAGCTTGGTATTAACGCGAAACTCGAAAACCAAGAGTGGAAATCATACCTAGACAGTAAAGATACTGGTAACTTTGACGTTGCTCGTGCAGGTTGGTGTGGTGACTACAATGAAGCATCTTCATTCCTAACATTGATGGTTAGCCAGAATACAACTGCTGGTCAGCACTACAAGAGCGCTGACTATGACAAGATTATCGATAAAGCACTAAGCTCTACTTCAGAAGATGAGCGTACGAAGCTATACATCGAAGCAGAAAAACTGCTAGCTAAAGACATGCCAATTGCTCCAGTCTACCAGTACGTTACAACACGTCTTGTATCACCTCAGCTAGGTGGTTACCCAGAAGGTAACGCCGAAGATAAGATCTATTCAAAAGATCTTTATATCAAAGCAAAATAACCTCCTATAAAAATAAAATATAACTAACTTAGACCTGTGTGCGAGAAATCGCACACAGTGTCTATTTAATTTTTAATTGTCACAGACTGAAAAGAGTGAGTTTATGCTTAAATTCATTATGAAAAGGATATTCGAAGCGATTCCAACCATGTTGGTGTTGATCACTATATCTTTCTTTCTCATGCGTTTCGCACCGGGTAACCCGTTTTCGAGCGAACGCCCATTACCGCCAGAAGTTATGGCTAACATCGAAGCTAAATACGGCCTAGATAAACCTGTATTTGAACAGTACACAACGTACTTGACTAACATCGTTCAAGGTGACTTTGGTCCATCATTCAAATATCAAGATTACACCGTAAATGAGCTGATCGCAGTTGCGCTTCCGGTATCTGCGAAGGTCGGTTTTGTTGCCTTTATCTTTACCCTGATTATGGGGGTATCGGTGGGAACCATTGCCGCGCTTAAGCACAATACTTGGGTCGATTACACTATAATGTCTACCGCCATGCTCGGGGTGGTGATGCCATCCTTCGTGTTGGCACCAGCGCTTATTTACCTATTCTCTCTACACTGGCATATATTTCCAGCAGGTGGTTGGCACGGTGGTACGTATATGTACATCGTCCTACCCGTTATCGCGATGTCTCTTCTATACGTAGCAACCTTTGCTCGTATCACTCGCGGTAGCATGATTGAAACCCTAAACAGTAACTTTATCCGTACTGCTCGTGCTAAAGGTCTAAGTTACCGTTATATCGTTCTTAAACATGCGCTCAAACCAGCACTACTCCCTGTTGTTTCATACATGGGGCCAGCGTTCGTAGGTATCATCACAGGTTCAGTTGTTGTTGAAACCATCTTCGGCCTGCCGGGTATCGGTAAGCTGTTTGTTAACGCCGCGTTTAACCGTGATTATTCGTTAGTAATGGGTGTTACCATTTTGATTGGTTTCCTATTCATCTTGTTCAACGCAATCGTTGATATTTTACTAGCGCTTATTGACCCGAAAATTCGCTACTAGCAGGGACGCATGGTTATGTTGAAGAAAAAAGAAAACTTAGAAGCGATCGAAAAATTCTCTGAGAGTTTGGAAATTGAAGGTCGTAGCTTGTGGCAAGATGCGCGTATTCGTTTTATGCGTAACAAAGCGGCAATGGTCAGTTTGTTTATCCTTACTATCATGGTGCTATCGGTAATCTTCTTACCTATGCTAGCACAGCATGCTTATGATGATACTGACTGGTACGCAATGCATGCAGCGCCAAGCGCGGATCATTGGTTTGGTACCGACAGTTTAGGTCGTGACCTATACGTTCGTACGATGATCGGTGGCCGTATTTCTCTTATGGTTGGTGTGATGGGGGCATTCGTAGCGGTACTAATAGGTACGCTTTACGGTGCAGCTTCAGGTTTCATTGGCGGTCGTACTGACCGAGTGATGATGCGTATCCTGGAGATTCTATACGCCGTGCCATTCATGTTCCTAGTGATCGTACTGGTGACGTTCTTTGGTCGTAATATCGTACTTATTTTTGTTGCTATCGGCGCAATTGCTTGGCTCGATATGGCACGAATCGTACGTGGCCAAACGTTGAGTTTACGTAGTAAAGAATTCATTGAGGCTGCGCACGTATGTGGTGTCAGCAAGTGGAAAATCATTACACGTCACATCGTACCGAACGTATTGGGTATTGTTGCGGTTTACTCAACGCTACTTATTCCGAGCATGATCCTTACAGAATCATTCTTATCTTTCCTTGGTCTTGGTGTTCAAGAGCCTATGACAAGTTGGGGCGCGCTATTACAAGAAGGCTCGCAAACAATGGAAGTTGCTATTTGGCAATTGGCATTCCCAGCGGCATTCATGGTAGTTACGCTGTTCTGCTTTAACTACGTAGGTGATGGTCTGCGCGACGCGCTTGATCCAAAAGACAGATAAAGAAATAGCAATTAAAAGCTATAAAAGATTAAGGAAGCAATAATGAGCTTATTAGATGTCAAAGATCTGCGCGTCGAATTTACCACGCAAGATGGTACGGTAACCGCAGTAAACGACCTGAACTTCTCACTCAACCAAGGCGAAACGCTGGGTATTGTTGGTGAGTCGGGTTCGGGTAAATCTCAAACGGTATTTGCACTGATGGGACTGCTGGCTAAGAACGGCATCATCTCAGGCAGTGCAAAGTTTGAAGGTAATGAGATTCTCAATCTACCTGAGAAAGCACTGAACAAAGTTCGTGCTGAACAGATCGCGATGATCTTCCAAGATCCAATGACGTCACTGAATCCTTACATGAAAGTATGTGATCAGCTGATGGAAGTGCTTATGCTGCATAAAGGCATGGGCAAAGCGGAAGCGTTCGAAGAATCAGTACGTATGCTGGAAGCGGTGAAAATCCCTGAAGCACGTAAACGTATTACCATGTATCCACACGAATTTTCTGGCGGTATGCGTCAACGTGTGATGATTGCAATGGCTTTGCTATGTCGTCCAAAACTACTGATTGCTGATGAACCAACAACGGCGTTGGATGTAACCATTCAAGCGCAAATCATGGAATTGCTGAACGAGCTTAAAGATGAGTTCAATACAGCAATCATCATGATCACCCATGATTTGGGTGTAGTTGCCGGTTCTTGTGACAAAGTTCTAGTGATGTACGCTGGCCGTACCATGGAATACGGCACAGTAGATGAAATCTTCTATGAGCCTAGCCACCCTTATGCGGAAGGCCTGCTTAAAGCAATTCCTCGTTTGGATACCGAAGGTGAAATTCTGCCAACGATTCCAGGTAACCCACCTAACTTACTTCGTCTACCAACCGGTTGTCCTTATCAAGACCGTTGTCACCGTGTAATGGACCGTTGTAAGCAAGAAGCACCGATTTTGCAGCCATTTGCAAAAGATCGTCAGCGTGCTTGTTTTTCTGATTGGGAGACTTGGACAAAATGAGTAAAGAATTACTATTAGATATTAAAAACCTTAAGGTTCACTTTAGCATTGCGGCTAAGTCTGCTTGGCCTTGGGCGAAACCATCAAACCTTAAAGCGGTTGATGGGGTGGATGTTCACCTTTACGAAGGTGAGACTCTGGGTGTAGTAGGTGAGTCTGGCTGTGGTAAATCAACATTTGCCCGCGCAATTATTGGTTTAGTTGAGGCAACTGAAGGCGAAGTTATGTGGTTAGGCCAAGACCTGACTAAGATGCAGGAAGTGAAGCGTCGTGAGACTCGTAAAGAGATTCAGATGATCTTCCAAGACCCGCTAGCATCGCTTAACCCGCGTATGTCAGTTGGAGATATCATTGCTGAGCCTCTACAAACTTTCTATCCTGAGCTTTCTAAGCAGGAAGTGAAAGATCGAGTTAAAGAGATGATGGCAAAGGTTGGTCTACTACCCAACGTAATCAACCGTTACCCACATGAATTCTCTGGTGGCCAGTGTCAACGTATCGGTATCGCACGTGCACTTATCTTGAAACCTAAGATGATCATCTGTGATGAGCCGGTTTCTGCTCTGGATGTATCTATCCAAGCTCAAGTAGTTAACCTTCTTATGGAACTACAGAAAGAGTTGGGTTTGTCTTTGGTATTCATCGCACACGATTTGTCGGTTGTGAAGCACATCTCTGACCGCGTATTGGTGATGTACTTAGGTAATGCTGTTGAGCTAGGTGAATCAGATGCCTTGTTCTCAGATCCTAAACACCCATATACCAAAGCATTGATGTCTGCAGTTCCGATTCCAGACCCACGCTTAGAGTGCAGCAAAACGATTCAGATGCTGGAGGGTGATCTCCCATCACCAATTAATCCACCATCGGGTTGTGTGTTCCGTACTCGTTGCCCTGAAGCAACCGAGGCCTGCGCGCAAACTAAGCCAACTATTCAAGGCGATGACGTACACGCAGTGTCTTGCTTGCACGTACAAGTCTAGAACCCATTTAAAACGGTTCAGCCTGTGACAGGCTTAAGCGCAACTTTTTTATGAGTTGCGCTTTTTTTGTGCCCAATATTTCTCATGAATAACCTTCTTCAAATAATTCGAACAACTAAGCCAACTTCTTCTAGTTTTGAATAAATTAGGCTTTTCTTATACTAATACCAATCGTAGTAAATAACTGCTCATCCTAGCTTGTTAAAACGCTCGATAACGGCGTTAGAATTTTTGATTGTAGAATAACTACTAACAGAAAAATTCTTCCTTGTTCTCAAGCCTTTTCTCTGTGCTATTTCTGAACATTTACTTACTGTGATTGGTATAAAAAATTTTGGATGACAGAGGTTTGGATATGGGTAAGTTAGTTGAAGGTGTTTGGCACGATGTGTGGTACGACACCAAAGAAAGCGGTGGTAAGTTCGTTCGTGAAGATGCGGGCTTTCGTAGTTGGATCGAGAACAAGACCGGCGTGCAATTTGAGCCAGAAAGTGGTCGTTACCATCTATACGTATCATTAGCTTGTCCTTGGGCGCACCGCACTCTAATCTTCCGAGAGCTGAAAGACCTAACTGATCATATTGATGTGACGGTAGTCTGCCCAGACATGATGAGTGAAGGGTGGCAAATGGGTTTGCCTGAACCTCTGTTTGGCCACACTCGCATGCACCAAATCTACACCCAAGCCAAACCGGACTATTCAGGTCGAGTAACGGTTCCTGTTTTATGGGATAAGAAAACCAACACCATCGTGAGCAACGAGTCGTCTGAAATCATCCGCATGTTCAATTCAGAATTTAATGAGTTAACAGGCAATACCGATGATTACTACCCATGGGAATTGGCGAGCAAGATTGACGAGTGGAACGACTACATCTATCCGAACATCAATAACGGTGTTTATCGTACTGGCTTTGCAACCACACAAGAAGCTTATGAAGAGGCGTATGACGCGTTATTTGAGGCGTTAGACAAAGTAGATACACATCTTAGTGAACATCGTTATCTAGCGGGTAATGACATCACAGAAGCAGATTGGAGATTGTTTACCACTCTGGTTAGATTCGATGCGGTGTATGTTGGCCACTTTAAGTGTAACAAGCAGCGAATTTCAGACTACGTCCATATTCAGGGCTACTTAAAAGAGCTGTACCAGATCGAAGGCATTAAAGAGACGACCGATTTTTATCACATCAAACGTCACTACTATTACAGCCACACAGGTATCAACCCAACTCAAGTTGTGCCGAAAGGACCTGCGCTGGATTTAGAATCAGCCCATGGGCGAGGTTAGATTCATCTTAAGAGTATCAAATAACCTTAAGCATTAGACATAAAAAAACCCTAGATAAGAATCTAGGGTTTTTTGCTTCTACAAAAGAAAAATTAGTTAATTACTTTTTCTTCAGCTTGAGCTGCTTGGTCTGCTTGGATAGCCGTTAGAGCTACTGTGTAAACGATATCGTCTACTAGAGCGCCACGAGACAAGTCATTTACTGGCTTGCGCATACCTTGAAGCATTGGACCGATAGACACTAGGTCTGCTGAACGCTGTACAGCTTTATAAGTCGTGTTACCAGTGTTTAGGTCTGGGAATACGAATACTGTCGCTTTACCTGCAACTGGAGAGTTAGGCGCTTTAGAAGCGGCTACGTTTTCCATGATTGCTGCGTCGTACTGAAGAGGACCGTCGATCACTAGATCAGGACGTTTCGCTTGAGCAAGTTTGGTTGCTTCACGTACTTTATCTACGTCTGCACCTTTACCAGATTCACCAGTAGAGTAAGAGATCATAGCAACGCGTGGGTCGATACCGAATGCCGCAGCAGAATCTGCAGATTGGATAGCGATTTCAGCAAGCTGTTCAGCTGTTGGATCTGGGTTGATCGCACAGTCACCGTATACAAGCACTTGATCAGGCAGAAGCATGAAGAAGATTGAAGATACGATAGAAGCATCAGGAGCCGTCTTGATGATCTGGAACGGAGGAACGATTGTGTTCGCCGTTGTGTGAACAGCACCAGAAACTAGGCCGTCAACTTCACCCGCTTCAAGCATCATAGTGCCTAGGAATACTGAATCGTTTAGCTTCTCACGAGCAACAACTTCAGTCATACCTTTAGCGCCACGAAGTTCTACTAGACGAGCTACGTAGTTTTCGCGAACAGATGCAGAATCGATGATCTCAACGCCAGCGCCTAGTTCAACACCTTGTTGTGCAGCAACGCGACGGATTTCGTCTGGGTTACCAAGAAGCACACAAGTTGCGATACCGCGCTCAGCACAGATAGAAGCTGCTTTAACAGTACGTGGCTCATCACCTTCAGGAAGAACGATACGCTTAGCCGCTTTACGAGCAAATTCAGTTAACTGGTAACGGAATGCTGGTGGGCTTAGACGACGAATGCCTTGAGTACCTTCAGATAGAGAATCAATCCAAGGGCCATCGATGTGGCTAGCAACGTGATCGTTAACGAACTCGATACGCTCTTTATCGTCTGCAGGTACTTCTAGGTTGAAGCTCTGTAGGTTAAGAGACGTCTGCCAAGTGTTACCTTGAGCCTTGAAGATCGGTAGACCTGAAGCGAATGCTGGTGCACAAAGGTTAGCAATGCTTTCTGGAATGTCGTAACCGCCAGTCAGTAGGATTGCGCCAATTTCAACACCGTTTTTCGCAGCAAGAGCCGCAGCAACGATAACGTCAGGACGGTCTGCAGAAGTTACTAGCAGTGAACCTGGCTTGAAGTGCTCAATCATGTGCGGTAGAGAGCGTGCACAGAAAGTGATGCTCTTAATACGACGAGTTGAGATTTCACCTTCGTTAACGATTTCAGCGTTAAGGTGCTTAGCCATATCAACCGCACGAGTAGCGATTAGGTCGATGCTCCATGGCACACAGCCAAGAACACGGATAGGGCTAGAGTTGAAGATTTGCATTACTTCAAGGTTCGCTTGTTGAGCGCTATCTGCATCATCGAAGATTTCAGAAAGGTCAGGGCGAGTACGGCCTGCTTCATCAACAGGAGCATTCAGTTTGTTAATAATAACGCCTGAGATGTTCTTGTTTTTAGTGCCGCCGAAGTTAGAACATGCTACTTCGATGTGCTCTTTAAGCTGACTAGGGTTGTATGTACCCGGAGTCGCAACGAATACGATCTCTGCGCCTAGTGTTTTAGCGATTTCCGCGTTCACTTGGTTAGCAAATGGGTGCTTACGAGTAGGTACTAGACCTTCGATTAGCGTTACTTCTGCGTCTTTGTTGATCTTGTTGTATTGCTCAACAACAGACTCTAGAAGCTCGTCCATTTTTTCGCTACCGATCAAAGCTTCAGCTTTAGTCATTGCGATTGGCTCACCAATCTTAATGTCGCTGTTTGCGCTGATGATAGTAGACGTTAAATCAGGTTGGTTACCACCGCTGCGAGGTTGAGCGATTGGCTTGTAGAAAGAAACACTTACGCCCTTACGCTCCATAGCGCGAAGAACACCCATGCTAACACTAGTAAGACCAACACCAGCGCTTGTAGGGATAAGCATAATAGTACGGGACATTGACGAACACCTTTGACTATTGGAAATAAAAAAAGCTCAACTGCTATTCCCACCGATATTTAAATTGGGGTAGGAATAGAAGTTGAGCCCCATTTTCTTGATATGAAAAACTGACTAGCTTCGAGTGAAGCTAGTCAGGAAAATCAATTAAAGACCTGCTAGTTTCGCAGTGTCTTCAGCAATTACTAGCTCTTCATTAGTAGAGATAACCATTGCAGGGATACGGCTGTTAGCTGTAGTGATAGTACCTTCGCCGCCGAAACGTGCTTTAAGGTTAGCTTCGCTGTCAACTTCGATGCCGAAGATGCCTAGGCGGTTAAGAACCATTTCACGGATTGGGCCAGAGTTCTCGCCGATGCCGCCAGTGAAAGTGATTGCGTCTAGACGACCTTCTAGAGTTGCAGTGTAACCAGCAACGTACTTAGCTAGACGGTGACAGAACACGTCCATTGCACGAGTTGCTTCTTCTTTCTCGCCGTAGTTGTCTTCAACGAAACGACAGTCAGAAGTCACTTCAGTTAGACCAGCAAGACCAGACTCTTTAGTTAGCATGTTGTTGATTTCTTCAACAGAGTAACCAAGAGCGTCGTGTAGGTGGAAGATGATCGCAGGATCTAGGTCACCACAACGAGTACCCATTACTAGACCTTCAAGAGGAGTAAGACCCATAGAAGTATCTACAGATTGACCGTTCTTGATAGCACATACAGATGCGCCGTTACCTAGGTGACAGTTGATGATGTTAACTTCTTCAACTGGCTTGTTTAGTAGACCAGCTACTTCACGAGTAATGAACAGGTGAGAAGTACCGTGCATGCCGTAACGACGGATGCCGTGCTCTTTGTACAGGTTGTACGGTAGAGCGTATAGGTAAGACTCAGAAGGCATTGTTTGGTGGAACGCAGTGTCAAATACAGCAACGTTTTGTAGACCAGGGAAGTTCTGTTGAGCCGCTTCGATACCGATAAGGTGAGCTGGGTTATGAAGAGGTGCGAAAGTCGCAGCGTCTTGAATACCCTTAAGAACTTCATCAGTGATAAGTGCAGAAGAAGTGAACTGCTCGCCACCGTGTACGATACGGTGACCGATAGCGCCAAGGTTAGCTTTAAGCTCAGGCTTAGAAGCAAGAATAGTTTCTACCATGAAAGATAGTGCTTCTACGTGAGCTGCGCCCGCGCCTAGTTGTGCTTCATGCTTGCCGTCAAGTTTCCACTTCATACGAGCTTCTGGAAGACCAAGACACTCAGCAAGACCAGTTAGGTGCTCAGCACCTGTTTCTGCATCAACAACAGCAAATTTAAGAGAAGAACTACCACAGTTTAAAACTAAAACTAGCTTAGACATTAATGACTACCTGTTTATTTTTCTGATCGAAATCAGTTAAGGATGAAAATTAATCTCAAGAATAGTCGAAGCACATAGGCTTGCGTACTAACCTTGGTCAAAAAAACGTTAATTTCCGTATTAAAGTGAAAGCGCACTTTTTCAGAAAAAGAGGCTTTTGCATTCCTTGCAGAAGTCGTCCCAAAGTTGCTTAAATTGTAAATAAGGGCAACAATGAGATTGAGGTCTGCAAATAATAGCGATATTGTGCAAATATAACAAAAAAATTTGAAAGAATATTATTTTTCGTCAAATTTTTGTGTTTTTAGTTGATGATTTCAACTTTTTTTTAATGGGAGACTCATATGAGTAATAGAGTTGGTTTAGCGAACAGTTTAAAAGATGGCCAAAAGTACATGGATCTCTGGCCTGTTCGAAAAGAGTTAAACGCTATCTTCCCTGAACAGCGCATCATTAAAGCCACGCGTTTTGGTGTGAAAGTGATGCCAGCGATAGCCGCTATTAGTATTCTTACACAAATGGTCTTCAACAATTATCATGCGATGCCGCAAGCTGTGGTTATGGCGTTGTTTGCTATCAGCTTGCCACTTCAAGGCATGTGGTGGTTAGGTAACCGTTCGAACACTCAATTACCGCCAGCATTGGTTTCGTGGTATCGAGAGTTGCACGAGAAGATCAGCGAAACAGGTTTTGCATTGGAACCAATGAAACCACGCCCTCGTTATAAAGAATTGGCGATCATTTTGAATCGCGCATTCCGCCAGTTAGATAAATCTTCAATGGAACGTTGGTTCTAAGAATATCGGACTTTCTCCTGTCGTCTGAGGACAGCTACACATCGATGTTGGCTTGTTCTCAGATTCGTTGCGTTTAATCTTTATTATTCGTTTCACTTATCTCTCGTTATTCACTTCGTTTCTTACCTAATAACTCAATCAAACTTACCTTTTCTCACATAATTCGAGCCTTGTTGTGTTTTTGTTAAATATCACTTCAACTTATCAATAGTTACTGGTAATACTATCAATAATGAATTTAATGTTGTTCTCTTTAGATCGAGCAATAACAACGAGAGCTTGATGAAGGGAGTATTGATGGGTTCTGTAAGAAGAGTATTAACGGCGACTTTGAGCTGTTTCCTGTTGCTATGGACAGGCAACGTGATGGCAAATATCGCCAAAGTCTCGGTTTCACAAGTTGTTGACCATCCTGATCTGAACGCGACACGTCTGGGGCTTCTTGAAGGGTTAAGAGCGAAAGGGTATGAACCCGGCAAAAACCTAGAGTTCTCCTATGAGATGGCCGATGGTAGTCCAGCGCAAGCGGCAAAAATAGCAAGAGAGTTGGCTAGCGAAAATCCTCACGTATTAGTTGGTATAGCCACGCCTACCTCGCAAGCATTGGTCTCCGCGACCCGATCTATTCCAATCGTATTTACCGCAGTGACCGACCCGATCGGTGCAAGGCTGGTCAAACAATTCAACAACCCCGGAAAAAACGTGACTGGTCTTTCTGATCTCTCCCCTGTGTCACAACACGTATTGTTGATTAAAGAACTATTCCCCAAAGCGAGTTCTATTGGTGTTGTCTACAACCCTGCAGAAGCCAACGCGGTTGCATTGATTAAGCTATTGAAGAAAGCAGCGCGAGCGAATGGATTCCAACTTCATACCGCAACAGCACTGACTATCGACGATGTGGAATCAAAAGCTGAATCTGTCGCTAAAAAGTCAGATGTTATCTACGCGCTGACCGACAACACGGTAGCAAGCGGTATTGAAGATCTAATCCAAGCAGCAAATCAATCCGGTACTCCGGTCGTCGCAGGAGCAACCTCTTACGTTGGAAAGGGCGCTATTGCTGGCTTAGGGCTAGATTATTATGACGTAGGTGTTCAAACCGCAGATTATGTGGCTGCAATACTTGAGGGACAAAAGCCCGGAAAGTTGAATGTGAAAACAGCGAAGAGCTCTCAACTTGTCGTCAATTTGGATGCGGCTCGTGAACTGGGCGTAACCCTTCCTCAATCTGTTATTGATCGTGCGATTGTTAGCCGTTAGTAGTAACCCGAATGATGAACATAGGTTGCATATAAATAATTTTGTTAACAGTATTAAAGCAGTTGATAGAAATTAGTAAATTAACTCAACATAATGGTCGTATTTCTCTAATTCGTTCTTTTATAAGTGGTTATTTTGTTCACTTCTAATGGGTTATTTGGCCGTGAGCTATGCTGTTAATATGAATTTACATTATTTTACATCGAGAGAGCTGACAATTAATGTCATAATATTAACGGGGTAAATGAAAATAGCTAAGCGCTAAGAGCACATGATATGAAAGTAAATAGGCACTTTAGCCTTACCTTTGTTTTAGGTTTCCCTGCTGTGATCGCAGCAATGTTACTTAGCTTGATTGCAAAGAATCATTTTGATTCAGTAGAAAAAGACATCAGCAGTGAATTTCAACGTATCGAAGAGGTTTTCAAGAGAACAACTAAGATCGTTACTGCGTTAGATTACAGTTTCTCCAATTACTATAAATCAGGTAATCCGCTCTTCCTCGATCACAATAAGCAAGTTGTGAATGGCCTATGCCAAATTTGGCCTATCGATGTTCTACTGCTCGCTGATGGAAAGACTTCAGATATCCCTTCTGTTGATATCGACTATATGCTGGTGGGAGAGGAGTCGTTATGCTCTGAAACGAGTGACAGCTACAAGAGTGCGTCAGAAAAAATCGCTTTAGCGCCTATCCTGTCATTTTTATCCCAACTCGATGAGTATCATGACGGTGTACATTTCATTGATACTCGTGGTTATGTTATTTCATCGCCGGAAGATTTTGCGAAAGGGTTAGGAAAAGAATTACTTTCAACCATCAAAAGCCGTCCTTACTGGCAAAAAACCGCCAACAACCCTGACCAATTAACCTTATCTGGTCCTGCCTATCGGTTTGATTCTCTTGACCGCATGATCAGTATGACAATCCCCGTTTTCCATAAAGGCGTACACCAAGGGATGTTATCAGTCGATATTGATGCCGATAAACTGCTCGCTAATGCTAACAAACACTTAGCGGGTCGAATTGATATTATTGATACTACTTTAACGAGTCCAAGTGACTCAGCTGCTTTCTATTATAAGATTGAGCTTGAAGGTGTTGCCTCCCATCATGCAATGTACTATGAATTGAATTTTTCTGATGAGGCGCGACATTTTTTCGTCTATGAAAAAGACAGTTTAATCGTCGCTATTATCGTATACCTGTTCTCGGTTACGATTTTCTTTTATGTTAACTCCAATATCGAACGCGGCTACTTCAAAGAACTTGCAGCCAAAGACCCAATGACAGGGTTATTGAATCGACGTGGCTTAGAAGCGTTTTGGCGCAGTGTGGAACATGATCAGTTGTTTGCTTTAACGGTGTTCGATATCGATGACTTCAAGTCGATAAATGATACCTTTGGCCACGATAAAGGTGATGATGTAATCCGCTATATGTCGCGCCAGATAAGCAATAGCATTCGAAGTAGTGATGTAGCAGCAAGATTTGGTGGTGAAGAGTTCGTTGTCTATCTGAAAGGGGATGATCGAGAAACATTGATCAGAACATTACAACGTGTAAAAAGTGCGGTTTGTTCTAAATCTGCGGATATCATTCCTAATGGCTTTACGATATCTGGCGGTGTGTGCATTGTTGAAACAGAACAAAGCAAACTTAACTTTGAAGAGATATTTAAGTACGCCGATGAAAAACTGTACGTGGCTAAGACGACCGGTAAAGACCGAATCGAGTTTTAACCACGTTATTGAAGTCTTGTGCTGTATAAGGAGGAGAGGGGCTGATGACTCTCCCTGGCTAAGGCATAGTTAAGCTGAGTGGAAATGCTCTTCTTGATAACGTTGTAGGCGCTCTACGATAGGCGGCGCTTTCTTGAAAGTACGAATTTCTTTAAACAGTTCGTTCGCTTCAGGGTAGCCTTTACTTAAATAGACAAACCACTGTTTCACTCTATTGGGGTAGTACATGCCTTTATCCCCTTTAATTTGAAACTCTGAATAGCGCAGTAAAAGCGCGATTACTTTATCCCATGGCATTTTCTGGTGGTTGTGCTTAACGACATTACCAAGGTTTGGAATGTTAAAAGCGCCACGGCAGACCATTAATGAGTCGACGCCCGTTGTCTCAATGCAATCTTGGCCATCTTGATAGTTCCAAATTTCCCCATTCGCAATCAACGGCAGAGAGGTTTTCTCTCTTATTTGGTTGATGTAATCCCATTTGATTTCGCTGGCTTTATAGCCGCCAACTTTGGTTCGCGCATGCACGGTGAGTTCGTCAGCTTTTGCTTGCTCGATAGCGTCGACAATTTCAAAGCACTCTTCAGGATGTTCCCAACCTAATCGAATTTTTGCGGACACCGGAATGTGTGCAGGTACCGCTTCACGGCAAGCTTTCACTACTTGATAGATGAGCTCTGGCTCTTTTAGTAGTGACGCCCCACCATTACTTTTATTTACTGCTTTCGCAGGGCACCCAAAGTTAATATCGATCCCTTTAGCGCCTAAGCTTGCTGCTTGGAAGGCATTTTCAGCCATCCAATTTGGGTGTTGTCCAAGAAGTTGGAGGTGAATAGGCACACCCGCCATGGTTTGAGAGCCTTGATGTAATTCAGGGCAAATACGGTGGAAAACATGCGGAGGAAGAAGTTGATCAACGATACGTACGAATTCTGTGACACAGAGATCATAGTCATTAATCTCCGTAAGAATTTCGCGCATTAGATGATCAAGAACGCCCTCCATAGGGCCAAGTATTACTCGCATGCTGTTTTTTACCGAAACTGAGTGGACCGAAAAATTAAGAGGCGTGATTGTACGGCTTGCTCACAGGATTGTCACTATGAGAGTGGGGGCTCCTGTTGTCATGTTTACTTGAGCGGTTAGTGGCGACATGCTGGGCTTGATAACGCTATAATGGACAAAATGATTTAAAACACTCGAGCTTTCATGACATATCAATTATTAAGCCTACCTGAACAAGTCACAGACATTACACCGCAGTTTATTGAAGGTGCAATTCTTGCTTCTAACTTAGCGACTAAACCATTAGATCCAGAAGAGTGGCTAGCTATCGTCGCGCCTGAAGCGGGTAAAGAGCTGGTAACAATCGTGACGGAACAAATTAACCGTCAGCACAACCTGATTCAGCGTAGTGAATACTTACTAGCCGATGTGTTTGCCGAAGGTGATTTTAACGAGCAATTCGCTGATTTCGCGGAAGGCTTTATGATGGTTTGGCCAACGATTGAAGAGCAGTGGCAAAGTGTGACAGTGGCGGATGGTACGCTACGTATGCTACAAGCGCTGCTAACGACATTGATGCTAGCAATCGATGAAGAACAAACTCAACAGCAAATGGTCGCTGCTGGCCTTCAGAATCCGCCATCGCTTGCAGACTTGGTTGGTCAGATTGATTTGATGATTTCTGAAGTGGCACTTGCGGCAGATGAAGCTATGCTGGGTAATAAGTCGCAAAGCGTGAACCCATTTAAAGACATTGGTCGAAACGATCTATGTCCGTGCGAAAGTGGCAAGAAATTCAAGCAATGCTGCGGTAAAAACAGCTAATCGAGACTTGTTGATGAGTAAGCTTGAATGAGCAACAGACTCTCTTTAACTGATAAAAAGCTTAAGCAATATAAAAGTCGACCTATTGGTCGACTTTTTCGTTTCTGAACATGATGCGTTAATTGTTAGTCATTCTTTGATTTTACGAATTGAGAAACAACAACAAAGCCGAAAGCAACCAAGTTACCCGCGAAGATAATGACCAGCCATTGAGGCATAGAAAGTTCTAAGAACTGCCAAACGACCTTGCTGCAGTCGCCGTAAGCTTCAAACATCCACGGAGCCCATTGGTTTAGAGGCGCCCAGCTAGGGAAGGTGACGAATAAATCACAGGTTGCGAAAGGTGACGGATTAAACTGGTAGTCAACATGTTGTAATGCCAGCATCAAACCTTTGTATGCGCCAAATCCCCAACCAGCCAGGCCTAGCCAACGCGATATCGGATTATTCGGCGCAATAGCACCAATCATTGCTGCGACACCGATAGCAAGCATGGCAACGCGTTCATAGATACACATCACGCAAGGGCCAAGCATCATTACGTGCTGGAAGAAAAGGGCACATGCTTCAAAAAATAGTATGAAAGCCAGCAGTAAAAGCCAAGATAAACGTCCCTTAGAGAAGTCTTTAAGCATTGCAAAAAAGTTCACGAATTTAATCCCGTCTATAAAATAAAAAAGCTCTGAATACTCAGAGCTTTTTATCTTGGATAAGTTTCCTAATCAACTAATATTTTTGATTAGTTAGATGCACTTATTGTGTTTTGCAACACGAAATCGGATTAGTGACCACCAGAAATCACTGGAGCAACAACTTCACCAGTGCGCTGAATGATCCAACCTGCATCGTAGAACCACGCTGTCATCGGTTCAACAAAGAACACGATACCAGCAAGGCCAACAAGAGCCAGTACGATAGTGTATGGCAAAGCCATGATAACCATGCGGCCGTAAGACAGTCGAATTAACGGGGCAAGTGCCGATGTTAATAAGAATAGGAATGCTGCTTGACCGTTTGGCGTAGCAACAGAAGGTAGGTTAGTACCTGTGTTGATAGCGACAGCAAGTAGGTCAAATTGGTCACGAGTGATGATGCCTTCAACCAGTGCAGTTTTCACTTCGTTGATGTAAACCGTACCTACGAACACGTTATCTGAAACCATCGATAAGATACCGTTGGCTACGTAGAAGAGTGCGAGCTGTGCGCCTTTATCTTCAACGTGAAGTACGGCATCGATCACTGGCTTAAATAGTCCCTGGTCGATGATTACTGCAACGACTGCGAAAAAGACAGCAAGAAGGGCAGTAAATGGTAGCGCTTCTTCAAAGGCTTTACCCATCGAGTGCTCTTCAATTACACCAGTAAATGCCGTTGCTAAGATGATAACTGAAAGGCCAATCAAACCGACTTCAGCCACGTGAAGCGCAAGGCCTACGATAAGCCAAACTGCGATTGCACTTTGAACCCATAGTTTTGCTACGTCTTGTTTTGTACGGTTTGCGCGTTCTTTGTTGTCAAATTCAACTAAGATTTGGCGAACGTTATTTGGCAGTTCTGCACCGTAACCAAATACTTTGAATTTCTCTACAAGTGCACAAGTGATAATGCCGCAGATGAATACAGGCAATGTTACCGGCAGCATACGGATGATAAATTCACCGAATTCCCAGCCTGCTTGCTTAGCAATCACTAAGTTTTGTGGTTCACCTACCATGGTCATTACACCACCGAGTGCAGTACCTACACCTGCGTGCATAAGTAGCGAACGTAGGAAAGCACGGTAGTTTTCTAAATCGTCACGAGTTAGCTCTGAGATCTCTTCATCATGAGTATGATCGTGTGCAGACGTTGTACCTTTGCCTGATGCAACCTTGTGATAAATAGAGTAGAAGCCGACCGCAACGCTAATAACTACGGCGATTACTGTTAGTGCGTCTAGGAATGCTGATAAGAAAGCAGCAGCAACACAGAAAGCAACAGAGAGTAAGATTTTAGATTGGATGCCAAGCAAGATCTTCGTGAAAATGAACAAAAGCAGTTCTTTCATGAAGTAAATACCAGCAACCATGAATACGAGTAAGAGTAATACAGGAAGGTTTGCTTGGAGCTCGTGATAAACCATTTCAGGTTTAGTCATGCCAATGGCGACTGCTTGAATGGCTAATAAACCACCCGGTTGAAGAGGGTAGCATTTTAGAGCCATAGCTAGAGTGAAAATAAACTCAACCACTAACAGCCAGCCCGCAACAAATGGGTCAACTAGGAAAAAAACAAACGGGTTGATGATTAAAAAGGAAATGATGGCAAGTTTATACCAATCAGGAGCTTTACCAAGGAAGTTCTTGATAAAAGCGTTTCCGAGAGACATCGGCATGTTAATACTCTTTTATGTTGATTATGAATAGACAAGCAATACAACATTTTGAGAATCGAGCTATAAAATTGATTAAAAACTATAACTAACAGTGACTTAGAAAAACTACATTCCATGTAATGTTCTGTGGTCTTGCCAAGTCACTCCCTTAGAAACTCAAGCACTGCTTATTTTTGAGCGCAACTCTACTCTTAGATAACATTTAGTCAACAGGAAAAGCCCTGTAGCACTAAAAATACCTCTTTTTTGTTGAGAAACGCGATCAAAGTAGCGCAAGCATACCACTTAAAATGTGATAAAAACCGACTAGAATCAATATTTCAGCGAAATGATTGAAATCAACATAATAAAGACTGTTTATGTGTGATTATTACAACTTAATATTGCATTTTAATTACTTTGTAAATATGACCAATACCATTGATTTTTAACGTTTTTTGTTGTGTTAATGAGTTGTTGGAATGGTGGTTTGTAGTCACTTGCTTTCCAAACTCTAAGTGTAAACGTGTGCTTAACTTTAGAGCTTTAGCTCTATTGTTATATTTGGGTGAGTAAAGTTTTTGGGGGTATTTCAGCTAGGTAAGACTAGTGGTATGATGAGTAAATTAGAACATAATAATTAAATTGGATTGAAGTGTAGATGGTCATTAAGGCGAAGAGCCCGGCAGGATTTGCAGAAAAGTATATCATTGAAAGTATTTGGAATGGCCGTTTCCCTCCAGGTTCTATCTTGCCCGCAGAGCGTGAGCTTTCTGAACTGATTGGTGTTACACGTACTACGCTTCGTGAAGTACTACAACGTCTTGCTCGTGATGGTTGGTTGACGATCCAACACGGTAAGCCAACTAAAGTTAACCAGTTTATGGAAACCTCAGGTCTTCATATTCTAGATACGTTAATGACGTTGGATGTTGATAACGCAAGTAAAATGGTCGAAGACTTGCTTGCTGCACGTACCAATATCAGTCCTATCTTTATGCGTTATGCATTCAAAGCAAATAAAGAAGCTTCTGAGCGTACGATTACTAACGTGATTGAATCTTGTGAAGCGTTACTTGCGGCACCAACATGGGATGAATTCCTAGAGTCTTCTCCGTATGCTGACAAGATCAAACAATCAGTGAAAGAAGACGTAGAAAAAGATGAAGTGAAGCGTCAGACGATCTTAGTCGCTAAAACGTTTAACTACTACGATTACATGCTTTTCCAACGTTTAGCATTCCATTCAGGTAACCAAATTTACGGCCTGATTTTTAACGGCGTTCGTAAGCTGTACGACCGTGTTGGCAGCTACTACTTCTCTAACCCGGAAGCTCGTCGTTTAGCCATGGAATTCTACAAAAACTTGTTTGTTATTTGTGAAAGCGGTGAGCGTGAGAACTTACCACTTGTGATCCGCAACTACGGTATCGCAAGCGCACAGATTTGGAACGAGATGAAAACAACGTTGCCAACTAACTTTACTGAAGATGACAGCTAAGTCTTTTCATTAAAGGATAGTTAGGTTGGTTTGCTTGTTAAGTAAACGACGTAAAGAAAATAAAAAAGCGGCGAGATAATCAAATTATCTCGCCGCTTTTTATTTATCGCTAGTTGGTAGAAGCTTATCAATAGACAGTAACTTACCTGTGGGCAATAACTTATCTATGAGTAGCGGCTTACCTATAAGTTGTAACTTACCCCCCAAACTCTTCTGAGTCTGGGCGGTTAGTAAATTGAACGCCATTTAAGTAATCACAAAGTAATTGGTCTTCACACACTTTGTAGTTTTTGTTTTCTGGCTTGCGGAAGTAAGCACCGATTTCGTATTTACTTAAGCTCACACCAACAACTTCTAGTACATCAAGCACATCTTCAGCTTTCATGTTTAGCGCGATACGCAGCTTCATGAAAATCATGTTGTTCGTTAGCGCAACTTCAGGTTTTGGTTGCTCACCTTCTTTCTTGCCACGCTTTAGGTTGATGAAACCATTTAGAAATACCGCTAACTCTTTGTCTTTCATCGTTGCGCATGACTTGTCGTTATCGTCTTTCAGCCAGTTAATCACTTTATCGTGAGCAACGGTAACGTCAGCTTGTTCAATAGCCTTGATGATTTGTGCATTTTTAAGGTTTAGTGCGTGTTGAATACGACGCAAGATTTCATTGTTAGTCACAGGGTAGTCCTAAAAAGGTATCTGGGAGTGAATATGGCTCCAATCAAATATATTGGATTTGATAAAGCACACTTTACTCTACATAGCATAGTTGAGGGCGACTCTAACAGAGAACGCTTGTTTTCCATAGATATAAAAAATCCCCACAACATGCCTGTTGTGGGGATTTTTAAGCGGCTAAACCGGCATTACATTACGCGCATACCTGGTTGAGCACCTTCGTGTGGTTCAAGGATCCACAAGTCACTGCCACCAGGGCCTGCAGCTAGGATCATGCCTTCAGACATACCAAACTTCATTTTACGAGGTTTAAGGTTTGCTACCATGACAGTTAGCTTGCCTTCTAGCTCTTCAGGTTTGTATGCTGACTTGATGCCAGAGAATACTTGGCGAGTCTCACCACCGATGTCCAATTGGAATTTCAGCAGCTTGTTCGCTTTTGGTACTTCTTCACAAGAGATGATACGAGCAATACGCATATCGACTGCTGCAAAGGCATCGAACTCAATCTCATCTGCGATTGGCTCTTTGTCTAGCTCAGTTTGGCTTGCTTGCTCTTTTTCCGCTTCTGCTTTTTCTTTTGCAGCTGCTTCAGCGGCTGCGTCTTCTTTAGAAGACTCGATCATTGCTTCCACTTTCTTCGGATCAATACGGCTAAATAGCGCCTTGAACTTAGTGATTTCGTGATCAGTTAGTGGAGTAGCAATCGCTTCCCACGTTAGCTCTTCGTTTAGGAAAGCTTCAGTGCGAGCGGCTAGCTCTGGCATTACGGGTTTCAGGTAAGCCATCAGTACGCGGAATAGGTTAATACCTACAGAAGAAACTTCTTGAAGCTCTTTCTCTTTACCTTCTTCTTTCGCAAGAACCCAAGGTGCTTTTTCGTCGATGTACTGGTTAGCTTTGTCAGCGAGTGCCGTTACTTCACGAATAGCGCGGCTAAACTCACGAGTTTCGTACAGTTGACCGATACGCTCAGCAGCTGCTACGAATTCGTTGTAAAGCTCTGGCTCTGCAAATTCAGCAGAAAGCTTGCCTTCGAAACGCTTAGTGATGAAGCCGGCGTTACGAGAAGCCAAGTTAACAATCTTGTTTACGACGTCAGCGTTTACACGTTGAGTGAAGTCTTCAAGGTTAAGGTCTAAATCATCGATACGGCTGTTTAGCTTAGCAGCGTAGTAGTAACGTAGACACTCAGGGTCTAGGTGGTTTAGGTACGTGCTTGCTTTGATGAATGTGCCTTTTGACTTAGACATCTTAGCGCCGTTTACGGTTACGTAGCCGTGCACGAATACGTTGTTTGGCTTGCGGAAACCAGAGCCTTCTAGCATTGCAGGCCAGAATAGAGAGTGGAAGTACACAATGTCTTTACCGATGAAGTGGTAAAGCTCAGTTGTGCTATCTTTCTTCCAGTATTCGTCGAAGTTTAGATCGTCACGCTTGTCACATAGGTTCTTGAAAGAAGCCATGTAGCCAACAGGCGCATCTAGCCATACGTAGAAGAACTTGTCTTTTTCGCCTGGGATTTCGAAGCCGAAGTAAGGCGCATCACGTGAGATATCCCACTGTTGCAGGCCAGACTCGAACCATTCCTGCATTTTGTTTGCAGTTTCATTCTGTAGAGAGCCAGAACGAGTCCACTCTTTAAGCATGCTTTCGAACTGAGGTAGGTCGAAGAAGAAGTGCTCTGAGTCTTTCATTACTGGAGTTGCGCCAGAAACTGCTGATTTAGGGTTAATCAGTTCAGTTGGGCTGTATGTCTCACCACAGTTATCACAGTTATCACCGTATTGGTCTTCTGACTTACACTTAGGGCAAGTACCTTTTACAAAACGGTCTGGAAGAAACATCTCTTTCTCAGGATCGAAAAGCTGAGAAATAGTACGGCTAGAGATGAAACCGTTCTTTTTAAGTTCTGAATAGATGTGAGAAGCCAGTTCACGGTTCTCTTCGCTATGTGTGCTGTGGTAGTTATCAAAGCTGATATCAAAGCCAGCGAAGTCTTTTTGGTGCTCTTCACTAACAGCAGCGATCATCTCTTCTGGCGTGATACCCATCTGTTGAGCTTTAAGCATAATTGGCGTGCCGTGAGCATCGTCAGCACAGATGAAGTTTACAGTGTTGCCACGCAGACGCTGGTATCGAACCCAGATATCAGCTTGGATATGCTCAAGCATATGGCCAAGGTGAATCGAGCCGTTAGCGTACGGAAGCGCACAAGTTACCAAAAGTTGTCTTGGATCAGTTGCCATACTTAATAATTCGCTTTTTTGATAGGTATAAATTTTGAGAGGTAATACTACTTTATAACGTGTGATACGCCAAGGTATCAGACAAAGGATTCCCCTAGTTTTTTAGGGGTTCAGTCTTCATCTCGTGGGTGATAGCATAAATAAAAAAAGGAGCCCCAATGCGTAACTTTACTTCTAAGCAAGATTTCTGTTCATGGTTGAATGAGTTCGAGTCACCAATCCTCATACCAGAGTGGGCGCTACACCAAAATATTGTCTCTGTTGATCCCTGTGGATCATTTGTTATTACCTTGCCTTTTGCTGCTAATCAGCTTGCTGTTGATCTTGAAGATTGGATTAATGCCCAGATTGAGCAAAAGCTAGTGAGTGCTTTCCAATTTGAAGTGAATGTGAAGCCGTCAGCGTTAGAAACTACGGTGGCTACCCCATTGAAAGGCGTGAAGAACATCATCGCCGTGACCTCTGCAAAGGGTGGGGTGGGCAAATCAACAACCTCCGTGAACCTTGCTCTGGCTCTATCTAAGTCTGGTTCAAAAGTCGGGTTGTTGGATGCGGATATCTACGGCCCATCTGTGCCTATGATGCTTGGTCAGCTAGACGCGAAACCAGAAGTACAGAATAACAAATGGATGATGCCAATCGAAGCTCATGGCATTTTTACTCACTCTATCGGTTACCTTGTGTCAAAAGACGATGCGGCAATCTGGCGCGGTCCAATGGCGGCTAAAGCATTAGGTCAACTCGTGAATGAAACCGTATGGCCAGAACTGGATTACCTTGTTATCGACATGCCACCGGGTACGGGTGATATTCAACTAACGCTTTCGCAGCAGATCCCAGTAACGGGCGCGGTAGTCGTGACAACACCTCAAGATTTGGCTTTAGCTGATGCACGCAAAGGCGTGGCGATGTTTGATAAAGTGAGTGTGCCAGTTGCAGGCTTAGTGGAAAACATGAGCTACCATATTTGTAGTCACTGTGGCGAAAAAGAACATATCTTCGGTGCTGGTGGCGCGGAAGCGATGTCGGAAGAATTCTTCCTTGATATTTTGGCGCAGATTCCACTGCATATTGATGTGCGAGAAGACATCGATGCGGGTTGCCCAACCGTTGTACGTCGTCCGGACAGCGAGCACACTCGTCACTACCTTGAGCTGGCTGAAAATGTTGCTGCGAAGATGTTCTGGACGGGAAAAGCCAGACCGGAAGCGATTAACTTTTCTATGGTTGATTAGAGCAGATAAGTTTTAAAGCCGTATAAATAACGTTTGGGTGAGATAAATAGCTTTTGTATTTGGCTAGATAGTCATTGGGTTTGTGCAAATAGTTGTACGCTAGTTATTCGAAAGCAAACGATTGTATTCATTTAATGTATAGAGAACATCAATTTGACTGCAATTAGCAAGAATGGCGACTAGAATCTATGTTGTTTAGCCCCTATAATCAGGCGGTTTATCTCTTCCCACCACCAAACCATATCGGGTGCAAAATTAATGTCTGATAATAATCAATGTGTCATCGTAGGTATCGCTGGCGCTTCAGCATCAGGAAAAAGTCTGATTGCTAGTACAATTTATAATGAGTTGCGCGAGAAAGTAGGCGACCATCAAATTGGTGTTATCACGGAAGATTGCTACTACAGCGACCAAAGCCACTTGAGTATGGAAGAGCGTGTTAAAACTAACTACGATCACCCAAATGCACTGGATCATGATCTATTATGTGAACACCTACAGCAGCTAATGAGTGGCAATGCGGTAGAAGTTCCTGAATACAGCTACACAGAGCACACACGTACTTCTGAAACGACTACACTTACACCTAAGAAAGTGATTATTTTAGAAGGTATTCTGCTACTAACGGATCCACGTCTACGTAAATTGATGCACGCAAGTGTGTTTATGGACACGCCGCTAGATATCTGTCTGTTACGACGTGTTAAGCGTGATGTAGAAGAACGTGGTCGTACAATGGATACGGTACTTAAGCAATATCAGCAAACAGTACGTCCAATGTTTATGCAGTTTATTGAGCCTTCAAAACAACATGCAGACATCATCGTTCCACGTGGTGGTAAAAACCGCATCGCGATTGATGTGCTAAAAGCGCACATTGCGAAGTTGTTGAAGTCTTAACTAAGAGAAATTTTTGCCTAAGTGATTAACTTAGCTTTATTTTTTACCGAATCAGTGGCACTTTTATAGTGCCACTTTCTTTTGGAATCTAAGCAAGGAATATGCGGATGAAGAAACTACTCATTTTCATAGCTGTACCAGTGTTTGTTGTCGTTGCAGCAATTCTGGCACTAGTGCTGTTAGTGAACCCTAACCAATTTAAGCCATTAATTGTCGAACAAGCCCAAAAACACACAGGCCTAGAGCTTGTGATAGAGGGCGATATCAGTTGGCAGTTCTTCCCATCTATTGGCTTTGAACTTGGTCAAACTGAACTACGTAATCCAGCAGGGTTTACTCAACCGAACCTATTTAAGGTTGATACCGTTGGCGTCGATGTTTCGGTTACTCCGCTATTTAGCAACCAACTAGAGATTGGTAACATCACTCTAGACGGTGCAGAATTCTATTTGGAAACGCTTAAAGATGGTCGCAAGAACATCGATGCGCTAACACAAGCGTCCGCGCCTCAAGAATCTGAACCTGCTGCAGATGCAAATGCTGAATCATCACCAGCGCCTCAAGAACAAAGCGCAGCTGAAGCATCTGGTTGGACGATCAACCTTGCGGGTGTCACTGTCTCAAACGCACTGTTTGAAATGGATGACAAACAAGCGGGTTCATTCACTAAGTTATACGATGTGTCTTTGAACTTATCAGAGTTCGCAGTGGACACATGGACAACTGCGACGTTTGCTGCTTCTGGTGAAAACAACCAACAAAAGTTTTCTGCTAACGGCAGCGCTGAATTCAAATTAGCGGAAGGCTTCGCAAGTTACGCACTACGTAATATTGACCTTAATGCGAAGTTCAATGATCCAGCAACGTCGATCGAGTCGGCGAAGATTGGCTTGAATACGTTTGAGTTCGATAAGGTTAACCAACTGACTTACGCTGTGATTGGTAAAGCTGCTGGCCTTGACCTTGATCTTAAAGGTGGTGGTGAGCTAACGGTTGATAGCGCGATTTCAAAAGTAACATTGAACAAGCTAACGTTAGACTCAACATTCAAAGGCGACACGCTTCCTCAGTCACCAATGAAAGTGGGTATGTTGTCTGACCTAAGCTTTGATCTAACTAAGAGCCACTTGAGCTTTGTGTTAGAGAAACTGCAAGCTAACTCTATCGCGCTAGATGGTAAAGCTGACGTAACCCTGTCTGAAATTCCAAAGGTTCGTTTCTCTCTTCATAGCCCGAACATCGACCTTGATGAGTTCTTAGGCCTAGGGAATACAACAGAAACGGCGAGCACGGCTCCTTCTGATTCTGCTGGTGGTTCAACGTCAAATTCAGGTAGCTCTGCACCTGCGAAAGAAGTAGAACCTGATCTGTCGGCATTGAAAACGTTAGACGTGAAAGGCGACATCACGATTGATAAGTTCAAGGCGAGCAATGCGAAAATGCAGAACGTGAAAACAGCGTTCTCTGTTAACCGTGGTATCGCAGAGCTAACATCATTCACATCGAACCTTTACCAAGGTTCCATTTCTGCTACCGCTAAGTTAGACGCTCGTAAAACACCAGCGACTTACACGGCTAAGAAAAAAATCAAAGGCGTGAAGGTTCAACCGCTACTGATTGATGTTGCGAACAACGACATGCTTGAAGGTACCGGTAATATCGATGTTAACGTGAAAGGTAAGAGCCTGACGCCAACTGGAATCAAGAAGAACCTAGTTGGAACAATCGCGATTAACTTTGAAGATGGCGCAGTGAATGGCATCAACGTCGCTCAACTGATTCGAGAAAACTACGCGAAGATTAAAGGCGAGAAAGTTGAAAGCACAAATGAAGCTCAAAAAACGGACTTCAGTGCAATGAAAGCGACGCTGAAGGTCGACAAAGGTTGGGTTTCAACGAACGACCTATCGGCACAGTCGCCACTGTTACGTGTGACTGGTCAAGGCAAAGCAAACTTCATCAATGAAACGGTCGACTTCCTAGTAAGAACATCAATTGTTGGTTCATTAGAAGGTCAGGGTGGTAAGAACATCGATGATCTGAAAGATGTGACGATTCCTATTAAGGTGACTGGCCAGTGGGCTGACCCGAAATTTGCGCTTGTTTTTGATGATGTGTTGAAACAAAAAGCACAGAAAGAGATCGATCGTGGCGTTAATAAGCTAACGGATAAGATCAAAGACGAGAAAACTAAAGAAGCGGTTGATGGTTTGTTGAAAGGTTTCTTTAACTAACCTTTACTTCTAGCTCGTATATAAAAGAAACGCCATTCCTGTTGTAGGAATGGCGCTTTTGTTTGGGATCTCTAGTTGAATGCGATTACCAGTCAACACCTTGCAGTGCTTTAACACCGGATTCGAAAGCGTGCTTCACGTTACGAACTTCAGATACCGTGTCCGCCATCTCTGTCAGAGTTCGATGCGCACCACGACCAGTAATGATCACCGATTGCATTTTCGGACGGTTGTTGAGAGCTTCTACCACTTCATCTAGCTCGATGTAGCCGTAACTCACCATGTAAGTCAGCTCATCAAACAGAATCACGTCAATGGACTCATCAGCCAGCATCCGCTTACATTCTTTCCAGATACGTTGTGCGGCTTCAATATCTTTTGTTTTGTCTTGGGTTTCCCATGTGAAGCCAGTTCCCATGACTTGGAATTCAACATCCAGCTTTTGGAGAACGTTTTTTTCGCCGTTATCCCAAGTTCCTTTAACAAACTGAGCGACAGCACACTTCTTACCGTGACCGACGGCACGAGTGATGGTGCCAAATCCAGATGTTGATTTACCTTTACCGTTACCAGTGATAACCAATAACAAGCCTTTCACTTCTTGCGCGGCTGCGATACGTGCATCGACTTGTTCTTTTACTTTTTGTTGCCTTGCTTTATGGCGTTGTTCTTTGTTGTCTTCAGTCGACATAACAAATCCTTTTAAGTTGTGATTGCACCTATCATAGCCTAACTTAACCATAGCAAAAACCATCGGAAGAACAGGTGATTACGAATGAAGAAGATACTCGTTGTTTGCATGGGTAATATTTGTCGCTCGCCAACAGGTGAAGCGGTATTAAGGAAGAAGGCGAATCAGCTAGAAGTGGATGTTATTGTCGATTCTGCAGGGACGATTGGCTTTCATCAAGGCAACCCACCAGACTCTCGTTCAAAGTCTGCAGGTGAGAAACGTGGTTATAGCTTCAAAGGTATTACGTCACGCAAAGTCGTGATGAATGACTTTGAAGAGTTTGATCTAATACTCGCGGCTGATAAGGCGAACTTGGATGATTTAATGAGCCAGTGCCCGGCTTATCTGCAATACAAGATTGCGTTGTTTTTGAGTTTTGGAGAGTCGCAGTATCAAGAGATACCCGATCCGTATTATGGCGAAGGGAATGGTTTTGAGTTGGTGTTGGATTTAATTGAAGAGTCTAGCGAAGCGATATTACGCTCTATTTAACACCGAAGCTAGTTCCGTGTTTCCGCAATAACTATAAACGACGGGTATAAAAAAGGCCGACATTCAATGTCGGCCTTTCTAAATCTAACGATAAGTGATGGCTAAAATTACTTAGACATTACTTTGTAGATTGGGTCTTCTGCAACGTTCGCTTCAACTAGGCTACCCGCTTTGTGCAGCATAGCAACACAGTCTTGGCTTAGGTGACGAAGGTGAAGAGTTTTGCCCAGAGCAGCGTAACGATCGGCAATCGTGTCGATTGCTTCAATTGCTGAGTGGTCAGTAACGCGTGAGTTTGCAAAATCAACGATAACATCTTGTGGATCGTTGTATGAGTCAAACAACTCAAGGAAGTTAGCGGTTGAACCAAAGAAGATTGGACCGTTAACTTTGTACTCTTTTGAGCCTTCAGCGTTTACTGATGTGTCTGCGTAGATGTGCTTAGCATGTTGCCATGCAAACATTAGTGCAGAAGCAACAACACCCACACCAACTGCTACCGCTAGGTCTGTTAGTACTGTAACTACAGTTACAAGGACGATAACGAAGAAGTCTTGCTTAGGAACACGACGAGCCAGTTTGAAGGTTGCCCATTCAAACGTACCGATAACAACCATAAACATAACACCCACTAGCGCTGCTAGAGGAATCATTTCGATAAGCGCAGAGCCGAACAGGATGAACATCAGTAGTGCAACTGCAGCTACGATACCTGAAAGACGACCACGACCACCTGAGTTTACGTTGATCATCGATTGACCGATCATCGCACAACCACCCATCGCGCCAAATACTGAACACGTTACGTTAGCCATACCTTGACCCACACATTCACGGTTAGATTGACCACGAGTGTTTGTCATTTCGTCTAGTACCGTTAGTGTCAGTAGAGACTCAATCAAGCCGATAGCCGCAAGGATAATTGCGTATGGCAGGATGATTTGTAGCGTCTCGAAAGAAACCGGAACAGCAGGAATAGAGAACGTTGGCAAAGAGCCTGCAAGTGTTGCAGCTTCGTCACCAGACATAGTGCGTAGGAAATCAACAACAGTGCGAGTTTCAAGATCAAGGCCTACAACCAAAGCCGTTACCGTAACAATAGCAACCAGTGAAGATGGTACTGCTGTTGTTAGTTTAGGCAGGAAGTGGATGATACCCATAGTTAGTGCAACTAAGCCTAGCATCAGTGTCATTTGACCACTTGGTAGCCAAGTTAATGCACCTGTTACGTCTGGTGCTTTAAATTGTCCAAGCTGTGCTAAGAAGATAACGATCGCTAAACCGTTCACGAAACCAATCATTACTGGGTGCGGAACGATACGGATGAATTTACCTAGCTTGAATACACCCGCTGCAATTTGCAGAAGGCCAGCCATCATAACTGCGGCAAAGAGGTATTGAACGCCGTGGGTTGCTACTAGGCTCACCATTACTACAGCCATTGCGCCAGTTGCACCAGAAATCATACCTGGACGACCGCCGAAGACAGAAGTGATTAAACCTACGATGAATGCTGCGTAAAGACCAACCATTGGGTCAACGCCTGCAACAAAGGCGAATGCTACGGCTTCAGGTACCAGAGCTAGGGCTACTGTTAGACCTGAAAGCACATCATTTTTTACAGAGTGCTTTGAAAATTGTGGGAATTCGAACATGTTTGCTCAGCTATGCTTAAAATGGGTTTACCGACAAGAGTGTATTGCGTAGCCAAACAGTGATGAAAAAGAGCGGCAATAGCTAAGTGTCGAAAATATAAGTGCGCGAATGCTACCCAAAAATGTGATTAAGTTCAAGGTTGAACCCCATTTTGAGTAATATATCTATTATAACCAATCGGAACTGTGGATATAAAAAAAGGGCGACTTATGAATAAGTCGCCCTTAGATAGTTCTTTGCAGATTACTCTGCGAAGCTCATTAGTATTGAGGTTTAGTCATGCCAGCGCCGGCTTTATTTGACGCTGCTTGGCTACCTGCACCTTTCGATACAAAACGCTCAGTACGGAATGGAGCAGCAACAACTTGAATCTCTTTGATCTCTTGAGGACCAGGAGCTTTAGTCATTGGAGAACCCGCTTGTTTCTTCGCTTCTACTGCCTTCGGTGCTGCTTTAGGAGCTTGTGCTTTTACCACAGGAGCTTCTTCTGCTTTTGCACTTTCAGCTTTAGGCGCTTCAACCGCTTTTGCTGGTTCAACAACAGCTTCAGTTTCAACAGGCGCTTCAGTTTCAACAATTGTCTCTGCTACAACGTCTTCAGCTTTAACTGTCTCAACAGGAGCTTCAACTACTGATGTTGTAACTACTGGAGCTTCTTCAACTACCGCAGGAGCTTCAGTAACCTGAGCTTCAACGACAGTTTCAGCTTCTTCACGGCAGATAATGACTTTACCCATCGCAAGTTCAGGACATGCAAAGCCGCCTGCCATAGCAGTGTTACTTTGCGGTGCCGTCTCTTGAGCTACGTTTTGCTCTTGTACAGCAACTTGAGTTTCAACTGCTACTTCAACTTCAGCCACTTCAGGTTTTGTCTGATTGTGGTGAGGTTTTGGAATGAAGCGAGGCATCACTTTACCCATAGCCATCTCTGGAGAAGCTACACCACCTTTACGCAGGCGGAATGGGTTAGGGCGACGATCACGACCGCGACGACGACGTTGACCACTTGCACGTAGGTGACGTGGCGAACGGCGGTTACGACGTTGCTTCGGCTCTTCCTGTTCAGTTTGCTCTGCGTCTACTTGAGTTGCTTCAACTTGTTCAGCAACCTTCTGTTCTTGAGCTACAGCTTGTTCGTGGTTTGCTGTTTGTGCCTTTTGCTCTTTTGAAGCGTTATCGGCATTGTTGTCAGCTTCTGCTTGAGCTAGTTGGTCTTTAACACGAACTTGCTTATTCAGTTTACGACGCTGGCGACGCTCTTTAATCTTCACAGCTTTTGCTTCAGGCTTCGCCTTCGGCGCTTCAGGTTTATCAGCTTGCGCTTCTGCTGCTAGCTGTAGACCTTCTTCTGCTAATTTAGATGGAGCTTGCTCTTCACGTAGCTTCTGCTCTTCACGTGGCTTATTGCGACGATCTTGCTTAGGCTTACGTGGTTGACGAGTTTGCTGTGGAGCTGCTTCTTTTTGCTCTTCAGGTTTCTCATCACGTGCAGGCTTACGACGGCGTTTGTTGTCGCGGTTTTCGTTACGATTGTCACCACGCTCGCTGCGCTCATTACGTTCACCGCGCTCACCACGTTGGTTACGACGGCGGTTGTCGTTACGATCACGGCGTTGACGGTTGCCGTTGTTGCGATTGTTCTTAGGCTTTTCTTCTTCTTTCTTCTCTTCTTCTTTCTTCTCTTCTTGAGTTGAAGATCCAAATAAGAAGCTACCGATAGCTTTGAAGAAACGACCAATTAGACCTGGTTCTTGCGTTGCTGCAGCTGGTTCAACTTTCTTCTCTTCAACAGCTTTAGGGGCTGGAGCAGGAGTCGGTGCTGATTGAGCTGGAGCCGCGAAACCTTTCAGAGCTGGCTCTTCGATCTTCTTAGGACGAATAGTCTGTTCTGCTGGTTCTTTGCTTTCTGCTTCTTTTAGAGCTTCTAGCTTGTTAGGAAGTAGGTAAGACAGTAGATCGAACTCTTCACCTTCACGTACACGGATAACCTCAAAATGTGGCGTTTCCATGTCAGAGTTAGGAACAACAGTGATCTTAACTTCTTGGTTCTTCTCGATGTGGTTTACTGAGCGACGTTTCTCGTTCAATAGGTAAGAAGCGATAGGAACAGGGACTACAGCAAGAACTTGCGCAGTGTTGTCTTTTAGAGCTTCTTCTTCGATCAGACGTAGAACAGATAGTGCTAGAGATTCGTTATCACGAACAACACCAGTACCTGTACAACGAGGACAAATGTGATGGCTTGCTTCTGCTAGTGATGGACTCAAACGTTGACGAGACATCTCTAGAAGACCAAAGCGAGAAATACGACCAATCTGAACACGTGCGCGATCTAAACGAACAGCATCACGTAGACGGCTTTCTACTTCGCGTTGGTGGCGAACCGGAGTCATATCGATAAAGTCGATAACAACAAGACCACCTAGGTCACGTAGACGTAATTGACGTGCAATTTCATCGGCTGCTTCTAGGTTAGTGTTAAGTGCTGTTTCTTCGATATCGCCGCCCTTTGTTGCACGAGCAGAGTTGATATCGATAGAAGTCAGAGCTTCTGTTGGGTCGATTACGATAGAACCACCAGATGGAAGACGAACTTCACGTTGGAAAGCAGATTCGATCTGGCTTTCAATCTGGTAATGGCTGAATAGTGGCACTTCACCATCGTATTTCTTAACGCGATTCATGAAATCTGGGCGTATTAATTGAATGTGCGCTTGTGCACGTTCAAAAATAGTATTGCTGTCGATTAGAATCTCGCCAATATCACGACGTAGATAGTCACGAATCGCGCGAACGATAACGTTACTTTCTTGGTGAATAAGGAAAGGAGCTGCATTTGAATCAGAAGCTTGCTTGATAGCGCCCCAGTGATTCAATAGAACGTTCAAGTCCCACTCTAGCTCTTCTGCACTTTTGCCAACACCCGCTGTACGCACGATTAAGCCCATGCCTTGAGGTAGCTCAAGAGTGCTTAATGCTGCTTTCAGTTGAGTGCGTTCATCACCTTCGATACGACGAGAAATACCGCCAGCACGAGGGTTATTAGGCATAAGAACTAAGTAACTACCAGCCAAAGAGATGAAAGTTGTCAGTGCAGCGCCTTTGCTACCACGTTCTTCTTTCTCAACTTGTACGATTACTTCTTGCCCTTCTCTTAGCACTTCTTTAATGCTAGGACGGCCTTGGTATGTATAACCTTCAGGGAAGTATTCGCGGGCAATTTCTTTAAGAGGGAGGAAACCGTGACGTTCTGCGCCGTAATCAACAAATGCCGCTTCTAGGCTTGGTTCAATACGGGTAATACGTCCTTTGTAGATATTCGCTTTCTTTGACTCGTGACCTGGACTTTCGATATCTAGATCGAACAGTCGCTGGCCATCAACCAAAGCGACACGCAACTCTTCTTTTTGAGTTGCGTTAATTAACATTCTTTTCATTTAGAAATTCTCATTGTCTTTTCTTATTTTCATCATTGTTCTTATCGCTTTATTCGTTTCTCATGGTGCCAGATCCCATGGCTTTATCGGTGCAGCCTCCCGGCTGGAGAGGGATGCTCTGGGGCACGTCAGTCATCATAGGAAGTTAGCCTATGATCCGCGATGTGGCGGTGAATACTCAACATGAGCGTACGTGAGTAGAGCGATAAGGAACTCAGTTGACCGTGTCTTACGCCGATTGCAGCACTGTCTAATCTGAGTTATCTACTCATTTACTTGCTTATGAATGGTTAGCTGTTTAAATAATAGTCAAACCACTGATAGCAGCTGTGAACTATAGCAGCGGTCGGTAAACACAGCAATCTGCTTTGTCGGAATGCGGTAAAAAAAACAGTTTTTGTTTGGGTTTTGATAGCTCTAACTCACTGTCTATAAATAATTTATCAATTGATATTTTAATTTGCAGGAATCTTGATGCTTTTTTGTTCGAAGAATCAAAGAAATATAGGACTTCAGTCGCTATTTAGGGAGGATTCCGTGAGGATTAAGGATAAATTAGTACGGAATAGTGCTAAGAAAACCTCAATTATCAAAAGTGACAGTGATACAATAGCCACATGAGCGAAATTAGAACCCAAGTCCAGTTCGTCGACATTGACGAAGATATGGCTGGTCAGCGTATTGATAACTTCTTACGCAACCAATTAAAAAACATCCCGAAAAGCATGATTTATCGAATCGTGCGTAAAGGCGAAGTCCGCGTAAATAAAAAACGCATCAAGGCTGAATACAAACTAAAAGCAGGTGATTTAGTTCGTATCCCGCCAGTCACTATTGAAGAGAAAACAGAAGACAGTGTGCCAAGCACGAAACTCAATAAGGTTTCGGAATTGGAACAGTGCATCATCTATGAAGATGATCACATGCTGATTCTGAATAAACCATCAGGCACTGCGGTTCACGGTGGCAGTGGACTTAAGTTCGGCGCAATTGAAGCGTTAAGAGCACTTCGTCCTGATGCGCGTTTTCTTGAACTTGTGCATCGTATTGATAGAGATACGTCAGGTATTCTACTTATCGCGAAGAAACGTTCTGCGCTAAGACACCTTCAAGCACAGTTCCGCGAGAAAACCGTACAGAAGTACTATTTTGCTTTGGTGATGGGTGAGTGGAAGAACAGCTGTAAGGTTGTCAATGCTCCACTACTGAAGAACGAAGTGAATAGCATTGTTCGTGTTAATCCAAACGGCAAAGCTTCAGAGACGCGTTTTAAGGTTTTAGAAAAGTTCCAAGACGCAACTTTGGTTCAGGCAAGTCCAATTACGGGTCGTACGCACCAAATTCGTGTGCATGCTCAATACACTGGCCACCCAATTGCTTGGGATGACCGCTACGGTGATCGTCGTTTCGATGCTTATACGGGTAAAGTAGGACTGAATCGTCTGTTCTTACATGCAGCCAACATTAAGTTTACCCACCCGGGTAGCGAACAGAAGATGGATATCTCGGCGCCAATGGAAGCAAGATTAGAAAAAGCACTGACTGGCTTACGTAAGCTTTAACTTTAAGATGATACGAGATACGAAAGAGATACTCTTTTAGGATTTAGTATCCGTTATCCGCAAATGATAAAGGTTGACGACTATCGTCAACCTTTTTTGTTTTCATATCTTGTAAAAGATCCCCAACTCGCTCGTTCCTCGCTCTTGAGGATGACGACTTTTTAAAGTCAGGTTCTACATCATGAGTTGATGGATAATGTAGCTATCTTCGTCACTCCCTAGACTGACGAAGGAGTAGGGAACCTACAACAGAGAGAGTACCCGCTACAGAACACTCATTCCTTGCGCTTCTAACATATCAACCAGATCGATCAGAGGTAAGCCGATCAGCGTGTTTGGGTCTTTACCTTCCATTTGTTTAAATAATGCAATACCTAACCCCTCGCACATAAAACTGCCAGCGCAATAATAAGGCTGCTCTTTCTCAACATAGGAAATGATCTGTTGCTCTGTTAAATCGCGGAAATGCACGACAAAGGTATCTAAGCGAGTATCGGCTTGATTGGTTTCGCTGTTCCATACGGTTATCCCTGTATAGAAAGTGATGCTCTTGCCGCTTTGGCGTGACAGTTGCTCAATCGCTTTTTCACGAGTATGTGGTTTACCAATGATCTCCCCGTCAATGACGCATACTTGATCGGAGCCGATCACTAAGCTTGGTTTTTCAACCGCACAAGATTTGGCTTTTGTCTCGGCAAGACGCATTACCAATTGTTGAGGTGTCTCGTCTGGAAGAGGGGTTTCATCACAGTCTGGCTTGGCTGTAACGAAGCTTAACTGTAGTTTTTTGAGGATCTCTTGCCTAAATGGTGAGGTAGAGGCTAAAACTAGTTGGTAATTTCTCATTTTAATTTACAATTCACGGAAGCATTTATCTCAGGATAACGTAACTTGTCCTGCTATTCATAATGCTCTGAATAGGAAAGGCAGGAAAGTACATTTTTTTTGCCATTTCCTTTGACTAAACATGATTTGGAAGATAAGATTCGCGCCCTATGCAAAAGGAAAAAATACCGCGTACAGTAGATCCGGCACGAACGGCTCAAAAACGACTTGATATGGATGGTATCATCCAAGTAAGTCTTTTGAAGCGTTTAACCGAAACAACTGAAGGCGTAAAACGTGACGCGCAAGTCTCAATGTCATTTGGGCTTGATGAACAACGATTAGTCGTTATCTCTGGTAAAGCTAACGTCGAAGTCGATTTAGAGTGTCAACGTTGTAATGAGGTTTTCGCACATGAGTGCGATGTCCAATTTACTTATACTCCTGTTTACAGCGAGAAAAGTGAAGAGGAAGCACCGGAAGAGTACGATTTGGTAGATCTGAACGAGTACGGTGAGTTAGACCTGATTCAATTAGTTGAAGACGAGTTCATCCTTGGATTGCCACAAATAGCAATGCACGACGATGCGAAATGTAGCGTTAACTCAAATAACTTGGTGTTTGGTGAACTTCCTGAAGAAATTGAGGAAGATAAAAAGCCGAATCCATTTGATGTTTTAAAAAACTTAAAGAAGTAACTTATTAACGAGTAACTATTTTTAAGAATTTACATAGGAGTAGGGTCAATGGCCGTACAAAAGAGCAAGAAATCACGTTCAATGCGTGGCATGCGTCGTTCACACGATGCGCTAACTACAGCTGCACTTTCTGTAGACGCAACTTCAGGTGAAACTCACCTACGTCACAACGTGACTGCCGAAGGTTTCTACCGCGGCAAAAAGGTTATCAACAAGTAAGGTTGACCTTTGCAAAATCTAACCGTTGCGCTTGATGCAATGGGCGGGGACTTCGGTCCTCGTGTAACAGTGCCTGCCGCCGTGCAGGCACTGTCGTATTTCCCAGAGCTAAAAGTCATTCTCATAGGTGATCGAAACGCGATCACATCTCAATTATCTTCATTAGGTCGAATGCCTGATTCTCGTTTGAGTATCCAGCATTGTGATCGAGTTATTTCCAATTCTGAAAAACCTTCACTAGCCTTACGTAATAGTCAGGGTAGTTCTATGCGTGCCGCTATTGATCTTGTTGCCGAATCACAGGCTGATGCTTGTGTGAGTGGTGGTAACACTGGCGCACTGATGGCTTTGTCCCGTTTCCGACTCAAACTCCTTCCTGGTATTGATAGGCCTGCATTGGTTTCAGCCTTGCCTACAGCGTCAGGGAATCGTACATGGATGCTTGATTTAGGGGCAAACGTGTCTAGTGATGCAGATTCACTCTTTCAGTTTGCCGTGATGGGTAGCGCATTAGCGGAACAACATTTAGATCGCGCTCCACGTGTCGCAATCTTGAATATCGGCGCAGAAGAAATTAAAGGCAACGACCTTGTAAAACGATGCGCGGAAATGTTGTCGAATACTCAGTCTGTGAACTTCATAGGCTATATTGAAGGTAACCAGCTACTTCAAGATGCTGCTGATGTCGTCGTATGTGATGGTTTTGTGGGCAATGTCTGCTTAAAAACGTGCGAAGGTACAGCTCAGCTCTTTATTGATAAGCTAAAAACGCGCATGATGGCTTCAACAATAAAGGGTTGGATAGCCAGAATGCTGTTTTCTGAGCTATTTACTGAATTAAAAACCTTGAACCCCGACCAGTATAACGGCGCAAGTTTGTTAGGATTGCGCGGCATTGTCATTAAAAGTCATGGAAGTGCTGATGTATCTGCAGTCGTCAACGCGATTGGTGAAGCAGTACACGAGGTCAAACGACAAGTCCCCAGCCGCATTAGCGATCGTTTGGAAGCGGTTTTACTCGAGAGGCATTATTAGTCTTCATGTATAGCAAAATTTTAGGTACTGGCAGCTACTTGCCATCTCAGGTGCGTACTAACGCAGACTTAGAGAAAATGGTAGAGACTAGCGATGAGTGGATCGTAGCTAGAACAGGTATTAAAGAGCGTCGTATTTCAGCGGAAAACGAAACCGTTGCGGATATGGCGTTTTACGCTGCTGAGAATGCCATTGAAATGGCGGGTATCGACAAAGAAGATATCGACTTAATCATTGTTGCTACAACCAGCAGTAGCCATACATTCCCATCTTCTGCATGTCAGGTACAAGGTAAGCTTGGTATTAAAGGCTGCCCTGCATTCGACTTAGCTGCAGCATGTTCAGGCTTTGTATATGCATTGTCTGTTGCTGACCAGCATATCAAAACGGGCATGTGTAAGAACGTTTTGGTGATTGGTGCTGATGCATTATCAAAAACCTGTGATCCGACTGACCGCTCTACTATCATCTTATTTGGTGATGCAGCAGGCGCGGTGGTTGTAGGCGCAAGCGAAGAGCCAGGTATTTTGTCGACTCACATTTACTCTGATGGTAAATACGGTGAACTTCTAAGCTTAGAAGTACCAGAGCGTGGCGGTGATGCAGATAAATGGCTACACATGGCGGGCAACGAAGTATTCAAAGTGGCGGTAACTCAGCTTTCTAAGCTAGTTAAAGACACATTAGCGGCGAATAACATGGATAAGTCAGAGCTTGATTGGTTAGTTCCACACCAAGCCAACTACCGTATTATTTCAGCAACCGCTAAAAAGCTGACAATGTCGCTTGATCAAGTGGTGATTACCCTTGATAAGCACGGCAATACGTCAGCAGCTACCGTACCGACAGCACTCGATGAGGCTGTTCGTGATGGGCGAATTAAACGTGGTCAAACGCTTCTTCTCGAAGCCTTTGGCGGCGGCTTCACTTGGGGTTCTGCGTTAGTTAAATTCTAACCTCAAGCGATAATCAACAAACAAGGCACATAACTTATGTGCCTTATTCAATTTTTTGCTTTGCTTAAAGGAAAATTACAATGAGCAAATTTGCTATCGTATTCCCAGGCCAAGGCTCTCAAGCTATCGGTATGCTTGCTGACCTAGGCGAACAGTATGATGTTGTTAAAAAGACATTTGCTGAAGCTTCAGAAGCACTTGGTTACGATCTATGGGCATTGGTTCAAGATGGTCCAGTAGAAAATCTAAATGAAACTTTCCGTACTCAACCGGCTCTACTAACAGCGTCTGTTGCAATCTGGCGTGTATGGCAAGAGCTTGGTCTAGAGCAACCTGCAAACCTAGCAGGCCACAGCCTAGGCGAATACTCTGCACTAGTGTGTGCGGGTGTTATCGACTTTAAAGAAGCGATCAAGCTAGTTGAGCTACGTGGTCAACTGATGCAAGAAGCGGTTCCTGCGGGCGTGGGTGCAATGTACGCAATCATCGGTCTAGATGATGAAGCGATTGCTAAAGCGTGTGAAGAAGCGGCACAAGACGAAGTTGTGTCTCCAGTTAACTTCAATTCACCTGGCCAAGTTGTTATCGCGGGTAACAAAGCGGCAGTAGAGCGTGCTGGTGCACTATGTAAAGAAGCAGGCGCTAAACGTGCTCTTCCGTTACCAGTATCTGTGCCGTCTCACTGTGCTCTTATGAAGCCTGCAGCAGACAAGCTAGCGGTTGCTCTAGAAGCTCTAGAGTTCAACGCACCGGCACTGCCTGTTATCAATAACGTCGATGTTATTGCTGAAACAGACCCTGCAAAAATCAAGAGCGCACTTGTTCGTCAGCTATACAGCCCAGTTCGTTGGACTGAAGGTGTACAAGCGATGAACGAGCAAGGCGTTGAAAAGCTACTAGAATTAGGCCCAGGTAAGGTTCTTACTGGTCTAACAAAACGTATTGTTAAAACTATGACAGCTGCTGCAGTTAATGACACTGCATCACTAGACGCTGCTAAGTAAATAACCAATTAATAGAGAAGTTATGATGAATTTAGAAGGCAAAGTTGCACTAGTTACAGGCGCAAGCCGTGGTATCGGTCGTGCAATCGCTGAACTTTTAGTTGAGCGTGGTGCTAAAGTTATCGGTACTGCTACGTCTGAAGGCGGCGCTGCTGCAATCAGCGAGTACCTTGGCGAGAACGGTAAAGGTCTTGCTCTTAACGTAACTGACGTTGACTCAATTACTGCTACACTGAAGACCATCAACGATGAATTTGGTGCGATCGACATTCTAGTTAACAACGCAGGTATCACTCGTGATAACCTACTTATGCGTATGAAAGACGACGAATGGAATGACATCATCGATACTAACTTAACGCCTATCTTCCGCATGTCTAAAGCTGTATTGCGTGGCATGATGAAGAAGCGTCAAGGTCGTATTGTAAACGTTGGTTCTGTAGTAGGTACTATGGGTAACGCTGGTCAAGCTAACTACGCAGCTGCAAAAGCTGGCGTGATTGGTTTTACTAAATCAATGGCTCGTGAAGTTGCATCTCGTGGCGTTACAGTGAACACTGTTGCTCCAGGTTTCATCGAAACTGATATGACTAAAGCGCTAAATGATGACCAACGTGCAGCAACTTTGGCGAATGTACCAGCAGGTCGACTAGGTGACCCTCGCGAAATCGCTGAAGCTGTGGTATTTTTGGCGTCACCTGCGGCAGCTTATATCACAGGTGAAACACTTCACGTCAATGGCGGTATGTACATGGTGTAAATTATGTGCAACATTTGTGCATGATTTAAGTCAAGATCATACGTAATTTCGGTTAAAATCGTGAAAATTGTGGTTTGACCAGAAAAGTTGACCTTGCAACTTTCAATAGATTGAATAAACTACGGAAAACATCGCATAAAGCGAACTCTGTAAAGGAAAAGAAAAAATGAGCAACCTCGAAGAACGCGTAAAGAAAATCATTGTTGAACAGCTAGGTGTAGACGAAGCTGAAGTTAAAAACGAAGCTTCTTTCGTTGATGACCTAGGTGCAGATTCTCTAGACACAGTTGAGCTAGTAATGGCTCTAGAAGAAGAATTCGACACTGAAATCCCAGATGACGAAGCTGAGAAAATTACTACTGTTCAAGCTGCTATCGATTACGTAACTAGCGCTCAGTAATAATCTCTCCCAGGCGGTCACCTTGACCGCCTGTGTTTTATCTAACTCATCTATCCTCATCTTAAATCACCTCAATCCCCGGAGTGTAATATCGTGTCCAAGCGTCGTGTAGTTGTCACTGGCATGGGTATGTTGTCGCCGGTAGGCAACACTGTAGAATCTTCTTGGAAAGCCCTGCTAGCTGGTCAAAGTGGTATCGTTAATATCGACCATTTTGATGCAACCAATTTCTCAACTCGTTTTGCAGGTCTAGTTAAAGACTTTAACTGCGAAGAGTATATGACTAAAAAAGATGCTCGTAAGATGGACTTGTTCATCCAGTACGGCGTCGCAGCAGGTATTCAAGCTTTAGATGATTCAGCCCTAACTATTACTGAAGAAAACGCCCCTCGTGTTGGCGTTGCTATCGGTTCTGGTATTGGTGGTCTTGGTTTGATCGAAGCAGGTCACCAAGCTCTAACTGAAAAAGGCCCTCGTAAAATCAGTCCGTTCTTCGTTCCATCGACGATCGTGAATATGATTGCGGGTCATATGTCTATCATGCGTGGTCTACGCGGTCCAAACATCGCGATCTCTACGGCATGTACGACTGGCCTACATAACATTGGTCACGCGGCTCGTATGATTGCATACGGCGATGCTGACGCAATGCTAGCGGGTGGTGCTGAAAAAGCATCGACACCACTAGGTATGGGCGGTTTTGGTGCGGCTAAAGCACTGTCTACTCGTAACGATGAGCCTCAAAAAGCTTCTCGTCCATGGGACAAAGGTCGTGACGGCTTCGTTCTTGGTGACGGTGCAGGCATGATGGTTCTTGAAGAGTACGAACATGCGAAAGCTCGTGGCGCTAAGATTTACTGTGAGCTAGTTGGCTTCGGTATGTCGGGTGACGCTTACCATATGACATCTCCAAGTGAAGATGGCTCTGGTGGCGCGCTAGCGATGGAAGCGGCTATGCGTGATGCTGGCGTGACTGGTGAGCAAATCGGTTATGTTAACGCACACGGTACATCGACTCCTGCGGGTGATGTAGCTGAAGTTAAGGGTATTAAACGTGCTCTTGGCGAAGCAGGCTGTAAGCAAGTATTGGTTTCTTCTACGAAATCAATGACTGGCCACCTTCTAGGTGCTGCTGGTTCTGCTGAAGCGATCATCACAGCGATGTCTTTGGTTGACCAGATTGTCCCACCGACAATCAACCTAGATGATCCTGAAGAAGGCTTAGATATTGACTTAGTACCTCATACCGCGCGTAAAGTTAGCGGCATGGAATATGCTGCATGTAACTCATTCGGTTTTGGTGGTACAAACGGCTGTTTGATCTTCAAAAAGATTTAATCATCTTATTAAAGACATAAACACTCGTAGATAGTCACAATTAGACTTGTTTTTAAACGGCTTGATGCTTTAGCATTGAGCCGTTTCTTTTTATGGGGAAAAACATGTTTTGGGTTGATGGAGAAAGCCAACAAACTATCGATATCTTGGATCGCTCGTTTCAGTACGGAGACGGCTGTTTCACAACAATGCTTGTCCGAGATGGCCAGATTCAACATTTTCACGATCATCAGCGTCGTGTCGATGATTGCCTTAAAGCGTTACGCATTTCCGCACTTGATTGGGATGTGGTTAACCTTTGGCTCGATAATGCGCTTCAACATGTCCAAGATAACGATCTTCATAATGAAAAATCAGGGATCAAGCTGCACGTTAGCCGTGGGGCAGGCGGTCGTGGCTACAGTACCAAGAATATCGCCAAGCCAACGGTAACCATCAGTACATTTGATTATCCAAGTCATTATTCAGCGTGGCAAGATTCTGGTATCGAACTCGGCATCTGCCAACAAGCATTAGGTTTGAGCCCACTATTGGCCGGTCATAAGCACAATAATCGCCTCGAGCAAATCTTGATGAAAGATGAAATGGATCAGGCCGACGAAGTTGATGGTGTGGTTCTTGATATCTCAGGTAATGTGATTGAAACCACCATGGCTAATCTGTTTTGGCGCAAAGGGCAGACGATTCACACTCCTCAACTGACGCAAAGTGGCGTTGCTGGGGTTATGCGTAAGCAAGTGTTAACCGCACTGAATCAAGCTGAACTTTCCGTTACTATTAGTGACTACTGCTTATCTCAACTCATGCAAGCTGATGAGGTTTTCATGACCAACTCTATTTTAGGGATTGCCCCCGTTACCCGTATTAGTGATACCCAATTTACGATTGGGGCCGTTACTCGTAGCCTTCAAGGACAACTAAACTCGTGATCAAAAAGTTATTTATTTTTATTATCTTGTGCCTAATTGCAGCCGGTGCTGCTGGGTTTTACGTTTACAACCAAGCGCAAGATAACCTGAAACAAGTTATTCAATTAGAAAAACCACAAGTTGTTACTGTTGCTTCAGGCAGCAGCTTTAACCGCGTTCTCGCACAGCTGATTAATGACGGCCTGTTTGAGGCTTCTCCTTACGAGAAATTAATCCGTAAGCTACACCCTGAGTTGGTTGACGTAAAAGCAGGCACATTCCTGCTTGAGCCTGGTTCAACCCTCGAGCAAGCGCTACAAGTGCTGGTCGAAGGGAAAGAGCACCAATTCACGATTACTTTCGTAGAAGGCAGCCGTTTTGATGAGTGGCTTGTTCAGCTAAAAGATAACGAATTCATTCAACAGACGTTGGACGGTGTGACTGAAACAGAGATCGCTGAAAAGTTGGGTATTGAAAATGAAAAGCTTGAAGGTCTTTTCTTAGCGGAAACGTATCACTACACCTATGGCACAACGGATTTAGATTTGTTGAAACGCGCCCACCGAGATCTAATGAACGTGGTGAATGATGAGTGGGAAAACAGAGCCGATAAACTGCCTCTTAAGTCGCCTTATGAAGCTCTGATTCTTGCGTCTATCATTGAGAAAGAGACTGCTGTCGCTTCTGAGCGTGAGCGTGTGTCTTCTGTGTTCGTTAACCGCTTGAACAAGCGTATGCGTCTGCAAACTGACCCAACGGTTATCTACGGCATGGGCGATAGCTACAAAGGCAATATTCGTAAAAAAGATCTACGCACGCCAACGCCTTACAACACCTATACGATGAGTGGTTTACCACCGACGCCGATTGCAATGGCGGGTAAAGCGTCTATCAACGCGGCTCTGAATCCAGAGAAGAGCAACTACCTGTATTTTGTAGCGAGTGGAACGGGCGGTCACGTATTTTCAAAGAGTTTGACTGAGCATAACCGTGCAGTCAGAGCTTACTTAAAGCAATTAAGAAAAAACAAATAAAGAAAGAATTATGAATCAGTCGAAATTTATCGTGGTTGAAGGCCTTGAAGGTGCTGGCAAAAGTACAGCAATCAATGCCATCGTTGAGACATTGAAAGCCGCTGGTGTCGCGGACATCGTTAATACTCGTGAACCCGGTGGTACCGTGCTTGCCGAGAAGATGCGCTCATTGGTCAAAGAAGAACACGAAGGCGAGAAGCTTCAAGACATGACGGAATTGCTGCTGATGTACGCAGCGCGTGTTCAATTAGTAGAAAACGTCATCAAGCCTGCACTAGACAGTGGTAAATGGGTGTTGGGTGACCGTCATGACATGTCATCTCAAGCTTATCAAGGTGGTGGTCGTCAGATCGCACGCACTACGATGGAATCACTGAAAGAAACCACGCTAGGCGGTTTTAAGCCAGATCTAACTCTATACTTGGATTTGGACCCTAGAGTAGGGCTTGAACGCGCTAGAGGCCGTGGTGAGCTCGATAGAATCGAAAAGATGGATATCTCATTCTTCGATCGTACGCGTGAACGTTACCTTGAGATTGCAGCACAAGACGACACGGTTCTAGTGGTTAATGCACAGCAAGAGATTGAGCAAGTGGCTGCTGATATTAAAGTCGCGCTAGGTGCTTGGCTCGATAAACAGTAGGTAGTCATGGCTGAAGTGTATTCTTGGCTCACACCGGTATGGAGTGAGTGGAAAAAAAGTCTCGATGCAGAACGTTTTCCTAACTCTGTTATTGTTAACGCGCCTGAAGGGCTTGGTGTGGAAGCGCTAGTTAGTCAGCTCACGTCGGCACTGATGTGTGTTAACTACGAAAGTGAAGCGTGCGGCTTTTGTCACAGTTGTGAACTGATGAAGTCGGGGAGTCATCCTGACTTCCATGTGATTGAACCTGAGAAAGAAGGTAAGTCGATTACCGTTGACCAAGTGCGTGCGAGTAACCGCTGGGCTCAACAATCGTCCCAGTTAGGTGGCCTGCGTGTCATCTTGCTGAATCCGGCTGAAGCGATGAACGAATCGGCGTCTAATGCGCTGTTGAAAACGCTGGAAGAACCTGCGAGTAACTGTATTTTCATTCTTTCGACGCGTAACAGTAATCGCTTAATGCCGACTATTCTTAGCCGTTGTCAGCAATTTAATGTGGTGTGCCCACAATTGGATGCGGGCTCGGCATGGTTAAATGGAGAAGTCGGTAAAACGGTTCCTCAGTATATATTGGCATTGAATGATAACGCGCCTTTGAAAGCCAAAGCGATGTTTGAACAAGGCGGTGTAGAGGCTTCTAGCAAAGCGTTAGATGGTTTTGTGGATGTTATCAAAGGTGTTCAACCAGACATGCTGAAGTTCTCTACAGAGCTGAGTAAGGAGCCTCTGGTTCAACTAGGTTGGCTATGGCATTTACTGTCTGACGTGCAAAAACTGCATTTTGGTTTAGCGAGCAAGGCGATCACCCCGAGTGCCAAAGTACTCTCTGAGGTGATGTCTTACCAAAGTGCCTATACAGTATCGAATAAACTGCTGATATTAATTGAGCAGTTGAAGCAACACCCTGGGCTCAATACGGAGCTACTCATAATGAATTGGCTGATTGCCACTTGCGAGGAAACATGTTCGTAGATTCCCATTGTCATTTAGACAAACTGGATTACCAAGATTTACACACCAGCGTAGAAGACGTGGTTAATAAAGCGAAAGCAGCAAACGTTGACCAACTGCTTTCTGTTGGCGTTACGCTGGATTCGTTTGAAAATATGCTCGAGATGATCTCGCCGTTTGATAACGTTAAGGCATCGTGTGGCGTACATCCTCTCGATGTAGAGAGCGACTTTTGTTTAGACAGAATGCGTGAATACGCGAGCAACCCGAAAGTGGTGGCGATTGGTGAAACAGGCCTAGATTATCACTACCAACCAGAGACTGCAGAGCTACAACAACTACGATTTAAGCAACATGTCGCGTTGGCAGTAGAGCTAAATAAGCCTTTGATCATTCATACTCGTAATGCGCGTGAAGATACGTTGTCGATTTTGCGTGATGGCGGTGCTGACAAATGTGGTGGTGTGATTCACTGCTTTACTGAGGATCAAGCGTTCGCTGAAGCGGCTATGGAACTTGGCTTTTATATCTCGATCTCAGGGATCGTTACTTTTAGGCAAGCGACGGAACTTAAAGAAGTCGTAAAGAATTTGCCGCTTGATCGACTGTTGATCGAGACGGATTCTCCATATCTTGCCCCAGTTCCATATCGTGGTAACCAGAATCAGCCTGCATATGTGGTCGAAGTGGCGGCTTATATTGCGCAGTTGAAAGGACTGTCAATGAAAGAGGTTGCTGAACAAACGACCAAAAATTACCAAAAACTTTTTTTGCGATAAAAAACTAACTTAACAAATAAAAGGGAGCGAAAGCTCCCTTTTTGTGTTTTTGATCACCAAAAGTGCGCTTTTTTTTAATGTTTACTAATTATGTTGAACTTGAGAGCCCTATTTCTAACATTTGTAATTTTGTTACTAAAAATAACATTCGCTCCTATTTTATTTACCCAGTAAAATAATAAGACTCTTAAAAAATATTGTTTATTTTCAGTTATTTATTGGCTTGTAAAGCATTGCATTTCTTGATTTGACATGTGATCCAAGACGTGTTTTGAAACTAAATTTCGTAAGTGACTAGAAAGTTAGTTCCCCATCAATATATATTTAGCGGCAGAAAATATAATGCAATACATGGTTACATTTTCGCAGGGTGCTAACATATAGGCTACGGGGGTGTGCCGTTAGGACCCATATAATTATTTTATCTTTATCAGGAGCATAAACATGTTTAAGAACCTTTTTGCTAGCCTGCAGAAAGTTGGTAAGTCTCTGATGCTACCAGTATCAGTTTTACCAGTTGCGGGTATTTTGCTAGGTGTCGGTGCAGCAGATCTTCCTTTCATTCCAGAAATTGTTTCAAACTTAATGGAACAAGCTGGTGGTTCAGTATTCGGTCAAATGGCACTGCTGTTCGCAGTAGGTGTTGCACTTGGCTTTACTAACAACGATGGTGTAGCTGGTCTAGCTGCTATCGTTGGTTACGGCATCATGACTGCTACACTTGGCGTAATGGCTGGTGTAATGGGCGTTGATAAAATCGATACTGGTGTACTAGGTGGTATCCTAGTCGGTGGTGTTGCTGCTTGGGCATTCAACCGTTTCTTCCGTATTCAACTACCAGAGTACTTAGGCTTCTTCGCTGGTAAGCGTGCCGTGCCAATCATCACAGGTTTCTCTGCGATTGGTCTAGCAATCCTACTATCTGTAGTATGGCCACCAGTTGGCGGCGCTATCTCTGCGTTCTCTGATTGGGCTGCTCACCAAAACCCACAAGTGGCGTTTGGTATCTACGGTATCGTTGAGCGTTCTCTAATTCCATTTGGTCTTCACCACGTTTGGAACGTACCTTTCTTCTTTGAAGCTGGTACTTGTGTAAACGCTGCTGGCGAAACTCAAAACGGTGTTCTTACTTGTTACCTAGTTGCTGATGACGCATCTCGTGCAGCGGGCAATGGCTTCGGTCAGCTAGCTGGTGGTTACATGTTCAAGATGTTCGGTCTACCTGCTGCTGCAATCGCGATTGCACATTCAGCTAAACCTGAAAACCGCGCTAAAGTAATGGGTATCATGGCTTCTGCTGCGTTAACTTCATTCCTAACGGGTATCACTGAACCAATCGAATTCTCATTCCTATTCGTTGCTCCTGTTCTGTACGCAATCCATGCTCTACTAGCTGGTTCTGCATACGTTCTTGCGAACACTCTAGGTTTTGTACACGGTACATCTTTCTCACACGGTCTAATCGACTTCCTAGTTCTATCTGGCAACGCGTCTAAGATGGGCCTAATGGTTGTATGTGGTATTGCTTACGCTGCAATTTACTACATCGTATTCCGCACTGTGATTAAAGCACTTGACCTTAAAACTCCAGGTCGCGAAGACGAGTCAGAAGACGAAATCGTTGCAACTGGTACAGAGCTTGCTGGTGAGTTAGTTGCTGCATTCGGTGGCAAAGCGAACATCACTGGTCTTGACGCTTGTATTACTCGTCTACGTGTAGCAGTTGCTGATACAGCAGTTGTTGACCAAGACAAACTGAAGAAACTAGGCGCTGCAGGTGTTGTTGTAGTTGCTGGTGGCGTACAAGCTATCTTCGGTACTAAGTCTGACAACCTTAAGACAGACATGGATGAGTGGATCCGTAACAACGGTTAATTCACTGATTCAATAAATTGAAAGGAGGCCGAAAGGCCTCCTTTTTTGTTTTCTTAGTTATGAAAGTCCTTCCTGCACTTATTCTTTTGCACTCAATCGGTTATCGAACAGCTCAATGTTCTGATGCTCAATTACCCGCTTTGGGTACCTCTTATCTTTAACTTTATGATGACAACATCCATTGTGATTTAAGTAATCTACCGTTTTTTAAAACAGTCTGAGAATACTATGAAACATCGTTACCTAATTGGCCTTATGTGCTGCAGCGGAGCCTCGCTAGCTCATGCTTCTGAAACTCCAAACCTAGAAGTTGGCTTAGCCGTCGACCAAGATCTAAGTGTTGTTGTTGAGTTTGATCAGAAGTATCGCGCCACAGTTGGTAATGATGGTGCAGCATTCGATTATATTTTTAAGCGTGGTCAGTTTGAGACTGAAGCGCCTTTAAGTTGGTATGTTGGTGCAGGTGCTTGGGCTGAATGGAATGATGATTTTGGTTTGCGAGTGCCGTTAGGCGTGAAAGTGAATTTCTACGAAGGTTGGAATGCTTACGCACAAGTTCATCCTGAGCTCGACATGTATAAAGGTGTTGAGTTACAAATAGGCGGCGCACTGGGTGTGACCTACAAGTTCTAAGTTGAACTGAAAACCGTTTTTATAATGAAAAAGCCAGCATCAAGCTGGTTTTTTCATTTCGTTAGAATACTTCTAGGCTAAAGGCTTATTGATCCAATATTGGGACTCAACCTAGAAGGTAAAACTCAATCCAACATTGGCTTGGAATTGGTTCATCCAGTCGGTATCAAAGCGGATAATGCAGTCTTGGCCATTGCTCGGCACGTTACAAACGCCGGATGTATCGTTGTCGACAACCGTGCCTAACCAACGTACTTGTGTGTTCAATGCTAAGCGGTCGCTAAATTTGTACTCCAAACCGCCGAAGATCGAGGTTGAGAAGCCATATTTATCTTTCGCCCAGTCGACATCAACGTAAGACGCTCCAAGACCTAACCCTAGATACCCAGACAATACAGGGGATGCAGGGTAGTAGATACTGCTTTGAAGGTGCAGGTATTGAATTGAGGAGCTTAGGTTGAGTGTTTCTAGTTCAGAGCTCTGATTGGAATAGAAAAAGCCGATGCGACCTTTCTCAAGTGGAGTTTCAATGGCGAAGGTGTAGTTTTCTGAACCTTCCATGTCATAAGTATTACCATCCTGATCTTCGACGCTACCACCACCGGTATAACCAATCATCGGAGTGATAATAATTTCCGGTGCTGCATACAAGTTTGAAGCGGAAATTAGCGCAACAAGCGCAATCATATTTGCTTTGTTATTCATGAGTATATCCTTATCCATACGCTGACTAATTGTGATGGTTACATCAATATTGTGCGACTAATTTCGACGATTCTTGAAGATACTTCACACACCTGATAATACTTAAATAGAGACTCGACAAATTAATAATAAGCCAGAGGTGTTTATGGACCATAATCTGAAAAATGCTCTACAAATAACGGTAGTAATCTACACCATCATTCTTTCATTTGGCTTTATTGCGATTGGTAGCTAATACCATCTATTGCGAGGCTGAGTTTTTATACTCAGGGAATAATGAATAGTGGGATTATAACCAATATTGATTCGGCAATAGACTTAGATTACTACGCTAAGTTTATTGCTGGAAAAACAGCACTGGTTGCCCAAGGCGGCGGACAGCGAAGTATTTTTACGGCTGGTGTGCTGGACGCATTTCTTCTTTCTAATTTTGACCCCTTCGACGAATTCTTTGGCACCTCAGCGGGTGCGCTTAATTTGTGTGCCTATCTGTGCCGGGATAAAGGGCTAGGTCGTTCTTTCGTTCTTGATTTAACGACGGCTCCAGAATTCTTCAATCTTTTCTCCTATATACGAAAGCGCCAGAACTTAGGTTTAGAATGGGCCTTAGAACAAATCATGGCTTACCCATACAAGCTTGATCTTGATTTGGGACGACAAACCTTAGGTGACCGACATTTCTCTGCAGCAGTAACCGATTCCAAAGACTTACGAGACCATTATTTTCCGTTGATGGGAGAAGACTGGTACAAAGTGATGATTGCGACCTGTGCCATCCCTCGTTTGTACAATGATGAAATCTTCATTGGCGACAGTGCTTATGTTGACGGTGGTGTGTCTGCGTCTATTCCTGTGCAAGAAGCATGGCGTAGGCAAGCTCGCTCAATAGTCGTGATACGTACAGAGCCTGTATTGGAAGAGGGGGCTGAACTATCCAATGAGATTCAACGTAAACACGCCTTAGTGAAAGCACCTAAGCCAATATCGGCAGAAGAGTTGGAATGGTTCCGTGAGTCGTTTGATAGTGTGCAAGACCATTGGCAACAAAAAGTGGAACAGTGGAAAACCGATTGGACGTCGTTCTTTCAGCAGCAAATTCTCCGTTCAAAGGAGCAAAAGCGCGATAGAGGGCACCTTGATCTGCTCAATGGCGGACGATGGCTATTTGGTGCTGATGATATTTATCGTTTAAGTCATTTGATTGGCGATAAGTTTGATTCTGGCTTAGCTGACATGTTGATGGTTCATTATCAGACCTACTCATTAACTCAAGACTTTTTGAATTCTCCACCGGACGATGCGTTTGTTGTTCAAATCGCACCTAGCAAACCGCTTAAGTCGAGCTCTTTGATGAGTGATAAGGAAGATTTGCTGCACGATTACGACTTGGGGTTAGAGGCGGGTTACCGATTTGTAGAAACTTATACTTCAACGGAAAACGCTCGTAGCTCACATATGCCACAGTTGGTGACTAGTACTGCTGATAAGTAATATTCGAAATTGCTAAGTAGTACTCGAAATTGATAAGTAATACTCGAATTTGAAAGTTAGTACGCAATGAGCTGACAATGTTCTGAAGTGAAAAAGGGTTACTGAACTTAGTTCAATAACCCTTTTTTGATCTTGGTAGGGACGTTTATCAACGAACTGACCTAATCGAATACAACCCTGTTAGGTGACAGGTAGGATTCTCATACAGTTAGTTGATCCCGCCACATCCATAATGTCGCCTTGAGTGACGATCACTAGGTCACCAAACTTAAGGTGTCCTTTCTCTTTCAAGCAAGTGAGCGTTGACAGTGCGATATCAAAGCTGTCTTCGGCTTCTGTCTCGAAGTAGATAGGGGTAACTCCTCGATACAAAGTACAGCGGTTCAGCGTCCCTTCGTTACGAGACAGCGCATAGATTGGCATATCGGCACTTAGGCGTGACATCATCAATGCAGTGCGGCCTGATTCGGTTAGAGTCACGACACCTTTAATACCTTCCATATGGTTTGCAGAGTAGATGGTTGCCATGGAGACGGTTTCTTCAGCCGTCACAAAGGTGCGGTCAATACGGTAGTTAGACTGGTTGTTAATGCCCGCCATCTTTTCAGCGCCGATACACACTTCGGCCATTGATTTCACGGTTTCAACAGGGTAATCGCCCGCTGCGGTTTCACCTGAAAGCATCACGGCATCGGTGCCGTCTAGTACGGCGTTGGCGACATCCATTACTTCTGCACGAGTTGGCATTGGCGCGGAGATCATCGATTCCATCATTTGAGTTGCGGTGATCACTGTTCGATTAAGAGCTCTAGCACGGCGTATAAGCTGTTTTTGTACTCCAACCAACTCTGGGTCACCAATTTCCACTCCGAGGTCACCACGGGCCACCATGACGACATCTGAGGCCATTATGATGTCATCCATGTTCTCAACAGTGGCAACGGTCTCTGCTCGTTCCACTTTAGCGACAAGGTGAGCTTCTAATCCTGCTTCTCGCGCTAACTGACGAGCGTAGTGCATGTCTGCGCCGTTGCGTGGGAAAGACACGGCCAAATAGTCGACTTGGATTTGAGCTGCGGTGATGATGTCTCGCTTGTCTTTGTCGGTGAGCGCTTCTGCAGACAGTCCACCGCCTTTCTTGTTGATGCCTTTGTTATTCGACAGTGGGCCACCAATGGTGACTTCAGTATGAACGCGACAGCCTTCAACTTCGGTGATTTTCAGTTGAACACGACCATCATCAAGCAACAGAATGTCGCCAGCTGACACATCGTTTGGTAATTCTTTGTAATCGAGGCCTACGGCTTCTTGATTGCCCTCACCTAAACCTAGGCTACTGTCGAGCGTGAACTTGTCGCCCACGGCGAGTTGGATTTTGCCGTCTTTAAAAGTAGAGACTCGAATCTTGGGACCTTGTAAGTCGCCGAGGATTGCGATTTGAGTGCCGAACTTTTTCGCTATTGCTCGGACTTTTTCAGCGCGTTGAATATGGTCATCGCTGCTGCCGTGAGAGAAGTTCATGCGGACGATATTGGCGCCGGCTTTGATGATCTCTTCAAGGACGTTACCTTTATCTGTTGATGGTCCTAAAGTGGTGACGATTTTTGTTTTTCTTAATTCTGATGTCATGAATGCTCCGAAGGTGAGACCTAGAAAATCTTGTACAAGACAGAATTAAGTATATGCATTAATTGATAATTTATTGGGAGCTAGGAAGATATTTCTGTATTTGCTGTTATTTATTGAATTTAGGACTCAAACGCGATGTTTTTTTCTGAAAATTAAGTCTCAAATTATCGATGTGGGTGTTAATTTTTCTTAAACTATTTGACTAGATACACAAAGATTCATGTATATACGTGATACTGGTCACGGCGATATACCAAGTCACTTCACAATTACTTCGCAAAGTAAAAAAATTAACCCGTTGATGATTTCTGGAGCGTAAAATGTACATGGCTCAACCGGGCCATATTGATCATATCAAACAGGTCAATGCTGGTCGTGTATATAAACTAATTGACCTTAAAGGTCCTATTTCTCGTATCGAACTGTCCAAGCAAAGTGAGTTGGCTCCGGCGAGTATTACTAAAATTACCCGCGAACTTATTGAAGCCCACCTTATCCATGAGACGACGGTTCAAGAAGCCACGACTCGTGGACGTCCTGCTGTGGGTTTGCAAACCAATAATGAAGGTTGGCAGTTTCTGTCGATGCGTCTTGGTCGTGGGTATCTCACGATCGCGCTTCATGAACTGGGTGGCGATGTGCTTATCGATACTAAGATTGATATTCACGAGCGTGACCAAGAGGATGTACTTGCTCGTCTTCTGCATGAGATTGATGAGTTTTTCCAAACCTATGCGGAACAGCTCGACAGGGTCACCAGTATTGCTGTTACTCTGCCGGGTCTTGTGAATTCTGAGCAAGGTATTGTGCTGCAGATGCCGCACTACAACGTTAAAAACTTAGCGCTGGGTCCTGAGATCTACAAAGAAACGGGTCTACCAGTCTTCATTGCCAATGATACTCGAGCTTGGGCATTAGCTGAGAAGCTGTTTGGTCACTCACAAGATAACGATAATTCAGTTCTTATCTCGATTCACCATGGTGTCGGTGCTGGGATTATCCTAGATGGCCGAGTTCTACAAGGTCGTCACGGTAACATCGGTGAATTGGGTCATATTCAGATCGAGAAAGAGGGCAAGCTTTGTCATTGCGGTAACCGAGGCTGTTTAGAAACGGTGGCGAGCTCGCAGGCGATCCGTGAGCAAGTCAAAGAGCGATTAGCCAATGGTGAAGAATCAACACTTACTGTGTTTGAAGATGTCACGATTGAACAAATCTGCGCTGCCGCAGCGGCGGGTGACCCACTAGCGGTAGAAGTAATTGAACAATTAGGTCGTTACCTAGGCTCTGCGATTGCGATTGTGATTAACCTATTCAACCCTGAGAAAATCTTGGTGGGTGGTGTTATCAATCAGGCTAAAAGCGTGTTGTATCCTGCGATTCAAAAGTGTATCGAAGAGCAGAGTTTATCGGTTTACCATCAAGATTTAGAACTGGTGGAATCTCGATTCTATAAACAAGCAACCATGCCAGGCGCTGCGCTTGTTAAACAAGCTTTATACGATGGTCAATTATTGATGAAAGTCATTGAAGGTTAAACCTCTTTTACTCTTCTTATAGCCTTACCGAACTCTTATCATCTCCTTAAACTATGTATAACGTCACTTGTTGTACTTAGTTTAAGCATTCTGTGCAATGGCGCTTTGCTTTAACCTATTGAAGTAGGCTATTGTAGCCTCAGTTATTATTTGTCACTAAGGTGTTGTATGTCTGGCGTTTTAAATTCGGTTGATCAGAGAACCAAACTAGTCGGTGAAAACCGTCTGGAACTCTTGTTATTCAGCTTAAATAGTCGTCAACTATTTGCGATTAACGTATTTAAAGTGAAAGAAGTCCTAAAAGTGCCAGTGTTAACTCGCTTACCAGGTTCTCACCATCATATTACTGGTGTGGCTTCTTTACGTGGCGAATCGGTGCCTGTTATCGATTTACGTAGCGCGATCGGCTTCCCGCCGTCTCGTGATGAGACACAAGAAAATAACTTGATCATCACCGAATATAACCGAACCGTACAAGGCTTCTTGGTTGGACAAGTGCGTAATATCGTGAATACGACGTGGACTGAAATTCAGCCGCCGCCAAAGACAACGGGTCGTGCTAACTACCTTACGGCTATCACGCATATTCAAGAAGAAGAGCAACACAAGATCGTAGAGATCATTGATGTTGAAAAGGTACTCGCTGAAATCATCGATTACGATGTTTCGATTTCTGACGGTGTCTTAGATGAGCAGCTTGCCAATGAAATGGTTGGACGTAACGTACTTATCGTTGATGACTCTTCAACTGCGCGTAATCAGATCAAAGGCACCTTATCGCAACTGGGTTTGAACATCATTGAATGTTGCGATGGCCTACAAGCGCTTAACCTGCTGAAGGGCTGGTGTGACGAAGGCAAAGACATCAATCAAGAAATATTGCTGATGATCACCGATGCCGAAATGCCTGAAATGGACGGTTATAAGCTGACTCATGAAGTGCGTACTGACCCGAGAATGCATGACTTGTTTATCACGCTAAATACTTCATTAAGTGGAAGTTTCAATGAAGCCATGGTTGAGAAAGTAGGGTGTAACCGCTTTATTTCTAAATTCCAACCGGATCTCTTGGTTGAAGTCACTCAAGAGCGAATGCGCCAGATTTTATAATTAATGCAGCTGTACGGTTTGTTTTGGGTGACCTTATAGAAAACGTTTGCTAATATTGACGGAGTATATTTTTCTTAACAAAATATGCTCAACTACTAGCGTAACTTTTCACTCACAATCTAAGGTAGTTCCTCTTAATGATATGGTTAACTTCAAAAGTCGTAATGACTTTGAGCTTATTACTATATAGGGAATTTAAGAAAAGACGTACGGAAGCTGAAGTTGAGTCCTAACTCAACGATTTGAATTGAAGGGAGGCTGATGCCTCCCTTTTCCTTTTCTGGCGTTTATGAAAGGGCTATTTGAAGCGCTAATGAAAATCTCGAGATTTGGTGTTTAAACCAACAATTTCATCGGTAATATCGATAAGTTTCCCCGCAATCACATGCACGACTTCACCTTCCTTCTCTAAGACTCCTTGCACCTTTAAAGCCTTTGCTGTCAGATAAGCTTGCTGCTGTGCGCGTGCGGTGGCTCCCCATACCACAACGTTAATATTGCCTGTGTTATCTTCTAATGTGACAAAGGTGACACCGGCTGCGGTGCCGGGTGACTGCTTGCCAGTGACCAAACCAACAACCGTGACCATGGATTTGTGTCTTTGTTGTTTTAAATCTTTCATATGGGTGAACCGACCAAGTCGGTTAGCTTCTTCTAGCAAGGTGATAGGGTGCTTGTTTAACGATACGCCAACGCTGGTGAAATCCTCCAGTAGATCCTGCATCTCATTGGGCTTATGCAAAGCGTGTTCTACCTTGTCGTAAGCCTGACGAAATAGAGGCAGGTCAGAAGCGGAGTCCATCAGTGCCCAACGAGTTTGGAAACGATCACCGGAAACATTGTGCAGCGCATTAGCCGAGGCGAGCAATTCGATGTCTTTTTTATTGATCGATAGTTGCTTAACCTGACTAGGATGGCGATAACCGGAGCGTGGGCGATTGGCGAGAATACTCTGAATGCCATGTTCGCTTAGGCCTTTGATTTGCCTCATTCCTAATCGGAGCGCCAAACCATTCTGGTGAGATATCACGGTGTGATCATCTTGTGAGGCATTCACACACACAGGAAGTACCTTCACATTGTGTCGCTGCGCATCTTGTACCAACTGTGATGGGCTATAGAACCCCATAGGTTGGCTATTCAGCAAAGACGCGTAAAAACACTCTGGGTAGTAGCATTTCAACCAAGCTGAGCAATAGGCTAGCACCGCAAATGAAGCAGAATGGCTTTCCGGAAAACCGTATTCACCAAAACCGCATATCTGTTTAAAGATTTGTTCGGCAAACTCGGTCTCATAGCCGCGTTTTTGCATGCCTTCGATGAGCTTGTTTTTAAACTTAAAGACGTTGCCATTTTTCTTCCAAGCCGCCATCGCGCGTCTGAGTTGATCCGCTTCTCCACCCGAAAACCCAGCGGCAACCATCGCAAGCTTAATCACTTGTTCTTGGAATATAGGCACACCCAAAGTGCGTGACAGTACCGATTCAACATCCTTCGATGGATAGCTGATTGGCTCAATGCCATCTCGGCGTTTTAGAAACGGATGCACCATATCGCCCTGAATAGGCCCAGGACGTACGATAGCGATTTGGATCACCAAGTCGTAATAAGTCTTTGGTTTGAGCCTTGGCAGCATGCTCATTTGCGCTCGTGATTCAATTTGGAAGATACCGACCGTGTCTGCTCGTTGAATCATGCCGTAAACCTGAGGATCGTCCTTGAGACGAGTGATCTCAGCGATAGACAGAGAACGTCCATGGAAGTGTTTGATAAGGTCAAAACATTTACGAATCGCAGAAAGCATACCAAGCGCGAGTACATCGACTTTAAGTAGCCCTAAGGTTTCAAGATCATCTTTATCCCATTGAATGATGGTTCGATCGTGCATAGCCGCATTCTCGACGGGAACCAGTTCGTACAAAGGCCCGGAAGAGATCACAAAGCCACCAACATGCTGAGATAAGTGACGTGGAAAGCCGATAATTTCATTAACCAAATGGATAAACTGCTGACCCTTCAAAGAGTCAGGTTGTAGTCCTAATTGAGTTAACTGAGCCTGCCAACCTAAGCTTTTATCTCTGCGATTAGTGTTCTTAATGAAGTAATCCAGCTGGGTTTCCTGTAGCCCTAAAGCTTTGCCGACATCCCTTACCGCACTTTTGAAGCGATATGAAATGACAGTCGCGGCAAGCGCTGCGCGTTCTCTACCGTATTTTTTGTAGATGTATTGGATGACTTCTTCACGGCGCTCATGCTCAAAATCGACATCAATATCCGGCGGCTCATCACGTTCTTTACTGATGAAGCGTTCAAATAATACTGAGATCTGTCTTGGGTCGACAGAGGTGATTTCTAAGCAGTAACAGACCACGGAATTGGCCGCTGAACCTCGACCTTGGTAAAGAATCCCTTGGCTTTTGGCAAACATGACGATGTCGTGGATCGTGAGAAAAAAGAAAGGGTAGTCAAGCTCGTCAATCAGCCCCAATTCTTTCTCTATGATTTGTTGAATGTCGTTAGGCACGCCTTGCGGGAAGCGAGTTCGTTTTCCTTTCTCGACTAACATGCGTAGATAGCTCATGGGTGTCTCACCTTGAGGGATCAGCTCGCTCGGGTATTCGTAGCGCAAGCTGTCTAAATCAAATTCGCACAGCTCAGAGATTCGGTTGCTCTCTTCTAGCCACTCAGCTTTGAATATATGAGAGATCTTATTGATGCTGCGTAAACAGCGCTCGGCATTGGCGAGTAAGTGATTGCCCACTTCAGTAATGGGACGTTGATACTTTATCGCAGTGAGTGAATGCTGCAAGGGTAAGCGATTGGCGTTGTGCATCAGCACGCCACCACAGGCCGTAATCGGAAGGTGGTGATGCAGTGACAGCTCAACACAGTAATCTGTGTACTGCTGGTCGGTTTGTTTTAGGTGTCGTTGTAAGCCAATCCATAATCGACCGGAGTGGTGTTGAGAAAGCCATTGCCCCCAATGTGCGTCTTCATTTTTCTGTTGAGGAAGCCAAAGAATGAAGCAGTGCTTAGCCGACATGATATCCCACTCCGAGAGTTGATAATGTCCTTTGCTGCTACGACGTCTCGCATTGGTAATAATACGACACAGCTCGGCGTAGGCCTTTCTATTTGGACATAACAAGACAACTTGGCACTCTTCATTTAGCCAAAATAGGCTCCCAACAATTTGCTTGAGCGACAGTTTATGTTGCTTGATCGCAGAGTGAACCTTAACGATGCCCGCCACCGAGCATTCGTCGGTAACAGCGAGTGCTTTGTAGCGTAAGAAGTCGGCCTGTAAAACAAGCTCTTCTGCGTGCGAAGCTCCCTCTAGAAAGGAGTAATTACTTTGGCAGAAGAGCTCTGAGTATTGCTGAGACATAACGTAATCTCACTTAACCATTGCGAGTGGGCTTGATTGAAAAGGGACGTTGAAATCGTTAGTAAGTCATACTGAGTGAGCGACTAAATTGTCTTACTGACTTACTTTCTTACAGGCTAGCTAAATAATCCGTGTAAAAACCATTGCTTATCTGGCGTTCTGAATACCCATAGCCAGCGGCCGTTTTCACTGTGAGCAATAAAGTAGTCACGAATGATTTTCTCACCATCCCACCAGCCAGAAACAATGCGCTCAGGGCCTTGAGATAAGGTGACGCTTTCGGTTAAGGCTTCGGGCTCTGGCAGTAAAATACTGGGCCGGAGTCGTTGTTGATGGACGTTGAGATCTATGGTTTGTTGCTCACTCTCTGGGGGCGTTTGCTTTTTTGCCACAGATTTACTCAGTGTTGGGAGCGAATACTGATTGGCCTTTTCTGGCCTTGGGTCATGCTGTATTTTCGGTGTTTGAATACAAGCTTGCCCCAACTTGGCTTGAAGCAGCGAGAGCAGATCTAACGCGGCAAGTGTTCCGGTATTACCATCGAAAAGATCATGGTAGGCGACTTGCGGTTCTCCATGACGAACCAAGGATAGAGTCAGCCCCTGAACCGGTGCTGTGATCTTCAGTGACTCTAAGGTTAGACGCGTGAGGTTCGCCCATTTACTTGCTAGATAATCGCCCTGCGCTGAATAGAAAGAGACATGATGATCGTCTTTATCTCTTAGATGCAAAGTCAGCGTTAACTCGAAAGCCACTCGGTCACGTAACCTCAAAAAGCACTCGAGCTGATTCAACAATTTCAGCAAAGGCTTTTCGATGAAAAGGATGTTTTCAATATCAAACAGCAGCTCCAAATATTGTTGGAAACTCTCTGGTGGGTGATAGAAATCAATCGGGTGCTTGAACTGCCCATTAAGACGACCCACATAGTTCACCAAGTCGATATCAAAGCGGCGCGCGACATCTTGCAAAGGCAGTTTCAATAAGTCTTCAACGACATTGATACCAACACGATTCAGGCGCTCAACTTGTTTAGCAGGAAGTTCGCTTGAACTCAGCGCTTGTTGGTTAACCCAAGCTTTCATCTGCTCAACATTGTTCGTCGCTTGGTTGATGGATTGCTTGCCTAAAAGGATTGCAGAAAGCGGCGAATAACCTGTGGCAAAACTGAACTGGATATTGAGCGTTTCTAAATGGCTTTTGAGTTCATGCCAGTAGTTATCTAGCCCGTCGTAAAGCGACAACATGTTAGAGGCTTTAATCAATAATCCATTGGGTGGCAGTAACGCCATGTCGGAAGTGACCAGATAAGCCCATTGAGCAATCTCTTTCAGCTTACTTTTTTCTAGCTCAATGCTGTAAGGGTGGACGTGTAAGTTATGGCAAAGCGCGGCCGCAGACCCTAGCCCCATGCCGAGTGTGATACCTGATTGCAGCGCAGCTTGGTTAGCTTGCAGCACACGATGATCTTTCTCATCGACGATGATAAGAGGTTGATCGTGTGATTCTTCATTCGCTTTCAATTCATTAGAGTTAAACAAGGTATCCAATTGCAGCGATGAGAAGTGCAGATAAAGCCACAACATCCGCTAGCCTTGTTTCGCAATAGGGAAAGCCAGTACCGTGTTACTAGACAAAGCGTGAGTTGAACTGTTTTCATTGATGACTTTTTCTGTGAGTAACGGCCAGTTCTGGCTCATGTCCAGAACAAAGCTGCCATACGACCAACTGCCTTTTCTTTTCGTGACCTCAATCTTTAACCCTTGGGCGTGAGAAGACAGCTTCATGCTTAAAGAAACGGGTAGGGATAACTGGTTATAGCTGGTGGCTTTAAAATGAAATTGCAGACACTTGCCCGTTTCGCTTGCCGCTTGCAGGCGCTTGGTTTGGTGTATTTCTAGATCCGCTCCCCATAGCAAAACAGAATGACAGGCACCACTTTTGAGGCACTGCTCTGCGGCCCATAATGCATCGAGATCACGCTGAGGTTGGATGACTAGGATATTCTCTAGTGGAATGTTTTGGTCGTTGAAAAACTCGGCACAGATCTTCCCCGGTGGGTTGATGAAAATGGCCAGTTTTTGTGAGTTTTGTTGAGCTAAATAAGGCGTGAGTAGACGAAGTTCGCCGACCCCTTGTTGTGATTCAACCTCAATAACGCCGTGCGTCGGGAAGCCTCCATCAAGCTGTTTATCCAATTGAGGATAGCCTGTCGAAGTGGTACTTCCTAGCGTTGTTGATTGTAATCCTTTCCAGATTAACTGGCGGTCTTGTAAGTTTTTTATTAGTTCATGCATAATTAAATACCTGTATATTTATACAGTATATTTGACAATGAAAAAGATGCAAAGAGAAATGACGAAAATTCGGAGAACTAACTGCTAGATGTTTGATTTAGATGCAAAAAAAGCCGCTATTAAAGCGACTTATTGTTATTGGTTATAATATCAACTACTTAGGTTGAGCGTCGATACATTGGCCATTGATGTCTGTCATACTTGGGTTCATTAAGTGTAGATACAGCGGGATGATGTCGAGTGGCGTTTTTAGTTTGTTCGCATCTTCACCTGGGTACGCTTTTGCACGCATACGTGTTTGAGTACCGCCTGGGTTAATCGCATTAACACGGATATCGGTACCTTCAAGCTCATCGGCTAAGATCTGCATCATGCCTTCTGTTGCAAACTTTGAAATTGCGTAAGTGCCCCAGAACGCTCGGCCAGAATGACCAACCGTTGAAGAGGTAAAGACAATACGACCCGCTTCTGCTTTCTTAATGACAGGCAGTAACGCTTGAGTCATTAGAAATTCAGCTTTAACGTTGATTTGCATGACGCCATCAAACGTCTCTTCATCGATTTGATCAAATGGACTTAGCGTGCCAAGTACACCTGCGTTATGCAGTAGACCATCTAAACGACCAAACTGTGATTCAATGGTTTCAGCCATGTCGATGTAGTTCTGCTTTGTCGCGCCTTTTAAATCCAATGGGATAATCGCAGGCTGTGGGTAACCAGCGCTTTCGATTTCATCGTAAATCAATTCAAGGTTTTTGACATTGCGGCCTAACAGAATGACAGTTGCACCATGTTGAGCGAAGCTTAGTGCGGCTTGGCGACCAATGCCAGCACCGGCACCTGTAACCAAAATTACTTTATCTTTGAGGGCATCTGTAGAGATTGGGTAATCCACTGTGCTTATCCTTCTTTCTTTTATTATGTTCGTCATTCCATTGATGTTTAATCACACAGATAACCGCAGGAATGATGAGAAATTCTTGGTAATCGTGACAAGATGGTTACAATACACTAATTCATACAATAGGGGATATGACATTGGAATTTTTGTTGGACTACGGCTTGTTTTTAGCCAAGATTGCGACCGTTGTAATCGCCATCATTGCAATTTTAGTGATAGCTAAATCTGTGGGTGGAAAATCAAGCGCAATTAAAGGTGAGCTGGAAATCACGAACCTATCTGAGCACCACAAACAAACGATTGAACAACTAGAGCACCATTTGCATGATGATGCTTTCATCAAAGCACGTGATAAAGCAGAAAAGAAAGCGGAAAAAGAAAAAGTAAAATCACGTGGCAAAGAAGTGAAGAAAGCAGCGAAAGAGGGTGAGCTTGATAGCAAGCGTGAACCACACCTATTCGTTCTCGATTTTAATGGCAGCATTGATGCTAAAGAAGTGGCTTCTTTACGTGAAGAGGTAACCGCGGTTCTGGCTGTTGCTCGCGAAGGTGACGAAGTATTGCTTAAGCTGGAATCTGGCGGTGGCATGGTTCATGGCTATGGTTTGGCGTCTTCTCAACTTGACCGTATCAAAGCGGCAGGTCTGCCTCTGACTATCTCGGTAGACAAAGTCGCAGCAAGTGGCGGTTACATGATGGCATGTATCGCAGACAAAATCGTGTCTGCACCGTTTGCTATTGTTGGTTCTATTGGTGTTATCGCTCAACTGCCAAACTTCAACAAGCTGCTTAAAAAGCACGACATTGAGTTCGAACAGCTAACGGCAGGTGAGTACAAACGCACGCTTACTATGTTTGGTGAGAACAGTGATAAAGCACGCGAGAAGTTTAAAGAAGAGCTAGAGGAAACTCATGGTTTGTTTAAAGACTTCATTCGTGACCATCGACCTGCGCTAGACCTTGAAAAAGTAGCAACAGGTGAGCACTGGTTTGGTACACAAGCGCATGAGCTTGGGCTGGTGGATGAGATCAGCACTTCTGATGATTTAGTCGTAGCAGCATGTAAAGACAAGACGGTTCTAGCGATTCACTACGTACAAAAGAAAAAGCTTTCAGACAAGCTAGCGGGCGTTGCAGGTAAATCTGCAGACAGCGTGCTGATGAAGCTGATTGAACGCGGCCAAAAGCCGATTGTTTAAGCTTATTCAGCTTTATCTCTAGTATCTAGTTCTAGGTTTAGTACCTATTGAAGATATTTGAGCCTTAAAAAAGAAAGCGCATAAGTCATCAGACTTATGCGCTTTTTTATTGCTCCACTTCCGAGCGGGTTTAACCACTATGTTGTAGGGGGAGCGGAGTCTTATACCAATCACTTATTTATTGTGATTAGCATTAAATCTTGGCTCCATAATCATTGCGTTTCGGACAGGTGGTCAATATTTCTCTATGACCTGTGTCTTTGAGTTCTTCCAAAATTACATCAAAGCCCCATAAGCGATAAAGGTGTTTCAATACTTCATCGTAGCCTTTATCTAGTGGGATACGGTCATGAGGCACATATTGCAGTGTCATTGAGCGATCACCACGAACATCGACATTGAACACCTGAATATTCGGCTCAAGGTTGCTTAGATTGTACTGCGCCGCGAGCTTTTCTCTAATCAGGCGATAGCCAGGATCATCGTGAATCGCACTGACTTCAATGGTATTTTTACGGTCGTCGTCGAGTACTGAGAACAGCTTAAAGTCACGAATGATCTTTGGAGAAAGGTATTGGCTGATAAAGCTTTCATCTTTGAAGTTGTGCATCGCAAAGTGCACGGCCTCTAACCAATCACTTCCGGCTAATTCAGGGAACCACTCTCTATCTTCATCGGTTGGCTCTTCACAGATGCGTCGGATGTCTCTAAACATCGCAAAGCCAAGGGCATAAGGATTTATCCCACTGAAATAAGGGCTGTTGTAGGCGGGTTGAGCAACCACACTGGTGTGACTGTGTAGGAACTCTAAGATGAACTTATCACTCACCAAGCCTTCGTCGTAAAGGTGGTTAAGAATGGTGTAATGCCAGAAGGTTGCCCAGCCCTCGTTCATTACTTGAGTTTGTTTCTGAGGATAGAAGTATTGGCTTACCTTGCGAACAATACGAACGCACTCTCGCTGCCAAGGTTCAAGCAGTGGGGCGTTCTTCTCAATAAAGTAGAGAATGTTTTCTTGAGGCTCACTAGGGAAACGTATCTTGGTTTCTTCTTCCTTACTTTTGTTTTGAGGAACGGTTCTCCAAAGCTCATTCACTTGAGATTGCAGATAAGCTTCACGTTCTTCTTGTCTTGCCGTCTCTTCTGCAATGGAAATCTTCTCTGGACGTTTGTATCTATCTACGCCGTAGTTCATGAGAGCATGACAAGAATCGAGAAGTTTCTCGACTTCAGCTACACCGTATTTTTCTTCGCAATCGGTAATGTATTTTTTCGCGAACAAGAGGTAGTCGATAATCGAGCTAGCATCCGTCCAAGTTTGGAACAGGTAATTACCCTTAAAGAACGAGTTATGGCCGTAACAGGCGTGCGCCATTACTAACGCTTGCATGGTGACCGTGTTCTCTTCCATTAAGTAAGCAATACACGGATCTGAGTTGATCACGATTTCGTACGCTAAGCCCATTTGGCCGTGTTTGTAGTTTTGCTCTGTCTGGATGAACTTCTTACCAAAAGACCAGTGGTTGTAATTGATGGGCATACCAATACTCGAGTAAGCATCCATCATCTGCTCAGAGGTAATCACTTCAATCTGGTTCGGGTAAGTGTCTAAACGGTAATGCTGCGCCACACGCTTAATTTCTACGTGATATTGCTCTAAGAGGTTGAACGTCCAATCTGGACCATCAGGCAGCATCTTGTCGTTTCTCTTCTGTGTCGCCTTGTCTCTATCGGCAATGTTTGATTTTTCTGCAACGTTTGATTTCGCTGTCATGGCAAGCCCCCTTACGCTGTCTCTTTCTGGAACAGTTCTCTAAACACAGGAAAAATATCATCCACCGTTTTAATGTTCTTCATGGCGAAGTTATCGAAGCTCGCTTCTAGCTTCTCGTACTCATGCCAAAGTGTTTGGTGTGAACGGCGCGTAATCTCGATGTAAGAGTAATATTGGCAAGTCGGTAATAACGTATTGACCAGCAGTTCTTTACAGCGAGGGGAGTCATCAGCCCAATTATCTCCATCAGAAGCTTGTGCAGCGTAGATATTCCACTCATTAGCAGGATAACGGTCTGCGACAATCTCTTTCATTAATTTCAGTGCACTAGAAACGATGGTGCCACCAGTCTCTTGCGAATAGAAGAACTCATGCTCGTCGACTTCTTTAGCCTGAGTATGGTGACGAATAAACACCACATCGACGTTTTCATAAGTACGGTTCAAGAACAGGTAGAGCAGCACATAAAAGCGCTTAGCGATGTCTTTGGTTGCTTGGTCCATTGAACCCGACACATCCATTAAGCAGAACATGACCGCTTGGCTAGATGGAATAGGGCGCTTCTCATAGTTTTTGTAGCGTAAATCGAAGGTATCAATGAATGGCACGCTCTCAATGCGTTTACGCAGTTCGGCGATCTCTTCTTTTAGACGTGTTTCTTCAAAGGGTTGTGCAGGCTCAGTCATTTTAACTTGGTCGAGCTGCTCCATCAGTACATTCAATTCACGCTTTCTACCCGCTGTCATCGCCGTTCTGCGAGCTAGAGATTGTTGTAGAGAGCGGACAATGGCGATGTTGGATGGAATCCCCGCACTTTGGTAACCAGAGCGGTGTATCTTCCATTCGGTGATTTTGTTGACCTGATTTTTTTCTAGATTAGGTAGAGCCAAATCCTCAAAGAGAATGTCTAGGTACTCATCCTTTGATATTTGGAAGGTAAATTCGTCTTGGCCTTCGCCATCAGGGCTTGCGTCACCTTGACCTGAACCGCCACCTTGACCGCCACCTTTAGGGCGTTCGATCTTGTCGCCTGTGATGAACTGGTCATTACCAGGGTGAACGCGCTCTCTTATGCCGCCTTGACCTTGGTGAAAGCTAGGCTCTTTGATGTCTTTATGAGGAATAGTAACGTCTTCACCCGTTTCAGTATTGGTGATTGAGCGTCGGTTGACTGCATCGGCCACAGATTCTTTGATTTGCTCTTTATGGCGTCTTAAGAAGCGCTGTCTATTTACAGCACTCTTATTCTTGCCATTGAGCCTCCGATCGATAAATTGTGCCATAAGAACTCCCTCTCAGCTGATGTCACGATCCTACTTTTTATTATGTACGAGCTGCTCACTTGAACAGCTCAATACAGTTTGGTTATGAGGATTTACGAACTCTTAGGTACCACTCGGATAGCAGTCTAACTTGTTTCTCGGTGTAGCCTTTTTCCATCATACGAGCAACGAAGTCGTCATGTTTTTTCTGATCATCCGTTGAGGTCTTAGCATTGAACGAAATAACAGGAAGTAGCTCTTCTGTGTTGGAGAACATTTTCTTCTCAATCACAGTGCGCAGTTTCTCATAGCTCGTCCAAACGGGGTTTTGACCGTTATTGTTGGCTTTGGCACGAAGCACAAAGTTCACAATCTCATTTCGGAAGTCTTTAGGGTTACTGATCCCAGCTGTTTTCTCGATTTTCTCTAGTTCACCATTCAGAGAAGCACGGTCAAATAGCTGTCCTGTTTCTGGATCTCGGTACTCTTGGTCTTGAATCCAGAAATCAGCGTAGGTCACATAGCGGTCGAAGATATTCTGTCCGTACTCAGAGTAAGACTCTAGGTAAGCGGTTTGAATTTCTTTACCGATAAACTCTACGTAACGTGGTACTAAGTATCCTTTCAAGAACTCAAGGTATTTCTCAGCGGTTTCTTGAGGGAACTGCTCACGTTCGATTTGTTGTTCAATAACGTAGAACAAGTGAACCGGGTTTGCTGCCACTTCGGCTTGGTCGAAGTTGAACACGCGGGACAGAATCTTAAAGGCGAAACGCGTTGATAGCCCAGACATGCCTTCATCAACGCCAGCATAATCTCGGTATTCTTGGTAGCTCTTCGCTTTTGGATCTGTGTCTTTCAGGGTTTCACCATCGTAAACACGCATTTTTGAGAACAGAGAAGAGTTTTCAGGTTCTTTCAGTCTCGAAAGGATGCTGAATTGCGATAGCAGAGCGAGTGTACTTGGTGAACATGGTGCATTGGAGAGTTCACTGTGCTCAAGCAATTTCTGGTAGATCTTCACTTCTTCAGAGACGCGTAGACAGTAAGGGACTTTTACAATGTAGACACGGTCAAGGAAGGCTTCGTTGTTCTTGTTGTTACGGAAGGTTTGCCACTCTGACTCATTCGAGTGAGCCAAAATCATGCCATCAAACGGCAGCGCAGAAAGCCCTTCGGTACCGTTGAAGTTACCTTCTTGCGTGGCGGTCAGTAGTGGGTGCAAGACTTTGATTGGCGCTTTGAACATTTCCACAAATTCCATCACACCTTGGTTAGCTTTACACAGCGCACCTGAGTAGCTGTAGGCATCCGGATCATCTTGAGAGAAGTGCTCAAGTTTACGAATATCGACTTTACCTACAAGTGAAGAGATATCTTGGTTGTTTTCATCACCCGGTTCTGTCTTCGCGATCGCAACTTGGTCGAGAATCGAAGGACGCAGCTTGATGACTTTGAATTTAGAAATATCACCACCGAAATCATGGAGGCGTTTAGCAGCCCAAGGTGACATGATAGAGCGTATGTAGCGCTTCTCTATTCCGTACTCTTTTTTCAAAAGATCGCCATCTTCATTTACGTCGAACAGACAGAAGGGGTGATCATTTACAGGGCTTCGCTCACCGTCAGCAGACAGCACATAGATTGGCAGTTTTTGCATCAGTGCTTTTAGCTTTTCAGCAAGGGATGATTTACCACCACCCACAGGGCCAAGTAGGTAAAGGATCTGTTTACGTTCTTCTAAGCCTTGTGCTGCGTGTTTTAGGTAAGAAACAATCTGTTCAATCGCATCTTCCATGCCATAGAAGTCTTTAAATTCGCTGTAGCGCGATATGACACGGTTCGAGAAAATACGACTTAGATGGGGGTCTTGAGCGGTGTCTATAACCTCCGGTTCGCCGATGGCCAGTAGTAAGCGCTCAGCAGCGTTAGCGTAAGCACTTTTATCGTCTTTACACAGCCCTAAGAACTCTTGCAATGTGAGCTCTTCTTCCTTGGCTGCTTCATAACGTGATTGATAGTGGTCAAAAATACTCATAGTCACATTCCCCTTGTTAACCAGTCAAAACTGATGAGCGATTGAAAAATAGGCTCTCCCTACATTTTAAGATTAGACCCGCTTCCACAATTTTGCTTAACAATTATGTATTTATTTACAATTTTGCGTGTGAATAGGCTTACGAAAGCAATAGGCAACTTGAGGCAAGTCGAATCAAATTATTTTGTATTCGAGGTTAGCTAGCCGTTTGTTTTGTGATTTTAGGACGTTTTATAATTCTTGCTGTGGATTTGTGTGTATTAGATGTATCACTGAGTCTTATTGATTTTTTGGAATGGAATGCCATATAATGCGCGACGTTATCAAAAATTGCTTAAAAAATAGGTAGAGAAAGTGAAGAATAATTGGTTAAAAACGGTCGTCATCAGTGCCGCAATATTAGTAACGACAAACGTACACGCGAGAATCTCACAGTGGTCACTTGGCGTTGCAGCTTCTTATTCTCCAGCGGTCTATAAAGATACTCCTTCAAATCGAGCGGTCATCCCTATGGTTGGCTATGAAGGCGAGCACTTTTTCATGCGTGGATTCAGCGCGGGTTATCGCTTACTTCCAGCGGGCTCCCCACAAAATATTGTGTTTCGAGCGGTTTATGATTCGAGAACATTAAAGCCGGGTGATTCTGATAACGTTGATATTCAAAAATTAGATGAACGTAAAGCATCAGTGTTAGGTGGTATCAGTTACCAAGTGATCACCTTGGTGGGGATGTTTGAAGCGACAGCAGGCTCTGACTTAGGGTTTAGGCATAATGGTATCTATGCGGAAGCGGCATGGCGTTTACCGCTTCGTCGCAATGGTTGGGCGATTACCCCTTCTATTGGGTATGCCTATAACAGTGAGCGCTTGAATAATCACCTGTATGGAGTGAGCTCAGCAGAAGCGGCGAGAACCAATTTGGATGAATTCGATGCAGACTGGGACGGTCAGTACTTTATTGGTTTAGGTGGTTATTTACATGTAACGCCAAATATCCGAGTGACTGGCGGTGTTCGCTATACCAACCTTGAAGGTGATATTGAGAACAGCCCAATACTTGAAAGTGGCATTAACATGGCTGCTAACGTCGGTGTTGCTTACGTCTTCTAGTTATTTTGGTTTGTCTGTTTATATACGAACATTAAAAAAGGGTTACTCATGATGAGTAACCCTTTTTTTGAAACTGTTATAAGCCAAGTTAAAGCTTATGTCTTAACGTATTAAGCGTTAAAGATTTGAGATAGCTCTGTCGCGCATAGGTGATACTGACGAGGGCAATTGCGCCATGTAGTTAGCATACGGCGGTATTTATCTAGCATTGGCATTTGGCTGTTGAAGTGGTGATCTGCTTTGTCGAATTGAGGGTAAAGACCTTCAGAATCAACAAGGAAACGCACGTAATGTACGATTTGTGCTTCAGAAGCGATATCAAAACCTAGGAACTGTAGGCGGCGTTGATCAACTTCAGCACGCTCTTGTTCTGCTAGCATTTTGTTCGACTCTTGCATGGCATGGTACATCTCCATGATGTCGATAACTTCGCGACATTCTGCTTCAGTCAAACAACCAAATTCTTTGTTCAGTTCACGCATTTGAAGTTCGTAACCGCGCTCTACAACCGTTTGCAGACGTTGGTATTTAGCTGAGTTCTCAGGATCCATTTGAGACATTAGGTAATATTGATTTGATAGAATTAGACGCTGAGCATTGGTCATTTCCATGGGAGGAGCCTCACTAAAAAACTAAATGTTGTATTCTTTTGTTGCAGTAAGAGTAACAGCATTCCTACGAGTGGAAACATGATCTCAACACGGATTTAATATGATTTTTTGAATTGATAAACAAAAGTTGTAAAGAAAAGTGAAAGGATAGTTTGAACCATAAAACAAAACGCCCCAATCGAAATTGAGGCGTTTAAAATAGAGGTTGAGCACCGTCTTTATTCGAACTGTAGCAGTATTAGTATTTTACGTTTGAATGGTACTGACTAAGGACAGCAACAATCTCGTCCATTTTCTCTTTGCTTGGCGGGTTTGTGCCTTCAAGCGGGTAGTCGTAACCCAGCGCTTCCCATTTATGAGCACCAAGTTTGTGGTATGGAAGCAGTTCTACTTTCTCGATGTTATCCATGTCTTTGATGAATTCACCAAGAAGATGAGCATCTTCAGGCGTGTCCGTGTAGCCAGGAACAATCACATAACGAATCCAAGTCTTCTTACCGATTTTGTGTAGGTAGCGTGCAAAATCCAGAGTTCGTCTATTCGATACACCAATGAAATCGTGGTGAATCTCATCTCGCATGTGCTTAAGATCAAGCATCACTAGATCAGAGGCTTCGAGTACTTCATCAATCACTTCTGTGTGCTTACGAATGTAGCCATTAGTATCAAGACAAGTGTGAATGCCTTCAGCTTGAGCTGCGCGGAAAAAATCACGAACAAACTCAGGTTGTAGCATCGCTTCGCCACCAGAACAGGTGATACCACCACCAGAGGCTTTCATAAAGTGACGGTATGATTTTGCTTCGCTGATGATCTCTTCGACCGTTACTTCCTTTCCGTCATGAAGATCCCATGTATCGCGATTATGGCAGTACATACAACGCATTAAGCAGCCTTGAAGAAACACGATGAAGCGGATACCAGGGCCATCGACGGTACCACAAGATTCGAATGAGTGAATGCGACCAGTTGTAGACATGAGCTATTCTCGTAGAGGAATTTATACCGTTTATTTTATTACAAAAACGGTACATAAAATAGGGTCAAATGGTAACGAGGTCTTTAAAAAGAAAGGCAATCACCTGTGAAGATGATTGCCTTTATTAAACTGGAAAAGTAAAGGACAAAAGCCCTTGCTGGTGGTTAGAAGAAAGCAAACATAGTTATGCCACCAGTGGTGTAAATTGATTCTTTCGCTTCTTCGTAATCCGGTGTTTTTGCCGTTAGCGCGAAGGAGGCACCAACGTATTGGTTATACCAAGCAAAACCCAGTACGGCTGTCGCTTGGATGTTCTCTAACGTCACATCGTAGATAGCAGGATTTTCGTTGTTTTTATTTGCGTATTCGTCAACACCAGAGCGATCGCCTTCGATAGTGAGGTCGTTAAATCGGTAACGTCCTTCAAGGCCTGCATAGGTAAACCAACCCGTATTAGATGCGCCAATCATGCCAGCTTTAAATGGGTTTTCAGTGCTGATGTTAGCTGCGCCAAAGTTACCACCTAAGTCAGTGCCCCAACGGAACATAAAGCCAGTCGAGATATCACTTCTAAAGTTACCCACATTGATCTCTGAAACGTTAGAGATCTCGTAGTCAGTATTCGCCAATGCTTGATTACGCATTAGGTTGAAATGGCTTAAGTAACCAACGCTCCCCGCCCACTCATCGTCAACCTGATATTCCCAACCCATAGGCTCATCTGATTTTGTGATCGAGTGAACCAACTTTTGAGCATCTTCAGACAGTGCGCGTTCGCCCGTGGTACCAAAGGTGATATTAAAACGTTGGGCTTGTTGTGGGTGTAAGCTGATGTAGTTGAATTCTGTGTGTAGGTAACCTGCATAAGGGCGATCATTGGCTGATGGTGTCTCTACCTCAATATCAGAAGGCGTATACATTTTGTGGCCAATGGTGATTTCCCACTTATCTAGAGAGCTTGCGCCCCAGTAAGAAAGGCTTAATGGTTTCACCCAATTGTATGGCGTAATACTTGACGATGTGTAACCCAGAAATAAGCCATTGGTATAGTCTTGGTCGACACCAAAAATACCATCATTATCTAAAGCAAAAGTTAGCGTAGATCGCTCAGATGCCAAAGATGAAAAAGAGAGAAGGATCAGGGGTAAACAACGCAGGTATTTCATGGAGCAGTTACTCTTAAATTATGAACCAAGATAGTACCGTAATTAGAGTTTAGGTGTGAAAAAAAAGTGAATAGATGACGGGTTTTTTGCTCAATCTGACGTTTCGTATAGTGAAGACGAAATAATAAATTTCTGGGTGATATAAAAAAGCCCCGCACATTGGCGGGGCTAATATTATTTTACTTATCTATTTAGCGTGAGCTTATAGAGACTCAGTAAATGTACGTGCGATTACGTCAGCTTGCTGCTCTGTAGTCAGAGAGTTGAAGCGTACAGCGTAACCAGAAACACGGATTGTTAGCTGAGGGTATTTCTCAGGGTGCTTAACTGCGTCTTCTAGAGTTTCACGGTTAAGAACGTTCACGTTAAGGTGTTGACCACCTTCAATGCCAGCTTCGTGGTGGAAGTAACCATCCATTAGGCCTGCAAGGTTAGAACGTTGGCTATCTTCTTCTTTACCTAGTGCGTTTGGCACGATAGAGAATGTGTAAGAGATACCATCTTGAGCATCAGCAAACGGTAGTTTACCTACAGACGTTAGTGAAGCTACAGCACCTTTCTCATCACGACCGTGCATTGGGTTAGCACCAGGAGCGAAAGGAGCACCAGCACGACGACCGTCTGGAGTGTTACCTGTCTTCTTACCGTATACCACGTTAGACGTGATAGTAAGAACTGACTGTGTAGGGATAGAGTTACGGTAAGTCTTAAGCTTACGGATCTTGTTCATGAACGTAGAAACTAGTTCACAAGCAATATCATCTACACGAGAGTCGTTGTTACCGTATTTAGGGTAATCGCCTTCGATTTCGAAGTCAGTTGCGATACCGTCTTCATCACGGATTGGCTTCACTTTAGCAAACTTAATTGCAGACAGTGAGTCAGCAGCAACAGACAGACCAGCAATACCACAAGCCATAGTACGACGAACGTCACGGTCATGAAGAGCCATTAGAGACGCTTCGTAGCTGTACTTGTCGTGCATGTAGTGGATGCTGTTTAGCGCAGTCACGTATTGCTTAGCTAACCAATCCATGAATGTGTCTAGGCGACCCATTACGTCATCGTAGTTAAGTACTTCGTCAGTGATCTTGTCGCCAACTGGGCCAACTTGCATTTTAAGCTTCTCATCAACGCCGCCGTTGATTGCGTAAAGCATAGTTTTTGCAAGGTTAGCACGAGCGCCGAAGAACTGCATTTGCTTACCAACGATCATTGGTGATACACAACAAGCGATTGCGTAATCATCAGAATCAAGGTCAGGGCGCATTAGGTCATCATTTTCGTACTGGATAGAAGAAGTATCGATAGATACCTTCGCACAGAAACGTTTGAAGCCGTCAGGCAGTTGCTCAGACCAAAGAACAGTGATGTTTGGCTCTGGAGAAGGACCCATTGTGTATAGAGAGTTAAGGAAACGGAAGTTCGAACGCGTTACTAGCGTACGACCGTCGATGCCCATACCGCCCATAGACTCTGTTGCCCAGATTGGGTCGCCAGAGAATAGCTCATCGTACTCAGGAGTACGTAGGAAACGAACCATACGCAGCTTCATTACGAAGTGGTCGATCATTTCTTGAGCTTGGTCTTCTGTGATTTTACCAGCAGCGATATCACGCTCTAGGTAGATGTCTAGGAAAGTCGAAGTACGACCTAGAGACATTGCAGCGCCATTTTGAGATTTAACAGCAGCTAGGTAGCCGAAGTAAGTCCACTGGATAGCTTCTTGAGCAGATTGAGCTGGCTCAGAGATATCGAAGCCGTAAGTCGCTGCCATTTGCTTGATTTGACCTAGAGCACGGTGTTGCTCTGAAATCTCTTCACGCAATTGCATTGTTGCAGAAAGATCTTCGCCATTCTCGAAACGCTCTTGTAGAGAAGCGAATTGAGCTGCTTTGTCTTTCATTAGGAAATCAATACCGTAAAGTGCTACGCGACGGTAATCACCAATGATACGACCACGGCCGTATGCATCTGGAAGACCAGTCAGAACACCAGACTTACGACATTTCAGGATATCAGGCGTGTAGATATCGAAAACACCAGCGTTGTGTGTTTTACGGTATTCTGAATAGATTTTTGAAACCATCGGGTCAAGAGTTTCACCGTATGCTTTACAAGAACCTTCAACCATACGCACACCACCGTTAGGGATGATTGCACGTTTTAGTGGTTTTTCAGTTTGTAGACCAACAATTGTTTCAAGGTCTTTTTGGATGTAGCCCGCATCATGAGAAGTGATGGTAGAGATAACAGAAGTATCGAAATCTACAGGTGCTTTAGTTGCGTTTTCCTGTTTGATACCTTCCATTACCGAAGCCCAAAGCGTATTAGTCGCCTCAGTACCTTCAGAAACTAGGAAAGACTCGTCGCCTTCATACGGCGTGTAGTTCTTTTGAATGAAATCACGAACGTTTACTTCGCTTTGCCACTCACCTGCAGCAAAATCTTCCCAAGCTTTAGCAAATTGCTCTGCCATGACATACCTACCTTTTTAGTAGAAAAAATTCGTACTTAACACTGTTGAGCCAGCGCCCCTCGTAAGGGTAGTACACTCTTATTAATAACAATATATATGAGCATATAAGCTTCATATGGTTATATATATTGTCACTACTTTTTATATGTTGTCTTTACTCTATGAATTCAAGACTACGCTAAAAAATTCCTGCAAACCTTAAACTAAATCAATAAATGCCAAAAAAAGTTGAAAAAATTTGAGTGGCAGGGGTTGCCACCCAAACTTTTTTTTAGTCTCAATACTACTTTTGTGTAGTAAAGACCATTATAGCCAAGCTTTTAGACCATATTGGCTTTCTAGCATACCAACTGCAAGCATTGCTACTAGACAGATAACTAGAACACCGACTGGGATAACAATCTTGTCGACAAATGATAGACGCTTCGCACGCTCTTTATCACCAATCAGACCGTTGTTATCAAGCAACATTGTTAAAGCCCAAGCTAATACAGGGTTAACAACTGCAGAACCAAAGATACAGATACCAGCCGCTTGTGAATCTTTTGAATCCTTAACCATCTGCATACCCGCTTCAAGAAGAGGTAGAGATACACCTACAAGTAGCGCAACACGCATTACTGGTGGCCATACCGCTACATCCATAGGGAAGCCAAGGATTGCAACAATAATACATAGAGAACCAAGTAAAATTGCGCCGCCAGGGATAGGACGTTTAGCGATTGCTGCTGGGATCATGTAAGTACCCCAAGAAGATGTGATGTTACCACCACCAACCGCAGTACCGACCATTTGACGAACAGAACACATAGTCATTGTGTCATCTACGTCCATTAGTACTTTTTCAGACTTTTTAGGGTAGTTCAGTTCTTGGAAGATACGGTGACCTAGGAAGTCAGGTGACCACATCGCTACTGCAAGGATTGCGAAAGGCAGAGAAGCAATGAAGTGCTCTACGTTTGGCAGGCCAAGCATCCAACCTTCAGAAGTCGAACCCCACCAGTAAACTGGGTTCAGGTTTGGAATACCCATTTCAGTTTCGAATACGATATCGAAGCCAGCACCTAATGCTAGTGCAATAGCAAGGCCGGTGAATGCACAAACAGGAATCGCCAACCAACGCTTGTTCACTTTTGCAAGGAAAGCGTAGATAGCGATAGTAATAGCAAGAACGATTAAACCAACGTAACCCATGCTACCCGCTTCAACAGTAGAAGATTGAAGACCAACCGCCCATGCTTGAATCGAGTTAATTTGGCTCATGGTGCCTGTTAGGCCTAAGAAAATGAGCAAGCCGCCAGCGGTACCTTCCGAAGTCAGGTTAACCAGCTTGGAGCCGCCTTTTAGGAAACTTAGGATTAGACCGAAGACACCGATAAGGATTGCCAATGCAAGAGGGTGAGCACCAGCGAGAGCGATGGTACCAATAAGAGGAATCATTGGGCCGTGGTTACCGGCAAGGTTTGCTTTAGGGTTGAAGAAACCAGAAGCAAGAATACAGAACAGAAGTGCAGGAATAAGCATTTCTACTCGAGCAACTTCAATTGCGAAGTCTTTACCAAGGTTTACGTGATCCCAAGCTTGAGTTAGGCCATCAGCCCAAGACATCATTACTGCTGAGTACATCGCGATGATACCGATGGTACCAGCAAGTGCAGGAACAAGGTCTTCAAGTTCAAAGCGGAAGTCACGGCCAGGAAGGTTTAGGCCAAAACGACGAGGCTTCATGATTTGAAGTTCGTGATCTAGATAATCTGAGCGGCTCTCAAATTCAGAAGCAGGGCGGTGCAGCTCTTTATAGCTTTTCTCTTCTACTTCAGAGTTCGCATTATTGACAACGTCTGACATAGATTCCTCATATTTTTATGTTAGTAATTCTAAAATTGAATTCTATAAGTTCGCGTAATTGCGTTATTTCTTAGTTATAACTCATTAACATTATGTTGCACGATTTTGATGTGCTTTATGCAGTTAAGTTAAAAGAAATATTTGGCATTTTTAATGCCTTATTGTGTGCTGAGGAGTCTAACAAGCTTACCCTTTAGGGTGATTGATCTTGATCACTTTATGAGTGTATGTGAAAGAAAGCTACAAAACGTAGCGATTCATTAACGTTCCATTGATGAAACGTGTAATTTGTTTTCACAAACTGACGTTTACCTATCTTCTTCGAGCCTTTGTCGCCATGACTTGAGCTCAATGCCCGATTCTTACTGAGTTATTTCACTATTACTTGTTTCCCAACTGCTCCCGGTGAAATGCTTACAATGTAATAACCTTAAAATAATTGTGACTTATGCTGGGCGTGTTGTGTTGAACGCGCAGATTATATTTTGCTGATCTCGACATATCTAAGTTCACAAAACTTGTTTTTCTTGTGAGGCATCAAGCTACGAGAATCTCATTTTGATTAACTTTATTTAAACAATGTAAGGCGTGTAATTGCAGCTTATTGATAGAATTCATTCATTAAATTGAGGCGAAAACGCTACCTTTTGCATAATAAGTCAGAGTGAATCGCTATTTATTCCGATTTATTAGGTTAATAATTTGTTGCATGTTGTTTCGTGTGGTGCTAGTTTGTATCGCATGAAAAGGTCGGAGTAC